>NZ_JBEZEL010000021.1:0-193087 GCF_040648855.1 Streptosporangium sp. NPDC049078
AACGACATCGCCCGCGACCTCACCGTCTGGTTGGCCGCCCGCCACTTCCCCGGACGGCCAACCAGGCACATCACCGACTTCTAAAACACGCCCTACGGCACCGCCGGCCTCCGAGCCCACCGAGACCCTGCCGTCTGAAAACTCGGCAGCGGCCCATCCCGCGTGTGCGTAGTCGTCGGTTTCCCAGATCATGCCCATCTCCCGATCAAGTATCAGATGTTCCCAAGCGTCAGGATCAGGCCTTGAGCGACAACGGAGCGATTCAGCGTCAGTGAGCCGACCGTTCCTGGCCGCTTCAAGGCCCGAGCCGTGTTGTGCGCCTTTCGCCGACGTCCGGCCCGCTCCACGCCGCCTCCGCGCAGCGGAGGCGGGCTGCCTCGGCCGGTGTGGCGTCGCGGACCTCGTAACCGTTCTGCCCGTCGTGCCCCAGGACCGTCACGACGCCGGTGACCAGCACCTTTCCGCTCATGATGTCGTGGCAGGCGACGCGCCGGTCAACACCGAAGGTTTCGTGGGCAGGCCGATCGGCGTAGTCCCAGCGCCAGCCCCGGTAGGTTCCACCCGGCTGCGGCTCGTACGCCTGGACGTCGGCGGTGAAGGTGACGTCGTCCGGGTTCAGGACCTCGGCGGCGTGTAGGCGCGCGGCAAGGTCTCGGGCCCGCTCCTCACGCCGCTCGGGAGCCCACTGTTCGACCGTTTCCGGCAGGTGGTGCCAGTGGCCGGCGATCTGCGGGTATTTGCTGACGAGCTCGGTCAGCCAGTGCGGCCATCCCTCGCGTTCGGCGATGGCGGGCACCTCCCGCTCCGCCATCGCCGCCTGCCACCGGTCGAAGGGCATGTCCGGCGCCAGCCCCTGGGCCGTCAGGAAGTCGGCCATGGTCATCCCCTGGCGGGCGAGGTGCTTGTTCAAGGCCGCCTGCCGACGGCCGATCCGCGCCGCGGGCCAGTGCTCGGCCGTAGAGACCGGCACTTCGACCGGGTGCGCCTGCCGGCCGTTCGCCCTGTCGGGACGTGCGTGCCGGGCGGGATCGAAGACGTCTCGAATCGGCCAGAACCTGATCAGCCACCGCTCGGGCGTGCGCTCCTCCCACTCCCGTTCGAACTGTTCCTCAGAGATGAACTCCGGGGGATCCCCGCCCTTTTGAGTGTGCGCGGTGACGCCGTACAGGAAGTGCGGCGGGCCGATGATCAGTTGTCGGCTCGCCTCCTCGGCCAACGACCCCACGGTGACGAACCCGGTACCGCCCTCGATGGTGGTGTCCTGGACCAGGAACCACGGAGCCCCGGGATCAGAAGGCCGCCCATCCCACGCCTCCAGCCGGATGTCCGCGAGGTGATTCTCGCCGTCAGGACTTTCCAGCAGGAGATCGCCGTCGCTGCGTTCGAAGAAGACCCCCAGCTCCCCGAACTGCACCCACACCTCGTCATCGCAACCGCGTAGCAGCCACGCCATCGGACCCGCCTTCCCGCCGCCGCCCATTGATCAACGGGATCGGAGCGTAGAGGACGGCGGCGACAGAACGCAGACGGCCGGGCGTGGGGCCGGGAGAAGGAACCCCACCGGCCCGGTGGCCAAGCGCAGGCACCGAGACGGCGATGGCCAAGGCCGTCGCCCTGGATCGACGACTGCCGCCCGGCGGTCACCTGGAGGACTCCGAGACCACCCTGCTGGAGGCGGCCCTGCGCGAACTCGCCGAGGCGATCCGCTTCCTCGATGTCCGGCAGCGGACCTTTAGCAATACTTTGCTCTTGCGCTAAGTATTGGGGGCGGGCAATACTTAGCCGCATGGCACAGTATTCGGCCGAGCTCGACGGTGTGTTCGTCGCCCTCGCCGACCCGACGCGCCGCGGCGTCATCCGACGCCTCGGCCGCGGTCCGACGAGCGTGGGCGATCTCGCCCGCGAGTTCCCGATGACCCTTCCCTCCTTCATGAAGCACGTGCGGACGCTGGAGGCGAACGGCCTGATCCGTACGGTCAAGCTCGGCCGGGTACGCACCTGCGTGCTCAACCGCGACCGCCTCGCCCTTGTCGACGGCTGGCTCGAAGAGCAGCGCCAGGTCTGGGAAGAGCGCACCGACCGGCTTGAACGCCTCGTCACCGATCCGAAGGAGAAACACCCGTGAACCCCGATCTCGACCTGCTCCTGCAGCGGGTCATCCGCGCTCCCCGCGCCGCGGTGTGGAGCGCGTGGACCGATCCGTCCCTCTTCGAGCAGTGGTGGGTTCCGGCGCCGACCGTGTGCCGCGTTGACCGCCTCGACGTCCGGCCCGGCGGCGCGCTCGTGACGCGAATGAGCGAGGACGGGGTCGGCTTCGTCCCGCACCTCGACGCGAGCTTCCTCGTCGTCGACGAGCTTGAGCGGATCGTGTACACGAACGCGATCGACAGCGCCTGGCGCCCCGCGAGTCCCGCACCGGTGCTCATGACAGCCGAGGTCACGCTGAGCGATCATCCGGACGGCACGGACTACCGAATGATCGTCCGGCACGGTGATCCGGCCGCCCGCGCCCGCCACGAGGAACTCGGCTTCTTCGACGGCGTGGGCTCGGTCGTCAAACAACTCGCCGTCGTCGCGGAGAGCGAGGTCGTCCGGTGAGGATCGTTCTCACCGAGTTCGTCACCCTCGACGGGGTCAGCCAGGGGCCCGGCTCGCCGACCGAGGACACGAGCGACGCCTTCACCCGTGGCGGCTGGCTCGTGCCCCACCTGGACGAACTCTTCGTCCGGCGTACCTCCGACTGGCTGGACCTCGCCGACGGCCTGCTGCTCGGGCGGCGCACCTACGAGGCGTTCGCCCGGGACTGGCCCCAGATCACCGACCCGGACGACCCGTACACCGCGCGGATGAACGCACTGCCGAAGTACGTGGTGACCAACACCCTCACCGAAGGGAGTTGGCATCCGACGACCGTGCTTCGCGGCGACCCGATCCAGACCGTCGGGGAACTCAAGGCGCGGCCAGGAAGGGAACTCCAGATCCACGGGAGTGCCCGGCTCGGCAACGCCCTGCTGGCGGCGGGCCTCGTCGACACGCTCCGGCTCGTCGTCGCCCCGGCCGTGACCGGTTCCGGACGGCGGTTGTTCGACCATCCGAGCCGACCCGTCGGCCTTCGACTCGTCCGCCACGAGGTGACGGCGAAAGGCCTGCTACTGCTCCAGTACGAGGCCGCCGGTGCCGCCCCGACAGCGGAATACGAGGGCGTCACGGCCTTCGTCTAGCGCAGTGACCGGAACCGAATACGTTTCCGTGCCGCTGTCGCGGCGATCCGGCTCTCCTACGTCAACAGGTGATCGACGTGGCCAGCACGACAGGAGGTCACCGCCGCCGCCTGGCGTGAAGCCGACAGTATCGGCGACTCCGTCCTGAGACAGCACGTCACCCGGGCACTTCACCGAGACCCTCAGGCCCGCACTCGACGACCCGCTCTGTCGTTCTCGCGGCCCGGGTCCTATACGGGGATGACCCTGGGGAGGCGGGGTGCGTCGTACCAGTCGGCCTTGTGCTTGCGCAGTAGCGCCTCGCCGTCGCGTTCCCAGGAGAAACGCGGCTTCTTGAGCAGCTTGCGGAAGACCTCGCTCGCTTTGCCGGGGTCCTGCGCGGCGAGGCGTTGCAGGATGCGGGGGCTGACGTCGTCGCCGCGCAGGTATCCGCCGACCACCTCGCGATACCGGCCGCGGGCGATGAGCGCGGGGTCGGCGAAGACCTCCTGGAGCAGGTCGAAGTCCGGGTGGAAGCCGAGACCGTCCTCCTCGTCGAAGAGGATTGCGACCGTCCCCATCTGGGCGAAGCCGGGATCGGGCAGGTCGGGCGGAGTCCACGGGCCGCTCTTGCTCCCGGCCCGCTCGTAGTCGTGCCGGTAGAAGGCGAGAACCTTCTCTTTCACCTCGTCTCCCGGAACGGCGATCATGTCGCTTCCGTAGAGGTCGACGAAGGATTCGCGTTGGGCGGCCTGGATCTCGCGGGCCCGGGCGAGTTTCTCGGGGTTGCGGAAGACCAGCTTCGGATTCCTCAGCTGCAGCTCTCGTACGCCTGCGAGGGCGTCGGAGGCGTCCTTGGCGGGGAAGGCCGCCGATGCTCCGCTGATCATCCAGTCGTCCCCCACGGGAACGATGCCGCCGACCATGACGACGCCCGGGGTGAGCCGTTCGACGCCCGCCGGACCCATGTTGGAGCGGATCCGGTAGGTCAGCTCGTCGATGTGGTTGACGGCCACGAAACCGTCATCGCCGTACGGCTCCTTGATCTCGAAGACGCCCTGTACGTAGTCCGTCCACGACAGCACGAGCGCCCGGTCCTCGCCGGTGAATCGCTCGGCGAACATCTCGACCACGGTCTGCCCACCGTCGAGCCGCTTGGTGAAGATGAAGGAGTCCAGAGCCGCCGAGAAGGTCATCTCGTCGTCGACGACGCCGCCGGGGAACGCCTCAAAGATCATGTCCCTGACGGCCCGGTCGAACCGGGGTGACCGCGCGTACTCCGACAACTCGCCCTTGAGATCTCCGGCCCGCTCCATCGTGTCCATGACGTCCTCACAGTCCATCGGCGACCCCCAAGATACCGGTGAGGCACCGCGCCTACACCGAGTCGGGATCCGCCTTGACGATTGGCCGGGGGTTCACCGCGAACCCCTCCGGCTGGATTTGCTGCCACTTGAAGGCGGCCGGTGGCGGCGTTGAGGTGCCCGGCAGAACAGGTGTCATACGGGGGTCTCGCCGCGATCCGAATGTATGCCCGAGAGGACGCGTGTTAGGGGCGAGGCCGGTCCAGGTTGAACGCCACGTCGGCCAGACGGATCGTGCGCACCCTCGGGTCCTTGAGCAACTCCCGCAATTCGCGGACCGAGCTGAGCTGGTCCACATAGCCGTAGGCGAGTCCGGCTTTGGCCGCCTCGCGCAGCCGGGTCAGGGACAGGTCGAAGGAGCGCAGGTTCGCGTCGTCGTGGTCACGCAGCCGGCCGACCCAGTCGCGGAACTGCGGCAGGCCGCCACCGCACATCTCTTCGGTCATGTCGCCGCTCATGCCGAGTTCCATCGGGTCGGTCCAGTAGTCGAAGCCCCAGGTGATCGGGAGGGAGCCGGGCCTGCGCTCGTACACGATCCGTTCGGCGCAGGAGCCGTGCCGCTTCGTGAACGCCTTCAGGTCCGCCTCGCCGAGTGGCTGCTCGAACTCAACCACCGCGAGCGCGCTGAGGTCGGCGGGCAGCCGGGCGAGCACGGCGCGCACCTCGTCCTTGGGCGCCAGCCTGGTGCCGACGTCGAACAGGGACTGGGAAAGCCTGGTGTTGGAGGTATGGCCCAGCGGCAGGCGTCGTACGCGGCCGAAGAAGTCCTGACCGATGGTGTGCGATTCGCCCCCGGCCGGCCAGGCTCCGACAGGTCCTATGGGACGTGCCACCACATCGAACGACATCGACAGGGGCGAGGTCTGGCAGCAGGGGTCGATCGTCACCGTATAGGCCGGGTTGTAGATCTTGAAGGCGGTGCCGAGCACGGCCTGCATGCGGTCTTCCCGGTCGCCGCGGGTCTGCAGCAGGGACGAGCCCTCGGTCGCCGCCACCGCGAGCAGCGCCAGGACGGCCAGGACGATGGCGACCGTCCTGAACAGTCCTCGCCGGACCGCACGCCGGGTGCGCTTGGGGTCGAAGTCCGGCAGGTCTGGCATCTCAGGCATGTTCATCGGCTCTCCCGTAGAGGTCTGCGAAGGCGGCTCTCGCCCGCCACACCGCGGTTTTGATCGAGTTGTGCGACCTGCCGGTCATCGCGGCCACCTCCACCATCGAGAAGCCTTCGAAGTAGACCAGCGTGAGGAGCCGGCACTGCTGCTCGGGCAGCCGCTCCAGCGCGTCGCGAACGTCCAGTGATTCCACGTGAAGTGGCGGCACGCCCAGCTCGTCGGGGTTCGGAAGGGCGAGCTCGCGGCGGCTCCTGCGTGCGTGATCCACCAGGGTGTTACGCGCGATCGTGAGCAGCCACGCCGCCGCGTTCTCCCCCCGCCAGCCGAGCAGTGCCCTGGTCGCCTTGATGAACGTCTCCTGCGCCAGGTCCTCGGCGAGATGCGGATCGCGGGTCCTGCGCAGAAGGAACCCGCACACGAGCGGCCAGTGCTCGCGGTACAGCTCCTCGATGATGTCGCCCCCCGAACGGTTTCGATTGTCACGTCACATGCAGACGCGACCGCGGCGGGAATGGTCACACGGCTTGCCGGTCAATGCGCCGGAAGCATGACGTCGCAGCAGGGGCAGGGGAGTGCTGAAGTTGGTGGACACCTGCCCTCTGAAGAGCTCTGACGTGCGAATCCGCCATCCCGTACGTTCACCTGACGTCTGGATAGGATGGGCCGATGTCCTGGACGCTCGAAACCCCGGGTGGCGAGTCGCTTGACGTCAACGCGTGGAACTGGCGACCGGCTCTGGAACTACTGGAGAGATCCGGTCTCCTCGACGCCGACACGGCCGAAATGCTGGGTTACAACATCGCCGTGGAACTGACCGGCGAGCAGGCCCGGCGGATCGCCATGTTCTTGGACACCTACCTGGCGACCGCTCCCGCCGAAGGCCGCGTCCTCCTGGACGGATCGATCGTCACGGAACCCGACACCTACGAGTTCCACCGTGACGACCTCGGGCGCAACTATTCCGCGACGGTCGTGTGGCTGACTCGCTTCCGCGATTTCTGCCGCACCGCGACGGACGGCTTCACCGCCTACTGAACCGCTCGGGTGCCCAGGGCCCGGCGGCCCCGGGTTCTGGTGCGGTACGGCAACGTTGAGCGGTTGGCCAGGTGAGGCGGCCGTTCTCTCTACCGAGTCGAATTCTGCGCCGTAGGACACCCCCGGCTTTGCGGGCCGTGACGTCCCGCTCCTACGACTGGAAGGCCCAGGCGTCTCGGGGAATCACGTAGAACGTGTGGCGGGCCTCGATCCAGTCGCGATCGATGGGATGTCCGGTCGTTCGGCCGATCAAGGTCAAGGCGGCGTCGATGCTCTCCTCGACATCGGCTCCCTCCTCGTACCCGAGAACAAGCCCTTCCATATACGGGTCGAGCGCCTGACGATCAGGCTCGCTGCGGTCCTCTGGAAACGTGAAGTCCATTGAGACCAGGACACGTCCATCTTCTGCGTAGATCAGCCGCTCGTCACCATTGACGCTCCAGCCGATTCCAATCGCTCGCCCGGCTCCGGCGGACAATGCCTCAAGTGTCGAATACCGAGTGCAGTCCAGTCCGTTGAGCTGCAGGATCATTGTCCAGGCTCCGGCCGGACCGATGAGGACCGCGCCTTCATCGAAGTCGTGGTCTCCCTCTTCGTGCATCAGTTCGTCGACGGTGGAGGCGTAGGCGCTGTCAAGGTCTACTCGAAGGCGACGTGCGGCCTCCTCGCAGGTCAGGCCTTCGCACCAAGCCGCACGGAAGCCGAAATCCTCGCTGTCGAGGTCGTATTCATCAAGGAGATCGTAGAGTTCCAAATCGTCTGTCATATGGATGGCGGGGATTCACTGCAAGAGCTTTTTTGTCCAATTTCTGGAGATGGCTCTCGCCACAGGATGAACACCGCAATGGTGACGATGGTGACTGTAAAGGACAGGATATAGAGGATGGTCATGGCTGCTCCCTGGGGTGCCAAGGCAAAGCTTGCTCCGATCGCGATCATCGAGGTCACGGGGAAGATCGCACGCAAACCCCAGTAGGCGAACCGTCCGCGCGGTAGTGGGTGATCTTGGACGTAGTGCTCCCAGCCCATATTCTCCCGGCCGACGCGATCTTCGATTTCGGTCCGGAGATAGGCCGCGATGCGGGTAATCAGGTGGGCTTTGAAGAGCCAGATGATCCCCAGGGCAAGCGACAGCAGTGGGTAGATCAAGATGATGGCTGCATTGCGGACTTGAAAGCCCGCCGACAGCACGGCACCGAAGGAGACTGTCGCCACAGCGGTGGTCTGAAATTGCAGCGATGTGAGGCCGACGATCTCTGAGCGCAAGGAGGTGTATTCGGCTGCAGCGAGCTGTGTGGATTCCCATCGTGGCGGGGTCGGCTCTGTCGTGGGCAGCGGTCCCGCCATCCGTATGGTGTCTGACTGGGGGGCCATGGGCGCTTGTCGACCTGGTCGCCGCAAGAACAGTGCGAGCCCGGAGCGCCAGGAAAAAGTGTGCCGCATGATATCCACAATGCCACATACGCCGCCGTTGTGATGAAAAGCTGACCTGCCAAGGACGCCCCACTTGTCGGAGCGTTACAGCAGGCGATTATTTCCTTATGTTCTAACTCTCTGCTTTCGTGGCGTCACGCTACGACCAAATGGAGATGTGGATTCGCGAACTAAGGTGCCCAGTAGATTCCGGATAGTCAGCTACATAAGCTGACAGAAGAATGGAAGAAGTGCTTAAGTTGACACGGAAGATGGCGGAGTTGGATGCATGGGACGGGCGCCAGGGGAACTCGCCAAGAGGTTCGAGTCCTTCGCCCAGTCGATCCGTATCTGGGTGCGCCAGGCCGAACTCACCGACTCTTGCGCCACGCCACCAGCGATCAGAAGCATCGGCGTCACTGTCTACCGAGGCAGAGGTGGTCCGCGGATCGAACATCAGTCAACGGCGTCGACACCGCTTCGCGCCTCAGAGCGGTGAGGAACGCCGGTGAGGTTGCGACGGATCTCGATCAAGGTGTGGGCGGCGAAGGCGTAAGCGGGACTGTAGAAGAAGGGCGGAATCCCCGTCCCTGTGCCGTTCCTGTAGCAGGAATACTCGTCGGGAAGAGACAGGTAATCGGTCGGCGGGCATTGGGTCAGGTCCGACCAGGGGCCGACGATGTTGGCGGCGAGGTTGACCACCGCGAGAATTCCGAGAAAGACCGCCAGGACGAGGGTGGTTCGATCCTGCCACCTTCGCCGGAGCAGGGCCGCCACGGCCACCATGGGGACGGGGAGCGCGAAGGCCAGCACGACGACTTCGACATCCCACAGCACCTGCGTGATGTCCACGCCGACAGAGCCCAGATAGCCGACGCCAAGGCCCTGCGCCAGAGGGAAGATCCCGATCCCGTCGGTGACGTGGAAGTCGTAGTAGAAGAGACCGGTGCTCGCGATGGCGTCGCTGCCGAACCAGGCCATGACCGAGGGGAGGAGCGCGAGCAACGCGGCCGTCAACCACCACCGCTGTAACTGCATCTGTCCTGCTTCCCGCCACCGGCACCGGATGAGACGAGAAGCATGTCATGAGGGCTTCATGGATCGGCCGCCCGAGGACGACAGTCCACCGCGATGACGCATATCCGTTATCTCACTCGCCCCAGTCGCAGCGCGACCCCGCTCGAAGGCAGTTCAGGGCTTCGTCGTGTCATGTCGGGTTCCCTACGGGAGCGTTTTCGACGCGGTGATCAGCCTGTCCCCTTTGTAGTTGAAGTCCTACGCCGACAGTCGGCGAGGACGGCTCCGCGGTGGGCTCGTCGCCTTCGTTGATCAGGCACAGCCGCAGAACCTTGTCCAGATCGTGGGGAAACCGAGTGGGCGGGGTGTCGGTGGTCGGCGAAGGTTCGTCGGTGACCACCGGGTCCATCGAGCTGTTGGCCGTTCTTTCTTCCTCCTTGGTCTGGCGGATCATCGAGAGGCGGTAGGCGGCCTCGGCGTGACCGTGGTTGGCGGCCAGGCGATAGAAGAACGTCGCGACGCTGAGCTTGCTGGGGAAGCACTGGTAGTGGCGGCCGTAGCGGCAGGCGAGTTCGGCGGCGACCTGCAGGCGATGAGGGTGGTTGAACAGGCCCGCCGCGTCGGTCTGCCCGGCATCGCTGGCTCGACGCAGCCAATGAAGCGCTTCTGGAGGCCAGCCCCTCAGCAACGCGATGACCGCCAGGCGCATGCAGTCTTCGACGCTGCCGTCCTGGCTGTGCTCCAGCAGGCGGGTACCGATCCTGCCGTAGATCTCCAGTAGCCGTTGCCGCTCCTCGGGCAGGGGTGCGGAGCCGGTCGGGGTGGCGGGGCGGGGCACGTCTGCCCGCACCGGGGGCGCCGGCGGGGACACGACCGGCGTGGAGGCGGGTCGTTGCCGGAGAGGGCGCACGGGCTCGGGTGGGGCGGCCTGAGCTGTGATCGGCCGCCTGGGAGGTGCGGGGGGATCGGGTTGGGCGTCGCGGGCCGTAAGCCATCGCTGATGCCACACCTGCAGGTCCCCCATGCGGCGCACGTCCAGGCCGGTCCGGTCGGCGGCCATCGTGCACGCGGCCACGAAACACGACACCCACTCCCAGGACGGCGCGTGCTTGCGTTTACCGGACAAGATGTCGTGCGTGGTGCTGGTGGCCAGAATCCGGTCCTTGCTGTCTTCGGAGATGAGCTTCGAGATCGTACGCAGGCGCGACAGCGCCGGGGAGCCGGCCAGGTCGCGCAGTTCGTTGAGCTGGTCGACGAAGGCGCGAAGCGCCGCGTCACGATGTTCTTCCACCATCGCCTTAGCCGAAATGAGTGGTCCGTGATCTACAGGTAGTAGCTGAAGTCATATTGGCACTAGCGGGCGGTCAAGCTGGTGGAGATCGCATTTTCTGCCTTGTCCGGAATTGGCAGGTAATTGACCTGCGTCTACGGACTCCGGACGAGTCCGGATGAGACCGGACGACCTCGAAGCGATCCGGACCGAAGCGGATCCCTTCGGAGACAACCGGAGCAGGGTGCGCGCCGACGGTCGTCGATCTACGAAAGGCCGGCCGTATCAATGATCAAATCGGCCGCGCCGGAAGAACCGCGGAGAAAGAAGGGGCGCTTTTTGCCCATATGCGGCCATTTATTCCGGTGTTGTCCGGAGGTGTTTGAACCGGTGGCGGCTAGGTCAACGGCGCCCTCATTGTTGATCCCAATCCCGCCGACCACGAAGGAGACGTCCATGCCGCACGCTCTCGCCGTCTCGCGTGCCCTGACCTCTCCGCTCCGTGTCACCGGTACCCGGCCGGGCTCCCCGCCCTCGCCGTGGGCTCACGACGACGACCAGCTGCTGACCCTGCTGGTGACGGTCTGGGCTCTGATCACCGGGCGCACGCCGCCCTGCCGTCCCAGCGATGAACTCACCGACACCGAGCTCATCGCGTTCTGGGCCGATGACCACACCGCCGGAATTCCGGCGTCCTTCCCGGAGTGACGATGTTTTCCGTGCCTGTCCTGCTCACCCTGACCACTACCGCGCTGGTGGCGGCCATCGCCTGCGCGCTCACCCTGGCCACCGGCGCCACCTGGCCCGCGGCCCTGCTCGGTGGCGGTGCCGCCGGCGCCGCCACCATGGGCCTGCTCACCCACCTGCTCGACAACCGCCACGACCGGCAGTGAGTGGCGAGGCGGAAACGAACGACCGATCCGAACCACGCCGGTGCCCGTGAAGTGGTGCGGGCCGGGACCGACCGAAGAGCCACAATCCGGTCCGCGATAGCCCGGCGGACCTCAATGCTCGTTGTCCTCCTCGTTCCAGCCGATGGCATATCGGTTTGGTTTGGAGAGCCTTTGGAAACTCTCGTTTGAGGCAACCGAAGGGAGATCAATCATGGGGGAGAAGCTGCGGCGAGAGAACGAGCCGCTGGCATGGCTGATCCGTGGTGGCCGGGACGGTGAGGGTAACGAGGAGTTGGAGGATAGAAAAGAGGACAAGGCGCTCGCCGAGGGGCTTGCGGTCATTGGTTGGCGCGAACTCGGAGATATCGGGCATTACGTGCACCGGGATGATCTGAAGGAAGAGGTGCAGCGCGCCTATCCGAAGAGTTCGCCGGGTGTCATCGCCAACTGGGCCGGGCAACTCTGGCGATTCTCCAAGGAGATCCAGGAAGGCGACCTCGTGGTGATGCCCAGGAAGCGGGATCCCAAGAAGGTCGCGATAGGGAGGGTGATCGGCCCTTACGAATACCGCCCGGACGAGGCGTCGGGATTCCGGCAGGTCCGCAGGGTCGACTGGATCCGCACCGACCTTCCCCGGGATGTCTTCAAGTCCGACCTGCGTGCGAGCACCACCTCCCTTCTCACGGTCTGTGGTTTGAGCCGCAATGACGCGGCACGACGAATCGCCTACCTTGCCGAACACGGCGTCGACCCCGGGGTGGAGGGGCAGGAGGAGATCACCACGGCCGCCGAACTCCTGGAGGACGCCGTTTCGCGAAGTCCGCAGGATCCCAGGAAGCTGACCATTCGCAGCCTCCTGGAACACTGGGGAACCTCACGCCGGACCGGCGCGGTCATCGAAACGATCAAGTCTGATCTCGCGGCCCAGGGCCTCACCACTCAGCCGCCGTTCACCGAGGGGTCGGTGGACACCGAGATCGCTCTGGTGCGGATCGTCGCGGAGCCCGATGCGGTCGTGGACGCCGCCGAAGACACCGAAGACACCGCGGATGTCGACAAGCTCGAACCCGTGACGCTCCGGATCGGCAGCCTCCCGGCGCAGCTCGTATCGGTGCCACGATCGGCAGAGCTGAGATATGTCAAAACCCGCATGCTGACGGAGAACTTCTCTCAGCTGGCCGTGATCGACGAGGACGGGACCTTCCACGGTGCGGTCAGCTGGGAGTCGATCGGCCACGCGCATGTCGCCTCCGCCGATCCGGCGCTGAAGGAGGCTTTGACGTCCGCCGTCGTCGTGGATCACGATGCGCCTCTCCTCGACCAGATAGAGACCATCTACGACAAGGGATACATCTTCGTCCGGAGTGCCGATCGATCGAAGGTGACCGGGATCATCACGGCGGCTGATCTGACCCGCCAGTTCGGTTACCACGCGCGGCCGTTCATCCTGATCGAGGAAGCGGAGAACAGGCTTCGCCGGGCGGCGGAGGCGTTCAGCGTGGATGACCTCAAGCAGGCGGTGCCGCCACACCAGAAGTCCAAGGTTCATCAGGCCACAGATCTCACCTTTGGTAATTATTTCCATCTGTTGAAGGACCAGGAGCGATGGGAGAGGCTGGGCTGGAACGTCGACCAGCAGATCCTCCTCGATTACCTGGAGAGGGTCCGACAGGCACGTAACGACCTCATGCACTTCTCCGCCGACCCGCCCTCACCCAAGCAGTACGCGGCCATCAACGGCCTGCTGTCGCTACTCCGCGCCGCCGACCCGCAGCCCTAGTTCGCCTGACAATCCCGGATGACGATCGCCGGGGTCGGCGAGCCCTCAGTCTTTCCTCTTCTCCGATTCTCCGGACACGGCTCGCCTTGGATGGACCTGATCCATGTACCGGCGAAGAGATCTGCCGGTGTCCGCGCCGTTCGCGGATGTCGGCATCGTCACATAGCGAACCGTCCTTCGGGCTCGGGGCGCGACTCCTTCAGTGGAGGGTCTGGGCTCCGATGACGGAGAGCAGGTTCAGCTTGTCGTGGCTCTCGCTGCCGGGAACGGCGGTGTAGACGAGCAGTGAGTGGGCCTGGTCGGGGTCGACCAGTCTCTGGCAGGTCAGCTCCAGGGCTCCGACTTCGAGGTGGATGAAGTGCTTGACCTCGTGGGGGCGTATCCCGATCTCGTGGGCGTCCCACACGCGCCGGAACTCGTCGCTGCGGGCGAGGAGCAGGTCGGCGAGGTGCGCGGCTCGGGATCCGGGGCCGCGGAGGGTGGCGATCTCGCGTAGTCCCGAGGCGAACATCCGGGTGAGGAACGGATGTTCTTCCGGCGCGTAGAGATCCCGTGCGGCCGGATCGGTGAACCACCGGTATCCCAGGCTGCGGGCGGGCCCGGCGTAGCGGGTCGTGTCGCCGGTGAGCGCGACGCCCATCGAGGTCTGCCGCAGGGTCTCGCCGAGCTCGGTGACGATCTCCGCGGGAGTGTCGTCCAGACGGTCGAAAATGCGCAGCAGGCCGGGGCTGATGTGCTCGCCGACCCCGCCGCGGGCGGGTGGGTTCTGCCCCGCGAGACGGAACAGATGGTCTCGTTCGTCGAGCGAGAGGTGCAGGCCCTGGGCGATCGAGGCGAGCATCTGGCTCGACGGCCGCGGTCCGCGTTCTTGCTCAAGGCGGGAGTAGTAGTCGGTCGACATGTGGCACAGCGACGCGACCTCCTCGCGCCGTAGCCCGTTCGTCCTGCGACGGGGACCGCGCGGGAGGCCGACGTCCTCAGGTTGCAGCACTTCTCGGCGGCTTCTGAGGAACTCCGCCAGCCCGGCGCGATCGATCATGGCATTCCCTCCGCTCGCGGTGCTGCTTCGTTTCTATCGTCTTCGCGTGACGGCAACCACGGACCGTCGGTCCCCCTCTCGAAGGCGTCCGAGGCGTCTGCGACAGGAGTCCGCATCCACGGATCGATGGTCCCTGGAACATCCACGCCGCCTCCGGGACCGTGGATCCGAGACGACACCACAGGGAGCAGAGCAATGTCGCGTCAAGCAATCGACATCACCATTCCGGACCTGTCAGGAAAGCGCGCGCTCGTCACCGGCGCCAGCGACGGCATGGGGCTGGGCATGGCCGCGCGACTCGCCGCGGCCGGCGCGGAGGTCGTCATGCCCGTCCGCAACCCCCGCAAGGGCGAGAACGCGATCGCCGCGATCCGCCGGAACCTCCCGAACGCGAAGCTCTCGCTGCGCGGCCTCGACCTGTCGTCGCTCACGTCGGTCCAGGCCCTCGGAGAGACTCTCCGCGAGGAGGGGCGGCCCATCCACATCCTGATCAACAACGCGGGCGTGATGACCCCGCCGAGCCGGCAGACCACGGCGGACGGCTTCGAACTCCAATTCGGCACCAACCACCTCGGCCACTTCGCCCTCGTCGCCCACCTCCTCCCGCTGCTGCGCGCCGGTCGTGCCCGCGTCACGTCGCAGGTCAGCATCGCCGTGAGACGCGGCGGCATCAACTGGGACGATCTGAACTGGGAACGCGACTACGACGCCATGCGCGCCTACCGGCAGTCCAAGATCGCGTTCGGGCTCTTCGGTCTCGAACTGGACCGTCGCAGCAGGACCCACGGATGGGGCATCACCAGCAACCTCTCCCACCCCGGAGTGGCCCCCACCAGCCTCCTCGCCGCCCGCCCCGAGCTCAACCGCGACAGGGACACCGGTGGCGTCCGCCTGATCCGCGCGCTCTCGGCGCGCGGCATCCTCGTCGGCACCGTCGAGACCGCGATGCTGCCCGCGCTCATGGCCGCGACCGACCCCGACGCCAAGCCCGGCGTCCTCTACGGCCCCAAGGGCCTCGGCGACCTGGGCGGCGCACCGGCCGAGCAGCGGATGTATTCTCCGCTACGCGGTACGGAGGACGCCGAGCGCGTCTGGCGGATCTCGGAGCAGCTCACCAAGACCGTCGTTCCGGCCACTTGACCCACGCCGAGGCCTTACGGGGGTGCACATCAGAAAGATCGTCCTCATTCTGGCGTTGGGCGCGGTCGCCTGCACTCCCGACGCCTCTCCGGCAAGGCAGGAAACCGGCGTGCCGGCCTCGTCCTCGCCCGCCACCTCGGTAACCGTCGAGTGTGAGGCGACGGTCGGCGGAGAGCAGGTCCCCCCTGCCGGGTTCGAGATCATCGGTGGTGCGGTTGCGCTGCCGACGAGCCGTGATCGATCACATGCCCTGCAGGCCGGCGAGGTGAAGCTGCCTGACGGGAAGACGGGATTGTTCGCGAAACAAGGGCTGCTCGTACGGCGGGGCGAGCTTGTCGAGCTGATCGTTCCGGAGAATTTTCGGGGCCGGTTCTGGATGAAATGGGGCAGGCCGGAGCCGCTGGGCGACCACGTGATTGTCGATCGCTGCGACTCGGACAAGGAATGGACGGCATTCGCGGGTGGCTACACCGTCCGGCGTGCTGCCTGTCTTCCGGTAGATGTTCGAGTCGGGAACGGTGAGCTGCACCGGGTGCAGATCGGTATCGGGGCGCCGTGTCCGGGACAACGGCCCGCGCCCGAGGCCGATTCGGGCTCTGGCTGAACCGGCGGCTCGCAGGTGACCGGGGCGCCGGGCTGCCGCGATGTCGGGTTGGCGGCAGCGGTGTAGAGAGTTCTGGATAAAAAATATCCTCATATATCCGTCAATGTCGTTTATGTCTGCTTAGACATTGAGAGACGTGCCGAAAACGGGGCTAAGTTTGTTTCAGTGAACGGCTGAGGCATGAACTCCGCGAGAGGTGTCGGCGGGCGTGGTAAATGATCAGGAAGGCCTGTTTCCGGACTTAAGGGATAGACGGCAAGGGCTTAATCTGTCATCCGAAATCGCCGCCGGACCGGTCGAAAACAAACAGGAAGCCCCTGATCCAGATGGCGGGCGGTTGTGAGCAGGCGGACGATCATCGGAGCCCGTTACGAGCTGGACCCTCTCTCGCGTCGCTCGGGAGGAATGGGCGAGGTGTGGTTCGGCTACGACAACCGCCTCGACCGGCCGATCGCCATCAAGTTCATCAGGATCGACAAGCTGCCCGACGGCCGCGAGGACGAGGAACTCGCAAGACGCTTCGTGCGCGAGTCACGGATCACCGCCCGACTTGAGCACCCGGGGGTCCCCACGGTCTACGACTGCGGATCGCACGACGACGACCTCTACCTCGTCATGCAACTCGTCAACGGCGCCCCCGTCTCCTCGCTTCTCGACGAGACACAGGTGCCCGTCGCCTGGGCGGTGGCGATCGCCGCGCAGGTCTGCTCGGTGCTGGCCGTGGCCCACGCCAACTCCCTGGTGCACCGCGACCTCAAACCCGCCAACCTGGTGCTCTGCCCCGACGGCACGGTGAAGGTGCTCGACTTCGGGATCGCCGCCGCGCTGGCCGGTACGGAGACGACCCGGCTCACCAGAACAGGAGAGATACTCGGCACGCCGGCCTACATGGCACCGGAACAGGCGATGACCGGAATCGCCGGTCCGCAGAGTGATCTCTACTCCCTCGGCGTGATCCTGGACGAGATGCTCGCGGGCGAGAACCAGTTCGCCGCCCCCACCGCGCTCGCCTCGATGCGCAACCACACGGACGTCCCGCCCCGGCCGCTGCGCGCCAGAAGGCAGGGCATCCCCGAAGGTCTGGAGCGGCTCGTCCTGTGGCTGCTCGCCAAGTCACCCGAGGAACGGCCGGCCAACGCGGGGGTGGTCTACGAGCGGTTGCTGGACTTCTGCCGCGAACTGCCGCCCTTTCCCGGCTACGTGAACCTGGACGCGCCGCACCCGGTGCGCATGTACGCCGCGGTCGTCGGACGCGTCGCCCCCATGGGAGCGAACCGGAACCGTCGGCCCGCCGATCCGGTACGGCCGCCGCGGATCAGGCTCGCCGCGGAATCGGCGCAGATCGGAGGGGACGATCTTGAACGCGCTCGCAGGGACGCGAGGAAGCTCAAGGTGGAGTCCCGTTTCACCCAGGCGGCGGATGTGCTCGCGGAGGTGATGCGCCCCGCCGAGGGTTCGTTCGGCTCGGCCAGCTCCGAGGTGGTGGACCTGCGGATCGAGCTCGCCGAGGCGCTCTTCCTCGGCGGGGACTACCGCCGGGCGGCGCCCGAGTTCCGCCGGCTGGCGATCGACGTGGCCCAGGTGGAGGGACCCGGCAACAACCTCGCACTGCGATGCCGGTTGATGGAGGCGAACTGCCACGCGGCGGTGGGGGAGATGAGCCTCGCCCTGACGCAGTTTCGCGAGCTCCTCGCCGACGAGAGGCGGTTCGGTGCCGACGAGGAGCGGATCTTCGAACTCCGGCGTCAGATCGGGCTGGTGGAACTCGGTTCGGGTCACCGGACCCAGGCCAGGCGCACGCTGGGCGACCTGCTGGGCGACCTGGAGCGGAAGTACGGTCCGCAGCACGCGGAAGCCGGTAAGGTCCGCGCGATCCTCGAAGCTCTCGACGATCGATGACGCCTCCGCGACATCGGCGTCCTTCGTCGTACGGAAAAGGTCGATGACGCCCCGGCGACGTCGACATCGTTCGCCGTACGGAAAAGGCAGGAGCCCTTTCCGCCTGCCGGACGGGAAGAGGGACACCGGATACCGGGACGCGTGAACCACGAGCCTCCCTTGTCCCCGACCAACACGTGGTCAGGAAGAGTGACCGAAAACCAGCCCCGGGTTACATGACCGGCGCTCTAGGACCAGGACTCCCAGGCTGCCAGTAGAACTTTCGCCGTTTCTCTGTCCATTTTATAGCCTTCGTCCGACTTCTTGATGAGAGATGCGCGGCCGTAAGCGTCACAGAACTGGTCGATGCGACGGATGGTTTTTAGAACGTTGGCCTCCGTGGCCTCCATCTCTCCGGCAAGATACTCCAAAGGGTAGAGGTGGTCCGGTCTGGAGGAAAATATGTGCAGAAGATGTTGGGCGTGAGGGATGTCTTCGCAGGTTTTGCTCATGATGGCGGCTTCAGTGATCATCTCTTCTGAGAATGTCCACGGCCTGGAAAGGCCTGCCGGATTTGGTGAAACGTTTTCTCGATTCGCCATGTTTCCTCTTTTCTTCTAGGCGGATACGAAAGTGTCCGCCTTCCTCGGAGGTGCTGGGCTCAGGCTGCTGATTTTCGTATCACCTATCATCTACAACCGGCCGACCTCCTGGTGTGGACTTCGCCCGGCCGGTACGCATCCACCGTGCCCGTGAATGTGCCAGGAGACTCGGCTGGGTCGGGACGCTCCAAGCCGGTTGAGGATGAGATAAGGCTCATTTCGCACGCGTAGTGAGGTCAGGCGGGCGAAGATGGCGTCAGGCGCGTCGGGACCTTCCAGGTGAGCAGCGTGAGAACTTTCATCATCGGAAGACTTCGACCCCTACCCGGCCACCACCGCGCACACCGCCCACGCCCTTGACAGCGCAGAGACACTTCAGGAGCCGATGATGGATGACGACATTCAGCTGATCAGCGACGGCGACGGCCTGGCGGTCATCGGAAGTCCGGCGGCCGTCGAACGCTTCCTCGCCTCCGAAGGACTGCCGTCGAAGGATCTCGGACTGCCAAGGCTCCGATCCACCCTCGGCGCCGCGGCCGGAGTCGCGCAGGCGGGTTCCGAGATCGCCGCCAACTCGGGCCGCTGGGTGAAGTTGACCAAGGAGTCCGCGCAGGCTCTCAAGAAGTACAAGCTGATGAAAGGTTCGAGTCCGGGTGTCAACCGTGCCGTGTTGACGGAGAACAGCAAGATCAAGGGACTCCTCGAATTCGTGAAAACGCCAGGACTGCGTCCGACCAACCCGGCGCTTCTGGCCAATGTCGGGGTGCTCATGGCGCAGCTCGCGATGCAGCAGGCCATGAACGAGATCACCGACTATCTCGCCGCGATCGACGAGAAAGTCGACGATGTGCTCCGCGCCCAGAAGGACGTGGTGCTGGCGGACATGATCGGAGCGGGCTTCGTCATCGAGGAGGCCATGACCGTCCGGGAGCAGGTGGGCCGGGTCTCCGAGATCACGTGGTCGAAGGTGCAGGCCACGTCGATGACGATCGCGCGAACCCAGGCCTACGCGCTGCGCCGACTCGACGCGCTCGCAGAGAAGATGGAGAACAAGACCAAGATCGGTGATCTCGCCAAGGCGTCCAAGGACGCGGAGGTCGCGGTTCGGGAGTGGCTCGCCGTTCTGGCTCGTTGCCTCCAACTGCACGACGCGATCGCCGTGCTCGAACTCGACCGCGTGCTCGACGCGTCTCCGGACGAGCTGGACCGGCATCGCCTCGCACTCCGGGTCGCCCGGCAGAACCGGATGGAACTCATCTCGCGGAGCACCGAGCGTCTGATGGCCCGCGTCGTCGCGGCTGCCGACGCGGCCAACACGAAGGTGCTGCTGCACCCGACCGCCTCTCCAGCCGTGGTGCATTCGAGCAACCACGTCGCGATCGCCGTCGTCGACTTCCACGGGCGGCTCGGGATCGAGCGGGGGCGGCAGTCATTGGACGCGAGACGGTGGGGGGACGCGGCCGCGGAGGCGAGAGACAGGGTGCTGGAGACGGGAGCGGAGGGCGTCAATACCGCCAGGCGCCTCGGTAACGAGACCTTCGACCGAGCCAGATCGGTGACCGGCAGGCTCTCCGGCGGGATCACCGAGCGCGTGCTCCGACGGCGCGGCGACAACGAGGAACGCGACAAGGAAGGCTGAGACACCGGCACAGGTGCGCCGGAGGTGGGCCGGTCGCTGCTGGAAGCCTGCGACGCCGGGGTGGGGGCGGCGAAGATCCTGCTCCAGGAAGAGAACCCGTCGGAGGCGAGTTCATGTTCGGGACCGAGAGAGGTAGGGCCTGCCTGGTTGCCTGGTTGCCTGGTTGCCTGGTTGCCTGGTTGCCTGGTTGCCGGGTACCGAGGGACGGGTGACGGGTGACGACGCAGCCGTGCCCCCGCGCGTCACCCCGGCGGCGACGGTGTGGCACGGGCGTTAACGCCGCTGATACCGGTCATCGGATACGACTTCGATCATGCGAATACTGGTGGCGGAGGACGAACGGGACCTGGCAGACCTGGTGGCCATGGGGTTGCGGCGGCACGCGATGGCGGTCGACGTCGCGTACGACGGCGAGGCCGCGATGGAGCGGCTCACCGTCAACGACTACGACGTGCTCGTGCTGGACCGGGACCTGCCCAGGATATCCGGCGACGTGATCTGCCGGGACCTGGTGCGGGCCGGGGCACGCACCCGCATCCTGATGCTGACCGCGGCCGCGTCGATCCCCGAGCGGGTCGCGGGCCTGGGGTTGGGCGCCGACGACTACCTGCCCAAACCCTTCGACTACACCGAGCTGGTGGCGCGGGTACGTGCCCTGGGGCGGCGTAGCCAGGCAGCGCTGCCACCGGTGCTGGAACGCCACGGGATCGTGCTGGACCCGCAGCGGATGCAGGTCTCCCGGGACGGACGCTTCCTGAGGCTGTCGTTGAAGGAGTACGCGGTGCTTGAGGTGCTGATGCGGGCGAACGGGACCGTGGTCAGCGCCGAGGCGCTGCTGGAGTCGGCGTGGGACGAGCACGCCGACCCGTTCACCACCGTGGTACGCGTCATCATCAGCCGGTTGCGCGCCAAGCTGGGCGACCCGCCGTGCATCCACACCGTGCCGGGCGCCGGATACCTGCTGTGACCCGGCGTACGCCCCGGAGGAACCCGGCGCTCCCGGTACACGACCGGGGGCGCGCGGCATGCCCGGCGTACGGTCGGAAAGGCACGGCATGCCCGGCACACCGTCGGAGAAGGGCGGTGCGTCCGGCGTGCGGTCCGGAGACGCGCGGTGCCGGGGGTCCGCTGTGAGCGGGCGCGCGGCCCGGAAGGTCTTCGGCACGGTACGGATGCGTCTGACCCTGCTGTACACCGGCCTGTTCCTGGTCACCTCGACGATCCTGCTCACCGTGGTGAACCTGCTGCTCAGCAACGCGCTGGAGAGCCGGGTCAGATCCATCAAGGAGGACTTTCCGCCCTTTGAACGATTCCCCCCGGGGGTGCCCGCGCCGAGGGCACCGGACCTGCCCGACCTCCCGGCGCGCCCCGAGGTCGTCGACGTCGTGAACACCCTGTCCGGCGCGGTGCTGCGCTATCAGTGGACGGTGAGCGCGATCGTGATCGCCCTGCTCACCGTCGTCTCGGTGGCCGCCGGCTGGTGGCTGGCCGGACGGGTGCTGAGCCCGCTGCGGCACATCACCGCCACCGCGCGCCGTCTCTCCCTGTCCAACCTGCACGAACGGATCGGGCTCGCCGGTCCCCGTGACGAGCTCACCGACCTCGCCGAGACCTTCGACGCGATGCTGGAACGGCTGGAACGGTCGGTCGACAGCCAGCGCCGGTTCATCGCCAACGCCGCCCACGAACTGCGGACCCCGCTCTCCGTCCAGCGGGCCGCGATCCAGATCGGGCTGGACGACCCGCTGCCGGACCGGCTGGTCCCGGTACGGGAGAAGCTGCTCACCGCGAACCGCAGGACCGAGCGGCTGATCGACTCGTTGCTCCTGCTCGCCCAAGCGGAACACGGCCCGGACGGCATGGAGCCGGTGGCCCTCGACGCGCTGGTCCGCCAGGCGGTCGAGGAGACGGCCGTCGACGGCGTCGACGGCATCGTCATCACCTCGGAGATCCGGCCGGTCGTCGTCGCGGGTGACCCGATCCTGCTCGGCAGGCTCCTGACCAACCTGCTGCAGAACGCGGTCCGCCACAACCGTCCCGGCGGGACCGTGCACGTCGGCCTCACCGTGACCGGCGTGCTGACCGTACGCAACACGGGTCCCAAGGTGCCCGCAGAACGGGTCGACGAGCTGTTCCAGCCGTTCCGCAGGCTGCACTCCCGGACCGGAAGCGCCGACGGCGCCGGTCTCGGCCTGTCCATCGTGGCCTCGATCGCCCAGGCCCACCACGCCACCGTCACCGCCCGGCCCAACCTCGGCGGTGGCCTCGAACTGACCGTGATCTTCCCCGTCCTTAGGGGCTGACATGAGTCTCCTCGTCCGCAGCGGCCGACCGTGAGCTCCGCAACGGCAGACTGTGAGCTCCACAGCGGTCGAGCGCGACTCTTCTCACGTAGCAGCCGACCACGAGCTTCCCCGCACGCGGCGAGGGAGCGTGAGCCTCCTCGCCCGCGACACAGAGGAAGGAGCCCGGCGGTCGCCGGGCTCCGTGAGCGGGGAAGGGCTACTTCAGCAGGGTGAGGGCCTTCGTGACGCCCGGGTCACGTCCGGCGGACAGGTCCGCCGAGGTCATCGGGGCCTGGTGGTCGGGGGCGACACCGATGGTGTTCACGACCTCCCGGTTCGCTCCGATCTCGTGCTTCTTGGGCAGGATGAGGACGCTGCCGTCGTCGAGCAGATAACCGGCTCCGGGACCGGACACCGCGCCGGCGGTGCGGGTGCCGACCAGGGTGCCGAGACGGAGATCCTTGACCGTGCTGGTGAAGGAGTCGCACGCCGAGGCGCAGTTGCGGTCGGTGAGCGCGACGAGGGGCAGACCCAGCAGCGGCACGGTGTCGTCGCTCCGGTTGGCGGTGCAGCGGCCGTGCACGTCGCACCAGTAGCTGGTGACCTTGCCGTGCGTCCAGGCACCGAGCAGCCTGGAGACCTCCTGCGGGCTGCCGCCGCCGTTGCCGCGCAGGTCCAGCACGACCCCGCGCAGGGTCGCCTTCTCGCGCAGGGAGGCGATGGCCTCAAGGACCTTGTCCGCCGCGCCGGGGAAGAAGCCCGGCAGCGCGACGTAGGCGACGGAGCCGGAGAGCAGCTTGGACTCGACCTTCGGCTCGGAGCCGGAGGAGGGGGCGGGGGTCACCGAGACGTCGACGGTGCCGCCGGTGGAGGGACGGCGCAGGGTGAGCCGGACCGCCTTGCCCGCCGGGGGCCTGATGAGCCCGTCGAGGACTCCCTGGGAGAGCACCCCGTTGACGAAGAGCGGCACCCCGTCGACCGAGACGAGTTCGTCGCCCGGCCGGATCCCCGCCTTCGCGGCCGGACCTTCCTGGCGTACGTCGGTGACGAAGAGCGGCGGGGTGGCCGCCGGATCGATCACCCCCGGGGGACGGATGCCGGAGAGGCGGGCGCCGAGGGACAGCCCGCCGGGGGTCGGGCGGTCCCAGTTCGCGTGGTTGTCGTCGAGGCTTCGCACCATCCCCCGCATCGTCGCCTCCGCGACCGCCTGCCGCACCTCGGGGTCGGCGGGCAACGTGCCGACGACCTTCTGGTAGACGGCGCGGAACGCGGCCCAGTCGGCGTTCCTGTCGCCGGTGAGCGCGGGCATCGTCGCGTTCGGCCGGTCGAGTCCGCGGCGCTGCAACTCCTGGGTGAGCGCGGTGAACGCGGGCACCAGCAGCGCGCGGGGATCCAGGACCGGGCCGCTGTAGTAGTTGGCGAAGACGCAGTGGTATGCCTGCTCGAGGGTGGTGACGGTGGTCGGCTTCAACGGCGGAGGCTCGGACGGCCCCGACGGTCCTGACAGGGACACGCACGCCGGTGATCGGCCGCCGTACCCACGGTCGGCGCTCGCGCCGGTGGCCCCGGAACCGATGAGAGCGGCGAGCGCGATCGCGATGACGAACGATTTTCTGCTTCTCATGCCGCCGAGCTTCGCGATCATGCTGTTGCCCGGATGTGAACGCGAACGTTAACACCGCCGTAGCGGTCCCTCCGGTAGGAACACTGCTTTTGGGAGCCCGGCGCCGGTCACGGGGCGATGGGGACTGGCCGCGACCGACGATGGCCGGACGCGATCGACCGTGACCGGCCGCGACCGGTTGCTTCGGTTCAGCCGAGAAGGTGGCCGATGGTGGCGTTGACGTGGTCGGGGACCGGGTCGTGCCGGTCGCCGACCGTCGGAGTGCCCGTCGGTTCGAACATCAGGATCGAGGCGCCCCCGACCGACGACGGCCGGTGCTCGACACCGCGAGGTACGACGAACACCGCCCCCCGCTGCAGCGTGACGACCCGTTCGCCCCGACCGGTGCCCGCGTCGCCGTCGCCGTCGCCGTCGCGCAGGGCGATGGACAACTCCCCGTTGAGCACCATGAAGAACTCGTCGGTGTTCTCGTGGACGTGCCAGATGTGCTCCCCGGACACCTTCGCGATCCGGACGTCGTAGTCGTTCACCCGGGTGACGATCCGCGGGCTCCACAGCTGGTCGAAGCCGGCCAGCGCGGTCCGCAGGAGGACTGGTTCATCGTTCATGGGGCCATCGTGGTGGTTGGCGCCCGTACGGTGCGAGTGCTAGGAATCGCATATGTCGCATGGATCCTCGCAGGCAACGGCGCATCGGCCCCACCGGGTGACCGTGATCGTCGACAACGGCTCGAACCCGTTCGAGCAGGGCGTGGCGACCGAGCTGTTCGGGCTGCGCCGTCCCGAGATCGATGTGCCGTGGTACGCCTTCACGCTCAGCTCCGCGCTGCCCGCCGTCCGCATGCACGCCGGGATGTTCACGCTACAGAAGGTGCCTGATGAGTATTCATGAGATCAACGGCCGTATCGGCGCCCTGGAGTCCTGGTGCCGGGCCATCGACCGGACCGCCCGCACCCGGCCCGCGCGCTCCAAGTCGTCGGCGTCCCTGAAGTACCACCGCAACCGTTGCCTGTGAAGGGCTGATGGATGACCTGACCAGGCGGGATTACGGCATCACCAAGGAGGACGGGTGAGTGCTGAAATATGGGCGGCGATCTTCGCCGGTATCGCTCTCTTCGGATCGTTCGGAGCGTGGCGTACCGCGTTCCACGCCAAGCAAGCCGCGGCGGCACTTACCGCGATCGAGGCCCGCCGCTGGCACGCCGAAATGACGCCCACCTTCAACGTCACCTGTGCTCGCGAATGGCTCGGCGACACGCTCGGCGAGCGGGCATTTTTGAGAATTCGTTTCACCGGCCCGCCGGGACTCGACGAGCTGACTATCAAGGTGGCAGTGCGAGACGACTGGCCCGACCGCAAGTCCGTCCTCACCGGCGGACCTACGCAGGAGCAGATCAAGGCTCAGGTCTGGGGCCCGTGCGGGTTCGTCCACGGCGTGGACGGCGGCTCCGAAGACGGACGCAACGCCGCCCCGTTCTCGCTGCTGCTCGGTGACGGCCGCCAACTCGCCCTGGACCGCACAGTGAGCCCTCACTGGGCCATCCCCGCAGACTGGCATCAACGCTACGACCGCGCCCCTTTGCGGCTCGCATTGCACTGCACCCACGGAGACGACAAGCCATGGACCGTGCACTACGAGGTACCCATCGACGAGACCAAACCGGTGTGAAGCACCCGCCCCGCAACACCGCTGAGATGCCGGAGAGGCGATGATCTCCTCTCCTTCCTTTCATTGATCGATTGATCTAACCAGGGCCACTGTGATCGGCAGCAGCCCGCTACAGCCGGGACGAGCGCCCTATCTGCGGTTATCAAGGAGAACTCCGTGATTCACGCCAGTCTGATCGTCATCTACACCGATCAGCTCGACGCCTGCCACGGCTTCTACTCCAGGCTCGGCCTCACCTTCGTCAAGGAGCAGCACGGCGCCGGCCCCGAGCACTACGCCGCCACCCTCGACGGCACCGTGTTCGAGCTCTACCCCGCCACCAGCCGCCGCCCCGCCACCGGGAGTCTGCGGCTCGGCTTCACCGTCCCGGCCGATGCCGTCACGCTGTCACCCGGTCGGCACGTCCTTACCGACCCCGATGACCGCGTCGTCGAGCTTTACGTCCATCAGGAAACTGGCCTGGGCGGGTTGTAGAGGCGCCCCCGTGTCAGCGGCGTTGCCGTGTGCGTAGCCCGCAGTGGCGAGAAGCGGGAGCATCAGCGCGATGCCCAAGGAAGTTCGCCATTTCGGTTCTTCTGTCCTTGCTCTAGAGGATCAGGTCGCGATCGTTCCACCGAGGATGCGCTGCACTGCCGACAGCGTCATCCCGTCAGGGCAAATCACCGCTCACGTATCGCCATGGACGATCAGTGGAGCGAACCCCAGATCACGAGACGATTTCGCGAGCCACTCAACCTCAGCAGCTCGATCCGTCGCGCTCCCATAAGCCGCGAAGTTCGGGTGCGGATGGGGGTTTTCAAAAGGGAGGTTTCGCTCGTCTGCCAAGCTTCCCGGCAGGACGCTCGGAGAGTGTCCTGCCGGGTTCGACGTTCTCCAGGGAGTCAGGCGAAACCGTCGAAGTGGCCGTTTTTGATGCCGTTGATGAATACGGTCCAGTCGTTGCGGCGGAGGATGAGGGTTCCGCCGTCGCGGTTCTTGGTGTCGCGGACGGCGACGTCGTTGCCGACGAAGGCCATTTCGACGCAGCTCGGGCCGTCGCCGCTGAGGCTGCTCTTGCGCCAGCGTGCTTGGGAGAGGTCAGGTTTCCGCATCCTGTGTCCTCGGCGGGTGGGGGTTAGGGGAGGGCGTCGAGGTTGCCGTTCTTGATGCCGCCGATGAAGGCGTTCCACTCGGTGCGGCTGAAGACGAGGGTGCCGCCATCGCGGTCTTTGGTGTCGCGGACGGCGACGTCGTTGCCGACGAAGGCCATTTCGACGCAGCTCGGGCCGTCGCCGCTGAGGGTGCTCTTGCGCCAGCGTGCACCGGACAGATCTGGTTGCATCTCGGTTCCTTTCGCTAGTGATCTCTGTGTAGAGATGCGAGTAGCGCAGCCGTGTCGGTGGGGCTGAGCGCTATCGCGCGAAGGTGCTCACATATCTGGTTATACCTCTGAATTTCCGTTTCTTTCTCAAGAAATAAGTCGCCGGCCATGCTGTCGATGTGGATCACATCGGGGGCATCCGGGCCGAACTTCAGGACGATGAAGCTGCCGGGCATCCCTGGGTGGGCTCCGGCTGAGAACGGGATGATCTGAACGGTGATGTGCGGACGCTTGGCCTGTTGGGCGAGATGTGCGATCTGATCGCGCATGATCGCTTCGCTGCCGACCTTCCGGTACAGAGCGGCTTGGTCCAGGATCGCCCATAGTCGGATCGGTGTGTCTCCTTCCAGGAGTGTCTGTCGCTGCATCCGTGCGGTAACCCGATGCTCGTTTTCGTCATCAGGAGCAGTCGGTCGCACACCTCGGATCACCGCTCGCGCGTAGTCCTCGGTCTGAAGGAGTCCGGGGATGAACAGCGATTCGTAGTTGATGGTCTGCTGTGCCTCGGCTTCCAAGCCGATGTAGGCGCTGTATTGGCCGAGAAGGTTCGCTTCGAAACCGTGCAGCCAGCCACGCTGCTTGGCCTCCTTCTGTAGGGCGATCAGGTTGGCGCGGGTTTCGTCGGTGATGCCATAGACGTCGAGCAAGGCTATGAGCGTTCTGAGCTGCGGTTTGGTCTGGGCGGTCTCGATTCGGTAGAGCGTGACGATGTTGACGTGGGTTTTCTCCGCAACGTCATCCTGGGAGAGTCCGGCGGCCTGACGGAGACGACGTAGTTCGGATGCCAGGCGTCGCAGACGCACCGTGGGAGGTTGACGTTTGCTGGATGGTGAGGGTGCCTTTTCGCCCATTCCCTGCCTCTCTCGCATTCGGTGCATTTCAGGATCATGTGTGAGATACAAATGAAGCCCTTGCGTTCACTTAACGTGATGCTGCATGCTCACAGAGTCAACCCTTCCAGGTTGGGTTCTTGCTGGAAGGCAAAACGAAGGATTTCCCCAGACGGCCAGGCGGACAATCTTCCCTCTCGGTGCGGCCCACCCCGTACCGGGTGCCCGCCCGGCCTCAGAGGTACGACCGGCGATACATCTGCGACGCTCCCCGGCCGTACTCCCGTAGGACCGGCACCGTGCCCCCTCGTCCCCCGTGGGGGAGCGCGGCGTCCCCGGCCGCGCGAACGGTGCCGGTCCTATGTCCGACGTACGAACCAGGAGCGGTGGAAAATGACCGATGTCGCCAGCAGCACGCAGTACCTCAAACTCTCCGTCTTCCCCACCTCGCCCTACTACGCCCGGGTCCACGTCCGGCGCGTACTGGAGAGCTGGCACCGGGACGACCTGATCGAGACCGCCCAGCTCCTCGTCTCCGAGCTGATCTCCAACGCGATCACCGCGCACACCGCGTGCCCCGAGGCCGCCAAGGCGATCCCGCACGCCGACCCGGACCAGATCTGGATGGACGTCTACCGGATGGGCGAGACCGTCGTCCTCCGCGTCTGGGACGCCAGTCCGCTCACCCCGGTCGTCCGCGATCCCGGCCCCGACGACGAGAACGGCCGCGGCCTGCACCTCGTCGATCTCCTCGCCACCGAGTGGGGCTACTACCGCCCCACCCCCGGCGGCAAAATCGTCTGGTGCACCCTGGCACCCCCACCTCCCGAAGAGCAGGAAGGAACGATCCAACCGCACCGATGAGAGAACAGCCTTCGCCGTTCGTCTTCCTGGCCCAAGCCAAGATGCTCGCCTGGATCGGAAAGCCCGCCCGTGGAGACCTCGCACCCGGTATGCATGAGGTCTCCGCGGCCGACCGCGCCGCTGTCGCGGCGATCCGGCTCTCCTACGTCAACAGGTGATCGACTTGGCCATCACGGCAGACCACATCCGCGCCGTCATCGGCGACTACCTCGACGCGTACCCCGAGGACAAGCAGAGCCTCACCCCGGCCCTGGAACTGCTCGACGACGGCGCGGACCTCACGACCCGCAGGGAATTCCGTGGCCACGCGACCGCCGCCGCGATCCTCGCCGGCCCCGACGGGCGGATCCTGCACATCCGCCACCTCGTCCTGGACAGCTGGCTGCTGCCCGGCGGTCACCTGGAGGCATCCGACACCACCCTCCTGGACGCGGCCCTGCGCGAACTCGAAGAGGAGACCGGCATCCCCGTCGCCGCCGTCACCCCGGCCGGGGGGCGTCCCCTCCAGATCGACATCCACTCCATTCCCGCCAACCCGGCCAAGGGCGAGCCGGACCACCGGCACATCGACTTCCGCTTCCTTTTCCACACCACCAGCGCGATCGGCCCGCTCCAGACCGAAGAGGTCACCGCCGCTGCCTGGCACGAGCCCGACAGCATCGGCGACCCCATCCTGAGACAGCGCATCATCCGAGCCCTTCGCTGAGATCTCCGGTTGGATTTCGAGTCCGCCAGATAGAGATCGCGTGCCGGAAAGCGGAGCCCTGGCAGAGACACGAGCGACATGGACGACATTCGGGCTCGGAACATTTCTGAAAGCATCGGAGACCTGACGGGAGAAGGCGCAAGCACAGGGCTCCCGATTTCATCGGGCTCCGACGCCACTTCCGTACCCTCAAGAGCACGACATTGTCGGTGTCTGTCGGCTACCCAGCGGTGTCGCATCGGCCCCCGGTGGGCCGACGGCATCCCTCTGAGGGGCGGCTCCTCGGCCCCTGACGCCCACGTTCGCAACGCCCTCCTGCGTGCTTACGCTGCCTGGGAGAACGCGGCTTCGCCTTGCTCACACAATGTCGGCGCACTCTCCGGCACATCACGCCAGCCTCAGCGGAATCGGCGACATCGTCAACGCCGCATTCGTCCTCTCGTTCCGAACACAGCTGCCTGAAACGAAAACCGCTGAGATCACCTCACATCACTACCGAGCAGGTAGACGCCCTGGATGCACCGCAATAGGACAAAGTTCCGATATGGCTAAGATGATCGTTTTTGTAGTATCGGTAAGACATTTCCCTGAATGCCAGGAATGCGGTTAAATTCCAGCGATAATGTTCCGATGGCCTTGGAAACAGCTGCCCTGGGGTTGGGTAAGGCGGTCGGTGAGCGTGCCTTGCGCACTTGGCTCACCTCTCGATCAACCGAGGAGAGCCGACGCAAAGACCTCGTTGAGCTGATGCGGGCTCGCTTCCCTGACCAACTGGTGCGCCGTAAGGCTGAACGTCAGATAGAAGACATTGCGGACGCGGTGACCGCACGCATACTGAAGGTCTGCGCGCACGAGTTCCCCGGCCTTGGCGATGACGATCGCCTGGTTGTGGTTGCTGAGGTAACCAACACGCTCCGCCGAGCGGACCTTTCCGATCACGCCATGCTGGCTGCTGATGCCGACCCTGTACGGTTGGCGCGAGCCGTACGAGAGAGCTTGGCCGCTCCGAAGGGCCTCGGCGAGGCGGCGTTCCGGCTCTATGAGGCTGTACTCGACGAATGTTGCGATTGCCTGGTCAGGGTCGTTCGCCACTTACCCGAGTTTCAGCCACGTGCCGCCGCCGAGATGCTCGCGCGCCTTTCCGGCGTAGGAGAGCAGATAGCCGCTGTGCTCGAGCGACTGCCGCTGCGCACGCTGGAGGCTCCGGAAGGCACAGACTGGGACACCGAGTTCCGGCGCCGTTATCTGGAACACATCTCACAGACGCTCGACAACCTGGAGCTGCTGGGAATACGGGTCGAACGGTTCCGGCCGCGCACCTCGCTGAGCGTGGCATACATCAGTTTGTCCGTCTCGGCCCTGCGGAGTAGAGCCGCTCACGAATCCTGGCACGAGGCGCCGGATGAGCCCGCGACCATGCGTGTGGAGAGCGCGCTCGGACAGGGACGCAGGATGTTGCTCAGGGGCGAAGCCGGCGGCGGCAAGAGCACGCTGTTGCGCTGGCTAGCGATCATGGTAGCCAGAGGCGGGTTCGAAGGGGAACTGGCCGAGTGGAACGGCTGCGTGCCGTACTTGGTGAAGCTCCGGAGCTACGCCGACCGCGACCTGCCCAGGCCTGAGCAGTTTCTCGATCTGAACGCCGGAGCGCTGGTGGGACTCATGCCGACGGGCTGGGTACATCGACAGTTGGCGTCAGGGCATGCGTTGTTGCTGATTGACGGGGTGGATGAACTCGCCGGAAACCAGCGCAAAGCGATCAAGCCGTGGTTGCGCGGACTGTTGACAGAGTTTCCCGCAATCCGGGTGGTGATCACCAGCCGCCCATCAGCCGCCGGCTCGGCGTGGCTGGACGAAGAGGGGTTTACGCCCGCGTTCTTGGAGCGGATGACTCCCTCGGACACCCGTGCGCTGATTGAGCACTGGCACGAGGCGATCAGACACAGCGCGGACCTGCCCTGCCCAGCCGAACACCTACCTGTCGTCCAGGCCAGGCTTCTGGCGCACCTCGACGGTGCGGCTCACCTGCGCGCGCTGGCAGCCACGCCGTTGCTCGCCTCCATGCTGTGCGCGCTCAACCTCGACCGTGCGTCGCAGTTGCCGCCGGACCGAATGGGTTTGTATGCGGCGGCGCTAGAGATGCTGCTGGAACGGCGCGATGCGGAACGGAGCATCCCCAGTTACGGCGAGGTTCACCTGGATCGCGCCCAGAAGATCCAAATTTTACAGGAGTTGGCCTGGCTGCTTTCCACGACCAACAGGGTGGAGTTGGCCAAACCCGCCGCACTGAATCGGGCGGAGAAGGTTGTGGCGGCCATGCCCCGTGTCCAAGCCACCGGTGCGCAGGTTCTTGATTACCTGCTCGACCGTAGCGGAGTAATCCGCGAGCCAGTGGAAGGGCGCATCGACTTCGTGCACCGGACCGTGCAGGAATATCTGACGGCACGGGCGGCGGCCGAAGGGGGAGATGTCGAGCCACTGGTGCTGAGCGCTCACCGCGATCAGTGGCGCGAGGTCGTGGTGATGGCTGCTGGGCACGCTAACGGACCGCTTAGGGAGGAACTGCTCAAGGGGCTGCTATCCCGTATGACGAGCGAGCCCAGATATGCGCGGCGGCTCAAGGTTCTTGTTTGCGCATGCCTGGAGACATTGCCGTCGGTGCCCGAACAACTGCGGGAGGCGGTGGACGGATGCTTGAGCGACCTCATTCCGCCGCGCGACGTGGCTTCGGCACGGTCGCTGGCGATGGCGGGACAGATTGTCCTCGACCGACTACCTGACGACCTCAGTGGACTTTCCTCGGCCGCCGCTCGCGCCTGCGTCAGAACAGCGTGGCTGATCAACGGCCCACGGGCACTCGACGTGCTGGCTCGCTACGCCTCCGATGGTCGACGAGAAGTCGAACAAGAGTTGGTCGCCGGCTGGCGCTACTTCGAGCCTGAGCTGTATGGGAAACGGGTGCTCTCATCTGTGAATACAGAAGGAAGGGGCCTCACAGTGCATACGGTTGGGCAACTCAAAGCCCTTCATCATCTCCCTCCGCAAAGGGGAATCTACGTTACCATCCCTATGGTCGAAGATCTGAGTCCGCTGTTATTCCATCGTGAATCGCTCAATTTTCTCGACCTGAACTGTGAGGTGACCAAGACGGCTCTGCAGACTGTTCGTGAGCTCAGTGAGTTGATAAGCATCACCAGCTCGTCGGTAGACGATATTGGTTTTCTATCTGATCTTCCTGGTTTGGTAAGAGCGCATCTGAATGAAATGTGGCATGTGACGGACTTCACCCCATTGCGCAACCTCTCCAATCTGACGCATTTAGACCTCGGGGGTGCCGCCCGATTGACAAGATGGGACATGCTGCCGTCACTCGACCGCCTTCTTCGGTTTGGTCTCTCTGGCGCGCCGATAATGAAGTCCATACATGAAATCGTCGAGCGTGCTCCTATGCTTCAAGCCTTGAGTCTGCAAAACTACGAGCAGTTGGCGAATCTGGAGGCACTCTCTCAACTCAGCCTCAAGTGGCTCTCTCTGTTAGGCGCCATCGAGCTTGAGGACATCTCTTTTATTTCGGGATGCGTCTCGCTCACCTCGCTGCAACTAGGTGAAATTCAAGTGCACGACCTTCGCCCCCTCGCTGCCCTCAAGCAGCTACATTTTCTTGGTCTCTATAACTGCCTTCAATTGCAGGATCTCTCACCCTTGGCCCATTTGAGTGAACTACGTGATCTGCAGTTGATGAATGCGGCGCCAGGCCTCAACCTTGCGCCGCTGGTCGGGAACTCACAGCTGACAGTGCACATCTTGGCCGGGCAGGAGGTGCGCAACGGTCACCTGCTTGGCAGACGCCTCAAAAAGCGCCGGTTCTGAGGGACTAAGGAGTGGGTGGCCACTGGACACTGTTCAGCCACGGATTCGCTTGGGGCGGGAGTTCACCTGCTGGACGACGAGGAGAGGACTGCGTTCGGCGGTGAACCAGTCCGTGACGATGACCCGTGAGGGATCACCCGCATGGGCGAGTGCCGCTTCGAGCGCGGTTTCGAGGCGAGGGCTTGTCAAGTCCTCCTCACATGTCTCCAGGGGATGGCGGACCACGATGGCGTACGGTGCGCGCCGTGCCTTCATTCCCATGACGCCCATGTCAGGCAGCAGGAAGGTTCCGTCGTACAGCGCCTGCAGCCCTCCCAACGACACCCGCTCGCGTTTCGCCGACGAGGCGCTCAGGGCGAGCGGAGCGCCGGAAAGCACCGTGAACAGATCAGCGCCGAGCCGCCAGTCCAGCAAGGGGTGAAACACCATGTTGTCGTAATCGCGCAGGCAGCCGTAGCACGACGTCTCACAGGCGTCGGCGTGCGCGGGATCGGTGAGATCCGCGAGGAAGCGGGCGACGTGCCCGGTGAACTCCTCGGCGACCTCGCCGAGATGGGTGCTGAACCCCGCGCCGTTCTCCAGCGCGTCTGCGAGGAAGGCGTACAGCGCCGTTCCATCACGGTGCGGTCCCGGGTGCACGCCCGCGATGAGTTCTCGCGGGTCGACATCGAGGAACTCTGCGGCGGCGGTGCGCAGCAGGAACGCCAGCGAGTACCAGGCGGCGCGCCGCCCCTGGTGAAGATCGGCGCGGAAGCGGGGTCTGGGAAGGTCGAGGCCGAGTTGCAGCCCCTGCTCGGGGTCCGTGGTCGTCTGCGGCCCGACGAACAGGAAATCCGTGGGGAGTACGGCACCGAGCGCGGCCCGTACCGGTTCTCCGAAGCCCTTCGCCGTCGGGTCGGCGTCCTGCGGGACGACGTAACCACCCCAACCGCCGGAGGCCCTTCGGAACGCGAACCCCTCGTTGTCGTTGTCGTTGACGATGTAGCGCTTCCCCGGTCCCGCGTAGAGTTCCGCGAAGCGCCATGGCGTATGACGCAGGGCCGTCAGATCGGTGGTGGCACGGGCGGTCACCATCCGGGCCGACCAGGAGAAGCTCCCGTCGAAGTCTCGGGGCGGGCTGGCCCGGAATCCCGCGGGCTCCCGCAGGTCCACGACACGGAACCGCTCGGAGCCGCACAGTGGGCACGGCCCCTCCTTCCCCGGTCCCAGATGGTTGCATGCCGAACACAGCCCGATCATCCGCTGGTTCATGAGCGGTTCGGGAATCGGCCTGGGCTTGCCGTAGGAGTTGGGGACGAAGTCGGTGACACCCACCACTGTGAAGACCTCGCCGTCCTTCACGATCTCGCTTCCGGGGGCGAAGGACGACACCGCGAGTGCGAGATCCCGGTCGACGGTGGCGTCCGGCGGCCAAGGATACGAGCGGCTGGGTTCCTTCAGGTAGAGCTGCCGCACTCGGGTGGGGAATCCGAACATGGGGAGTATCCCCAGATGCGCGAGGCGTTCGCCGAGGTCCTCGCTTTCGCCGGGACGAGCGGCGAGCTCTCCGATCCGGTCGAGGAGCCGTTCCGCCCATTCCCCATCGAATCGTTCAGGAGTGAATGCCGTGAAGGCGGTGAAGGCAGCGGCGCTCGAAACGATCAGGCTCGGGTTCTCGCGGCACCACCGACGGATGACGGGTTCGACCTCGGGCCACTCCACCGCGTTGCCGAACTGGCCGTGAACACCGCCGGTGCGGTCGGCGGCGAGGCCGGTGGCCGCGAACGCCATCCGGAGGGTGTCGCTCGCGACGGTCCGCTCCAGGATCTCCAAGCGGTCCAACGCCAGGTAGGGCGGGGGAACGGGATCGTTGGTCACCGCTCCCGGGTTGCGGAAGTAGTGCTCGTCGTGGCTCCGTCCCCGGCAGACGGTGAGGGCCACCGCGACCGGCGATGACCGACGACCCGCGCGGCCGACCCGCTGTTGATAGTTGAACCTGGTGGGCGGCATGTTCGCCATCACCACGGCGGACAGCGGCCCGATGTCGATTCCCGCCTCCATCGTGGTCGTCACCGAGAGCAGGTCCAGTTCGTGAACAAGGGGCCGCTCCTCCTCGTCGAGGAAGACCCGCTGGAATCGGGCCTGCCGTCGCTGTGCCTCCACCCGGCCGGTCTGCCCGGTCAGTTCCGCGCAGTTAAGCCGGAACGCTCCGGACGCGGTCGCTGCCTTCCACGCGTAGTAGTCGTCTTCGGCTGCTCTCAGCGGCTCCGGTTTTCCCAAGAGCGGCCCCCGGCAGCCCGTGCACACGCCGGTGCTTGGGGCGAGATGCTGTCGGCCGCACATCCCGCAGTGCCAGGCGCGGTCCCCCACAGGGCGGATCGCGACCTTCGCCGGATCGAGGAGGAAATCGGTGACGATCCCCCGCCAGTAGGTCTCCGCCTGGTCGCGTACGTCGTGGGGGTCGAGGCCGTGAAGCTCGGCGACCTTCTTCCAGTAGCTGTTCAGCCGCTTGGGGACCCCTGAGACATAAGGGTCGCGGAGGTTGTGGAAGCGCCGCAGTTCGGCGAGGACCCGCAGGCTGCCCTGGCCGAGCCCGGAGAGTTTCGTGTCGGTCCGCTGATCGGCGGCGTCGATCCAGCCCATCCCCAGTGATTCGAAGTCGCGGTTCGAGCCGGAGAACAGCGCCTCCACGGTGTTCTCCAGCAGATCGCCTTCGGCGCTCTGTACGGTACCGAGCAGTGCGTCGGAGAGCGCGGGAATGAGCCTGGGTGGCGTGACCGTCCAGTCGTAGAGGGTGTGCCAGTCGGCTCCGCCGGGCTGCTGCACGGAGGGCCGGGGACCGGCCGGGTTGACGCCGAGCGCCATCAGTCGTCGATGGATGACGGTCTTCGCGAGCAGGTCGAGGCGGAGTGGAGCCGTGAGCTTGGCCGCGGCGATCGCGGCCGCTTCCTCGTCCTCGTCAAACCAGGCCAGCCGCAGGTCCTTCAGCGCGTCCGGATCCTTCGCGGCGAGCCGATCGAGGTCGGCCCGGTTGCCCGAGGCCCTGGCACGGGCGATGTCGTCGCCGCTGATGCTCTGTTCCTCGGTTCCCTGCAGTGCGAAGATTCGCACCAGGTCCTGGTAGTGGCGCAGGGCGAGGCCCGCGGAAAGTTTCGCGGCGTTCTGCCGACTGTCGGAGAAAACGATGAGTTTGCGGTCGGCGGCATCGTCGAACTGGGTCGCGAGCTCCGTTGAGAGAACCTGGTTCACTTTCTCGAACCCGGTACGCATGGCGCTGATGGGAGACAGTTGCCGGTCAGGATGGGTCAGGGGGAGAACACCGATGGTGCTGTTCCTGGTGCGCTCCCAGTCGGCGGCGCACGAGGGGCAGCGGGTCGGGAAGGGGGAGAGTTTGTCGAGGTCGACCCGAGACACACCGGTCTCTGGGTTCTTGCTGGATTCGATGTGGAAGCTCCAGCCGGTCGCGCCCTCCTCCTGGTTGGTGAGCGTGCCGGCCCGCGGGTTGAGGATGGAGCGGCGGAAGGACATGGTCACCGCGCCTTTTCCTCGCTGGAAGCTGTCGTTGTCGCCCGACTGCTGTCGGCGAGTTCGAGGCCAGTACACGACATAGTTGTGAGCCGTACGATCCGGTCTGGCCAGGTCCGGGATCCTCGACAGGTCCGGAGTATCCGGAAGAAGATGCGAGTCGAATGCCGGACGGTCGAACGCTTCCCAGGGGGCGTACCCGCCGAGGAAGACGTCCCCGCAGGATCGGCAGAAGAGCAGTTCCAGCACGCGGGCGCCGCACCCGCAGAATGTCCGTGGACGGGCGTACATACGGCCGATGCCCCGTCCCTCGTACGCGCCGCCGGGGATCTGAGGACATGCCGGATCCGAGCACGCCCACATGCCCGAGACGTTGCGGAAGAACAGGTGCGCGCGGATCTTCTCGGTGGAGGCGATCGCGGCGTCCCGCAGAGGGACCGTGCGGCCGCCGCCCACCGCCAGCTTCCCCGGGATGAACTGAAACGACTTCTGGCTGACGGCGAAGAACTGCTCGGGGAAGGAACGATCCCGCTCGGAATCCAGCGACGCCGATGTGGTGATGATCCGCAGCCGTTCCGGACGGTCCATGATGCCCAGCCGTTGCCGGAGATTCCGGAGGAGGTAGGCGACCTCCGTGCCGGCCGTACCCCGGTGGATGTGCAACTCATCGACGACCAGGGTGAATCGGGCACCCGGTGTCTCGGTGAGCCACCGCTTGGTCTCCGTGAAGAACCCTTCGTCGCGATCCCTCAGCAGCATGATGTTCAGCATCGAATGGTTGGTGATGAGCAGATCCGGCGGGGCGTGGTACATGTCCCAGCGCGACAGCATTTCGGCGCCACCGGGCCGGGGCGCGAAATACCGGGTGTCACCGTCGGCCTTCGCCGCCTGACGGCTCCGGTCCTGCGCCTCCCGGAGGAAGTCCCGTAGTTGCTTGACCGCGCCCGACTGGTCCGGTCGGCCCAGCAACGGAGTCGCCCCGGTGTACCGTCCGAAGTAGAAACGGTGTCCGTTCCGGTTCGCGTCGAGCCATGCCCGTGCCGCCTCGCCGTCCAGCGCCCGACGCAACCGCACGAGCTGATCGTCGACAAGGGCGTTCGTCGGGTACAGGATCATGGCCCGTACGGCCCGAGGACGTCCCTGTTCTCCCTCTCGGTGCGGCACGTACGACGCGCCGGAATGATCCCACCAGTTTCTCACCGTCCCCGGCGTGCCACCCCAGGACCGTGACTCCGCGAGCAGGTCCGCGATGATCGGCAACAGGAACGCCTCGGTCTTCCCCGATCCGGTTCCTGCCGTTACGACCACGTTCCGATCGGGGGTCAGGGCGTGGATCAGTGCTTCCTCCTGATGGGTGTACAGCTCCTGGCCTGGGCTGAGCAATCCCAACTGGGCGAAGTCGGCGAGTTCCGGGGAGGCACCGGCCAGCGTCGCGGAATCGGCGAGAGAGCGGCCGGTGGTCGTGTATTCCGGACGAACCTCTACATAGGGCTCGGTGTACATCCCGCCCGGAGCGTCCAGCAACGTTCGTCGCTCCGCCTGCAGTCGCGGATCCCGAAGCCGGAACGCCGTGTCGTAGTACCGCAGGTACGCCTCGCGCAGCGCATCGAAGGTCCGCGTCACGTCGAGCCCGCTCATTGAATCTCCAGTTTCCGGTACAGCGATGTGGCGATCTTCTCCGCGATCCGTTGCGGCACCCCGTCATAGGCCAGGCCCGTCGACACCTGTAGTGGTGGCAGACCCGTGCACAGGACCGCTGCCTGCCTGTGATGGCGGGGAAGCGGAGTTCGATGATCAACGATGAGCCGACCCGTGTTCTGCCGGGTGCCCTCGGCCTGATCAGCCTGCCAACGGAGGGGGTGAATGGTGGGTGACAGGGACAGATGTATTCCGTCGTCCCTGCCGACGGGATACCAGTGGCGGTCGCGGCGGAGAACGTACTGGGGGATCTGTCCGTGCAGGAGATATCTGTACAACCCCGGAGACGGAGTCGGGTTCGGTCGCGACTTCCTGAACTGGCCGGAGGACTTGTCGAAAACGGCTAACTCGGTGTTACGGGCAGGCCCGGATCCAGGCTGTCCGAGTTTTAGAGGGGGTAGCTCGTCAGCGATCCGCTCCGCGGCGCATTGTGTGAGGTGGACGCCGAGCGCGCTCTGTGCCTGCTCCGCATGCCCTTGGAACCACACGGTCGACGGAGGCTGGATCGGGGCCTCATGTCGGTGTCGGCACACGACCAGTTCCGGGAGATCGGTCCAGTTCTCCAGGGTGGGACGGGCGCCGATGAGCAGCGTCACCTGGGTCTCACCGGGGAGGGGCGTCAGGGTCGACGGCAGGGCCTGCCAGGTGCGAGCGGTCCGGTCGAGGCGGAGAAAACCCATGGCCTCCAGCAACTCGATCCATCGGGAGGCATCACCGGGGGTGGCCCAGGCAGCCCAGGCGATGTCACGCCGGAGCCGGTCCAGCGGCCCCGAGCCGACCTCGGCGAGCCAGGAGACGCACAGGTCCGGATCGAATTCGATCAGGCGGTCAGCCATGGCCGTAACCATTCATCGCCAGATATCTCTTATGGAGTTTCCATACTTCGTCCAGATATCGCGTCCAGAGTTTCTCAGATGGTCGATGTTCGATCACGCACATGACTGTCCAGAACTTCCACATCTCCGGGGTGACCTGGGCGATCCGTGGTTCTTCCGGACGGAGCATCTGGGCTTTGATAGTGCCGTCTGGGCAGTCGATCACGAGCCAGACAGCGGAGTCGGGGATCTCTATCGCAGCAGGGCTACCGGACAGTCCGGTATGCCGTGCGTGCCACCAGGCAGGTGGTTCCGCTGCGGCCAGGTCGGTGTGGTGGCCTTCAGCGTCGATCACCGTGGCTCTTTTCAGCGGGGAGTGCTCCGAATCCACCTTGGGGGAAGTCAGGTTTTTGGGAACGCGCTGCTGTCGAGGGGCGTGCAGGTGGAAGGTGAGCTGTCCACTTTCGCTGTCGATCACATGGCGGCCGGCGGTGAGCCCTCGACCTCTGAGTTCCGTTCGCTCGTCATCGCAGGGGATCCGCTTGCCGTCAAGCCGCACGTCGCCGATCCCCACGGGCACTACCAGGTCCGGCTCGCCTCCTACGAGGTAGTGTCGCCGCTCGCCGTTGTGCTGGAGTCGCAGTCCGCCCATGAGCCGAGGCCGTCGTACCACCGCTCCGGCACCTTCGGTGAACTCGATGTCGGCTGCCACGAACCAGCCGTCTACGGAACTCTCCTCACGGTCCTCCCAGGTGAGACCCGCCTCTTTCAGAAGGTCTCTGGCCTTCTCCTCGCCCCGCGCGTCGAAGAGAAGAAGTGAAGGCAGGCGAGGAGCCGCCTTTTCGACCTCTGTCCATCCGCCGAGAGGGTCCTCCTGGAGGATGATTGGCTCCTTTTGGGAAGGAAGGCTGATTTCCAGATGCTCGCCACGCGCGACAAGCCCGGAGGTAAGACTCTGGCCGATTTCCGGTAGGTCGCCTGAGAGCGTGTACAGAGATCCTTCGCCCTCCGCGGTTACCGTGAGATGGCCACCGGGATGTGTCAGCACGTCCCCGCTGATGCCGCCGAGGCGTTCTGCACGCCATCGCAGTGTCCAGCCGTCCCGTGGGTCGTCGGCTGCGGTGATCCGCAACGGTAGTCGGCGCAATCCGGTTGGAAGCGAAAGAGGACGATCATCGGATGTGGCGAGGGCGACCAGTAGCGGGCCGAGGAAATCATCGAGGTCGCCTTTGTCCAGGGCCTCTCGAAGACGGGCGGAGAGACGCGACCGGTTTTTCCACATCCGCAGCCCCCGTAGGAGGGCGGTCTCGTCACGTACCGTGCACCCTTCGAAGAAAGGAGCCAGTCGTTGGCGATCGGCGGCGCAGACGAGGGCTTGTGAGCGGGCGTATCCAATGAGATTCTGCCCCTTGGAAGTGCGCAACGTGCTCACTCCCCGTGTTCCTTCGCGTTCCTCCAGCCACTTGTGGAGATACGTCCAGAGGGATCTCACCGTTCCGTAATCACGCTGGAGATATTTCCCGTGATTGGTCTGGTGTGACCAACTTGGCGGAGGGAGTAAATCGGCCAGGCGAGCGTAGTAGTGGAGAGCACCCCTTCTGCCTTCACCACGCATCCGGGTGGCGGCCAGAACGCACACCGCGAGTAACGGCAGGCACGGTGGAGGGTCTTCTTGTATGGATCGTTTCCAGGTGAAGTACTCCTGGAGGATCGGCCCGTACGCGTTGCTACGCCAGTCGAGGGCCTCCTGTGCGACGGCAGTGCACAAGTCATCGATGGAATCGGTGGCCTTGGCGTCACCGTGTAGCTGCACGGCTTTCTCGTCATCGACGAAGAACAGTAGTGGGTAGCCATTTTGTTCGGGGCCGAAGAACTCTCGGGTAAGGCGCCTCTGCCACCAGTTATAGGAGCGCATGGGAGCTATCCGCAGTGATTGGGAGGTGCGTGATCATTCCCTTAAGGCGGCTATCGGATTGATGCACGTTTGGTATCAGCGAGGTCACGCCAGAACGTTCTTCGGCTGCTCTGCTCATCGACTGAGCCGAGTGGCATTGAACGGTTCGGTTGGACCAATCGATTGTTGTGGTCGCGTGACCGCTTTGGCAATAAATGACCTCATGGTCAACAGACGTGGCAAGTGGCGCTCTGGTTTACCTGTGTGACCTCTGAGAAGAAAGATCTATGTGAAATATCATCACATAGATCTTTTTGGGTGATTTGAGTTATTTAGGAGGTATGGGAGGTAGTAGATATTTCGGCTTGATGTATGGCCGTGTCCGGCCACGGTCTCTCGACGACTGAACGCGCTACCTTTCGGGGGCGTGCCGCACCACATTGCCGCTCAGAATTTTTGACAAAGGCCGGGCGGTCCGCTCACCCCCGAGGAGCTCGGCGCCCAGAACCGTCGTGTCCGCTGCCGGAACCGTTGGCGAGTCCGGAGAGGAACTCCTGGGTCTCGGGATCCGTCGAGTACAGGACCACCCCGCCAGGCCCCTGGTGAGCAGCACCTTGTAGGTGTTGCGGATCAGACGGTCGAACTGCTCGTGGGTGACCGGCGACTTCGTCAGGTCCTTGTCCTCGCTGCCCGTGCGCTCGGTGACGAGTCGGCCGCCGCGCGCCAGCAGGTCAGGCCCGATGACCACTCCGGCCCAGTCGAACAGTGTGGGAGCGTATTCGTCGCCGGAAGCCCGTCGGGCCGCGAGGTCGATATGGAGAGAAGAGTGTGCTCTGCGCGCTCTTCGGGTCCTCAGGTCCCGAGCAGCTCTCGCATGAACTCCTGCGTCCGCGCGTCCGTGGAATAGACGCAGGTGCCGATCATGCCGCGGGTGAGCAGGACCTTGTAGGTGTTGCGGATCAGCCGGTCGGCCTGCTCGTCGGTCACCCCTCGCTTTTTGAGCTCCGGGTCTCTACTGGCCGCCCGGACGGTGACGAGCCTGCCGTCGCGGTAGACCAGGTCGGGGCCGATGATCACGCCGTTCCAGTCGTATTCGAAGCCCTGGGCGGTGTAGACGCAGCCGACCTGTTCGAAGCCGCCGTCCTGGGTCGCCCACAGCGCGCTCGCGGGCGCGTCACCCACCGCGCGGTCACCCTTGACGTTCCACGGGCGGGACCAGCCGTCGAGCCGGACGTCGGGGACGAGGGTGCCGTCCGGGTGGGGATCGCTCCACGGCCAGCAGAACCCGGCCGTCATCCGGGCCGAGTAACCCTTGTCCAGCTTCGAGCGCAGCAGGGCCTCGAGCTCCTGCGGCGACCCGGCCGCCGAGACCGAGAAGTGGTCGTCGCCGGGCCACGGCGCGGGGCCGCCCTCCCGCAGGCCGAGCAGCCGCAGCACCCACTCCTCGTACGCGCGGCTGCCACCGCAGCGGAACTGCTCGTCGAGGGAGACCTCGTGAACCCGGAACCCGCGCGCCTCCGCGTGGTCCCTGATCTCGGCCACGGTGCCCATCTCGCCGGGCCGTACGACCTGGTGCTCGTCCAGCAGGAAGACGGGGACCCTCGCGGCGTCGATCAGCTCGTCGACCTGGCGGCGGTCGCTGCGCAGGTGGGCCGGGGTGTAGCGGTTCTGCGACGTCTCCCGGATCCGATGCGCCTCGTCGCAGATGAGGACGTCGAGTCCGTTGCGCTCGGCCTTCGTGAAGCCGTTGAAGTACTTGAAGAGGCTCTTCACCTTCGAGGAGCCCTTGCCCGGCACCTTGCGCAGCGTCTCGGTGAACGAGCGGGACCCGGTGGCGTGCAGGACCGCACGACCCTGCCGTGACAGCTCGCCCAGCAGGGACAGCGCGATGACGCTCTTGCCGCTTCCGGGGCCGCCGGTGATGACGACGACCTCCTTCGAGTCCGCCCCGCGTGCCCTGCCGACGGAGTTCAGCACGATCTCGTACGCCAGCCGCTGCTCGGCGAGGAGGACGAACTGCTCGCGGTCCTTGATCTCCTGGGCGGCGAGTTTGAGAAGCTGCTTGGAAGGGCGGACGGCGCTGGTGAGGAACCGGTCGGCCGCTTCCGCACCCGCTTCGGGGGCGAACAGCTCGCGCAGGTAGTCGAGGAGGGCTCCGCGGCGGCTCTTGGTGAACATGCGGGTCCGCTCGTCGAGCACCCCGGCGTAGAGGTCCTGGACGTCCGGGTCGGCCGCGTTGTGCAGGTAGGCCACGCCTCTGAGCACGTCGTCCCGGCCCGCCAGGGCGGCGACGAAGTCGGTGATGTATTCGCAGTAACCCTGAACCTGCAGCACCGGGTGCAGCTTGGGGCCGCCGGGAACGCCTTCGACGAGCACGAGCTTGGGATCGTCGTCCAGCAGCTCGGCCTGGCTCCACTGTTTCAGCTCCACCACCAGGTAGGCGTCACCGCCCGTACGGCGGTCGACGCCCGCGAGAACCACGTCGGCGCGCTGGCTGGTCAGCGGCAGCTGGTATTCGACCAGCATCTCGACACCCCCGAGCCCGGCGTCGACCAGGTCGCGGGCGAGGACGGGAAGGCTCCGATCCCAGGACCTACGCTCGGCGGGGGAGGGGTTGATGCGCGAGGTCCTTCTGAGGTGCTCGGCGATAACCTCGCTCAACCGCCGCTCCGGAACCGAAGCGTCGGTCGCCAGCATGGCCAGACTTTCGGCGGAATGCCGAAATGCCGTCACGGACCTACCCCCAGGCAGCACGAGAGACTCGTGCGGTGTGGGGGCGTGTCCGCGATCAGATGATGAGCGGAAGCCCGTCGGGCCGCATCACTACGTCAGGCACATTACAGCGATCATCCGACAAAATCAGGCGAGCGGCGGGGCCTTCCTGGCCGACCCCCGGTAGGTCTCCACGGCATAGCGTTTGTCGCTCTGGTCGAGCTTGGCGTGGGCGGCCTCGACGAGATCGACGTTCAGCACATCGGCGAGCCGGACCAGGTAGATCATGACGTCGGCGAGTTCGGAGCGCAGGCGCCCGGCGGCCTCCGGATCCTCCATGGTCCGCGCGGACTCCTCGGGAGTGAGCCACTGCAACTCCGCGAGGAGTTCACCGGTCTCCCCGGCCAGGGCCATGGCCAGGTTCTTCGGGGTGTGGAACTGCTCCCAGTCCCTGTCGTGCGCGAACCGCCGCAGTCTGTCGGCAAGTTCCTCAAGCTCCGTCATGGCAGCACGCTACAAGCCACGGAAAGCACGGTCCGAGACAACCGCGGCTGTCCTTACCGCGCCATCGGGAGCGGGGGAGGGGGGACATCCGGTCGAGGAGGTTCCGCCTGTTCAGGCGGGTGTCCGTGTCGCGGCCTGCTCCTGTCGGCCGAGGAGTTGTTCGTGCAGAGCACGGGCGGTGCGTACGAAGTTGCTCGTCCCCTTGCGGGCCGCCGCCTCGGCGACCGCGGGGACGGGACCGCGCGCTCCGGCCCAGCGGGCGGCGTCGATCGCGAGGGAGAGCGCCTGAGTGTGCCCGGAATACGGTCGCTCGTCGGGTCCTGGCAGGTAGACCGGCAGCAACCCGGTCATGATCTCCCACACCTGCCGGTGCGCACCCTGTTTCGCGCATTCCTCCAGCGCCGAGCGCACGGGGCTCATCGTGGTCACCTCCCTGCGCAGGGAGAGCCCGAGCTGACGGCCGCATTCCACGGTGGGCAGGCAGTCGGCGGCGGCCGCGTCCAGCAGCAACCGCAGACCGCGTTCGGGCCATGCGAACATGCCCTGCTGGGCCAACTGGACGGCGATCAGCAGCGCCGTCGCCTCACCCACCGGCCCGTCCTGGGAGAACAGCGCGGTCACGTACTGATGGAAGTAACCCGGCCGCTCCCAGGTGTCGAGCAGGTGCGGCAGCAGGTGCATGGCCACCGTCTCCCGATCCGAGGGCAGCGTCAGCCGCCAGAACTCCATGTACTTGCCGTCGTCTTCGTCCGTCCAGGAACGCGGGTCGGACAGTAGCGTGTCGATCAGCGCGAGCCCCGTCGGTTCGAGGCGGATGCGGGGGTTCAGTCGGGGGGAGTGCTCGCCCTTCTGCCGGTCGTGCGTGTAGGCGCCGCCGGCGTGTGCCCAGTCCACCCGCAGTTGCGGCTCCGGCCGATCGGTCAGCCAGCGCGCCAGCGTGGCGCCCGCCTGGGAGGTCAGCTTCCCGGCACGGTCGACCACCTCGGCGGACGCCTCGCGCGGCAGTCGCAGCAGCGCCTGCCCCAGGTCGGCGGGCAGGACCTGGGCGCCGGCCCGCTCGTATCCCTCCAGGCGGGCCACCAGCTCGGCGGGATCGAGGTGACCGGAGGTCAGGGTCGGGGTGGCCAGCAGGTACGGAGGCAGCGTCCCGGCTTTCAGCGCGGAGTGGACCTCGGCGCAGCGCAGCAGCATGGCGTAGTGCGGCGCCGAGAGGTGACGCGGGTCAGGCAGACGGTCGTGCGGCGCCTTTTCCTGCTTCTCCTGCTCATCGAGTCTTCTCCAGCTGCCCGACGACATGATCCACACGTTCAGGATCTCCGCTTCGAGCGGCGGGCCCTGGGTGAAGTGCTCAAGATTGCCCAGCGGAGTGCCGTTCTCGGTGAGGGCCGCGGCGATGTTCTCTCGCATCTCGGCGGGCAACCGGCCGAAGTCCACCTCGATGTCGCGCTCCTCGTCGCCTTCGGCGATGCGCACGCCGATGATGTGCCTGGCGTACTCGGGAGCCTGTTCGGGCTCGGGGGTCGGCGGCTCCTGTCCGGGGTCGGCGGCCTCGCGCAGCAGCGCCTCCGTCCACTCCTCCAGCCGGCACCATTGGCGCCGCTGGTAGATGCGGCCCCGGCCGGGGCGCGGTCGCCTGGACGGGTCGCGGACGAAACCGTCGAGCCACCGTTCGAAGATGATGACGTCGCCCACCTGGCCGTAGGCGGCGGTCAGGTCCTCCAAGGCCGGTGGGAACGGCTCGCGGGCGACCGGCTGGAACGGCGGCAGCGTCCCCGGCTCGAAGTCGTCGATCACCTCCGGCTCGGCTGCCACCACCCCGTACGCCTGGGAGAGCCGCGCCGCCAGCTCGGCGGGCAGGACGCTCGCCGCCTCGCGGACGGCCTCGGCTCCGGCGGGCGTGAAGCGCCGGGCGTGCTTGACGGCCAGGCGCACCGCGCGCTCGCGCACCTCGTAGGGCTCGCACAGGAATGCCGAGGCGAGCGCCGGGGCCAGCTGGTCGAGGTCGCCGTCCACGTCGCGGGCGGCCTGGTCGAGCAGGGTCAGTCCGGCCCGCACGAGCTTGCCCTCGGGGCGGAACAGCAGCGCCGACACCGCCTCGTCGATCTCCTCGCCGCTCAGTCCGCCCGCACCGCGCAGCTGCCGTAGCGCCAGCTCGGCCACCGGCCCCGGCGCGGCGGGCAGCAGTCGCAGGTAGTCGCGAGTGCGCTCGGCGCTCGGCGCCGGGTCGAGCATCTCGTGCAGGCGAACGAAGAAACGCAGGTCGGCGGCGTTGCCACCGCGCAGGAACCGGCGCAGGCAGCCGTCGACCAGCGGATCGGGGGCGAGTCGGCCGGCCGTGACCGCGGCGCGCAGCGCCCCCAGCCAGGTGCGGAGGCCGGGATCCCACGAGGGCGGATCGACGCTGTCTCCGCGCAGCGCCCGGCCCACGCCCTCGGCCTCGCACAACCGGGGCACCAGGTGCTCGGCCAACGGGTCGTGCTCCAGATCCGGCGGCTGGGACACCCAGGCGACGGTGAGCGGGTCGTGCTCGGGCGGGACGGCACCGCTACGGCGCAGCAGCTCCAGGGCCAACGGCATGCTGTCGTCCCTGGCCTGGGTCCGGTTGCCGCGCAGCCGCAGGGCCAGCCGCACCGCGAGACCGGCCTGCCACTGCTGCGGTCGCGCGGCGATCACACGCAGCAGCGGCCCGGAGTCCAGCGGTGGCCGCCAACGGGTGAAGTCGCGCCGATACAGCCAGGTCGCGACGGCGGCCACCCCGCCGAACACGCCCGCGCCAGCGACCCGCATGGGCTCGATCCATTCCTCGCCGCCGCTCCATACCCCCCGGCGCTGGTCGCGTTCCTCGACCGCTGTCCTGGCGACGCCGATATGGTCGGGCAGCTCGCGAGCCACCTCCCGGCACCCGGCCTCGTCCAGAGCCAACACGGCGTCTGCGACCAGGGCCGGGTCACCGGCGGCGATGGCCGCGCGCACGCTCGACCAGGCCCCGCTCACGGGGGATTGTGTCGTCATGCCGCACACCGTAGAGATCGCCCCCGACAGAACCGGATCTCACATGAACAGCACCGGGTAGGCGATGCGTTGGAGGTGGAGGGCGGAGGTCGCCCGCCTCCTTGGCCTTGCTCAGGAGTTCGCGCACCCCGTGTAGGACATGGTGGCCGGACGGACAGGCCTGTTACTCCGAGTGGTTTGACAGACACGGAGGTGGACTGCTTCACTTGGAGCATCGCCCCACGGGACACGCGCCGGTGGGAACAGGCTCCGTCCGTTGGACGGGGCCTTGTATTTTCTCACCAGGTCGTCGGCCGCCGGATCTCTCCTCGCGAGTCCTCCAGCTTTTCCGGAAACTGGCAGGTGGCCAGGACGGTCTCCCGGATCTCTCGGAAGAAGGTTGGGGCGGCGGCTTGTAGGTCGAGACTCCGTCCGCGTATGCGATGGGGGTTGACCACGCCCACGCGAAGGCCGACTTCGTGGCAGACCAGTCGGATGGGCTCGGCCAGATCGGCGTCGTTGCTGATCACGATGGCGACCTGGCGATCCTCTCGGAAGGCGTCCGCGAGCAGATAGGTCGCAAGATTGACGTCCGAACCCTTCTCCTCGGTCTTGATGACCTCCACCGTCGTGGGGCCTACTACCGGTGGATAGGCGAGTCGCATTCTTGTCTTTTTCCGCTGGAACCGTCCCAGATGGATGGTGAGGTGAGGAATGGTAGACAGGGCTCTGAGGTAAAAATCCTGTTTGTTTGGGCCATCGGGGTCATCGGGGCGGGCTGAAACCTTGGCGGTGAAGTAGCGGATGCGGTGGATCTGATGGGTGGGTGCGAGTCGCCGGGAAAGAGCGTCGAGGTCCAACCACTTGTAAGGAGTCCCCTTAAGGCAGCCGTAGAACAGGTTGAACCCGTCAACATAGAAGTTCGTAATCACAGAGTGAATCTATCGTCACGCAAAGTTAAAACAGTGGGGTTTGGCATACTGCTTGGGCGGAAGCGTGAGAGCCGGAAGCCGGTAGGACAATCGCCTCTCAACTGAAGAGTGCGACGTCGAGCGTGGCTCATCGAGGGCAGGCGGTCTTCTTACCGCGATCGGGCGAGCCGGAATCCCAGGTCGTCGATGCGGAGGGTCGGGTGGCTCTTGCGGCGGCACGACGCCCGGCATCCCCGGGGGTGATCGGACACACCTCCGCCCCTGAAGACCCGGTACGGGCCGTAGACCTCGGGGTCGTAGACGTCCCAGCACCACTCCCACACGTTGCCGATCATGTCGTACAGCCCCCATGGGTTCGGCGCCCTGGTCGCGACGTCGTGGACCTCGCCGCCGGAGTTGCCGCGGTGCCAGGCGATCTCGTCCAGCTCCCCGTAGCGGACGCCGGTGGTCCCGGCCCGGCAGGCGTACTCCCACTCGGCCTCGGTCGGGAGGCGGTAGCCGTCGGCTTCCCGGTCGAAGACCACGTCCTCGCCGTCGGGGTCGTCGCCGATCGAGTAGCAGGGGGCGAGCCCTTCCGCCCGCGAGAGCAGGTCGCAGAACCGGACGGCGTCCATCCAGGAGACCTCGGTCACCGGCGTCCGCGGCCCCGCCGGGCTCGCGGGCGCCTCGCCCAGGACGGCGCGGTACAGTTCGCGGGTCACCGGATAGGAGGCCAGCTCGAAGGCCCCGATCTCGACCTTCCAGATCGCCTTCGTGCCCTCGTCCCGCAGGAAGACGTTTCCCGCCGGGATCGCGACCATGTGCTCGGCGACGGCGACGGCGACGGCGGTCGCCTCGCGCGGCGTCGGCTCGGCGCTCATCGTTCGTCCTGCTCCACCCGATCGGTCCGGGTGAACGACATGCGGACACCCCCGTCCGCGAACGCTACCAGGCGCGTCGGCGGGCCGACGGTCTCGCGGTCGCGACCGGGATTGTCGGTCTGTTCCGCTACGTTGCCGCCATGGCGGATTTCGTACTGGTCGCAGGTGCGTGGCTCGGGTCGTGGGCGTGGGACGAGGTGGTGCCCGAGCTGCGCGCGGCCGGGCACGGCGCCCATCCGCTGACACTGTCCGGTCTCGCGGACAAGCGGGGCGTGCCCGCCGGGCAGCGGACCCACGTTCAGGACATCGTCGACGAGGTCGAACACCGCGATCTGCGCGACGTCGTCCTGGTCGGGCACAGCTACTCGGGAATCCCGGTCGGTCAGGCCGCCGAGCGGATCGGTGACCGGTTGGCCCGCGTGGTCTTCGTCGACTCCGACGTTCCGGCCGACGGAGAGTCCTTCGTGTCCGGCTGGCCGTACGGCCGGGCGATGGTGGAGGCCTCGATCGCCGAGACCGGCGGCTTCTGGGCGCCGCCTGCGGCGGCCGGTTACGACGGCCAGGGTCTCACCGGCGAGCAGATCGCCCGGATCGTGAGCGGCGCGACGCCGCATCCGGGCGCCACGTTGACCGAGCCGGCGGTGCTGGCACGCCCGCTCGGCGAGCTACCGGCGACGTACGTCAAATGCCTGCTCGACGGCGACGAGCCGAGCGACGACGTCGCCAAGCTGCTGAGCGGTGAGCACTGGCGGCTGGTCAAGATGGACACCGGTCATTGGCCGATGTTCTCCCGGCCGCGAGAGCTGGCGCGGATCCTGCTCGACGAGGCCGCGACGTGATGGCCACCGCCGTTCCGGCCACTGTTGTCAGGCGCATGAGTGGACGGTGTGGGAGTGCCTGAGCGGGGCGCGGGTGCCGGGGCGGAGCGCGGCGGTCTCGCGTGGGTGGTGACCGAGCTGGCCGCGCCCCAGTACGTCGCGGTCGCGTTGCCGCCGGTGGCCGGTCTGCTCGCCCACGGATGGGTGGGCGCGCTGTGGGGTCTGCTCGCGTCGGCGCTGTGTGCCGGTGTGCCCGTTGGGGTGATCGCGGTCGGCGTGCGGCGGGGCCGCCTGGACTCGATGCATCTGGTCGACCGGAATTCTCGCAGGGGGCCGATGCTCACCGGGCTGATCGCGGTGGTCGTCGGTCTGGTGGTGCTGGTCCTGCTGGACGCGCCGCTCATCGTGACGGCCACGGCAGGGGTGATGCTCGGCTGGATCCTGGTCATGGGGGCGATCACCTTGACGTGGAAGGTCTCCTTTCACACGGGGGTGTCCGCCGGGGCGGTGGTCGTGCTGGCACATGTGCTGCCCACCGCGGTGACGCTCGCGGTGGGTGCCGTCCTCGTCGGCGTGATCGGGTGGGCTCGGGTGAAGGTCTCCCACCACACGCCCGCCCAGACCCTCGTGGGTGCGGTGACCGGGGCGGGCGTGGCGTGGGCGGTGCTGGCACTGACGCTCTGACTCCGCCTTCGGTTTCGCGTGCTCCATCCCGAGGTCGTGCTCCATCCCGAGATATGGGGCCGCACGCCTCAGCGCAACGACGACCTGGCCGTGGGCGCCAACCGGAGCCGCCGCGGAGCGCCGGTGAGGGTTTCCGACAGTTCCGGGAGCACCCGATCGCGCCATGTGCGTGAGCCGGCCAGCCGCTCCTGGTGATCGGCGAGATCGTCGGGACCGGCGAACCGGGAGAACCACACGAAGACGTTCTCCCCGGTGCGGACCGGCAGGGCGGGGAAGGTGTTCTCTGCGTACTCGGTCCGCAGGCAGGCGAGCGGCCGTGCTCCGATCTCGGTCAGCACCGGTCGTACGGAGCGGTCGAAGAAGTCCGCGAACGCGTCGTCGAACGGCCGGTCGCGGTGACAGAGCGTCGCGACGACGATCGACGTCGGAGTGGCATCGCCGAGTGGAGGCCGTGCCGCTGCCGGGAAGTCCTCTCGGGTGCGCAACAGCAGCACGTCATCGGAGTCGATCATCGTCGCGTTGGCCCGATCGCGGTTCGCCTTCCAGACCGGACCGCCGTAGAAGGAACGCAACGCCTGGGCGCGGTGCTCCATGTCGGGGAATCCGCGGAGCCAGACGAATCGGTTCGGAGCGTCGAGGTCGCGGAACTGGCCGATGACGGTCATTCCCGTCGCCTCCTGCGGCTCGACGAACTCCCGCTCGAAGAGGTCGATCAGTACGTCGCGTTCACCCTCGTGCAGGGTGTACTGCCTGAGCTCGACGATCGGGTATCGACTGTCCTCCACCGGTGAGGCTCCTTCCGTTTTGATGGAACAAACATTGTTACTACTGAAGGCGCGTGTTGCCCGAAGGTGGGCGTCGGTGCGCCTACAGGCAGTCCCGCAGCACGTCGGTGATCGAGGTGAGAGCGAGTTCGCGGCGCAGGCTCTGGTCGGCCCGGTCGTAGACCACGTCCAGCACGGGCCGGATACCCCTGCCGATCGGGCATTCCAGGTTGGGTTCGGTGCGGTGCATGGCGAAGAGCGGTTCTCGCTCCACGGCGTCGTACACCTGAAGCAGGGTGATGTCCTCGGGCGCGCGGGCCATGCTCCAGCCGGCCCCGGCCCCGTGGCGGACCTCCACCAGGCCCGCCCGGCGCAGATCGCCGAGGCTGCGTCGGATGATCACCGCATTGGTGTTGACGCTGGCGGCGACCTGCTCCGAGGTGAGCCACTCCTGCCCGCGCCGCTGGGCGAGCGCGATCCAGGTCAGCGCGTGTACGGCGATCGTCAGCCGGCTGTTCGCGGCCATCGGCCCTCCTGTCTGTAACAAGGCATGTTACAGCTAAACGGCCGGCGCGGAACCGGACGCGGAGCGCGCGAAAAGCGATCGGGTGCTTGGTCGTACGTGTTCACCGGCGGCGACGTGAGCTGATTCAGGTCTTTCGGACGGTTAGGCACAGGATCGGCCGATCATTGATTAAAGGCGGTCCCGGTATCCGGAAGGTGCGCGAGCAGCGCCTTCCCGAACGCCGTCGCGCGGGCCGCCTCGTGAAAGCCCAGGTCCAACGGCATTCGGGCCCGTGCGGCCTCACAGCCGGGACCTCAGCACGTCGACCTCACAGCCCGGCGCGAACGGGTCGAAGCCATGCTCGCCCAGCCAGCGAACCACCAGCAGACTCCGCAACGACCACCAGGCGCGGATCACGTCGAGATCGACGTCGGTGCCGTAGCCGGTGACGACGTCGCCGAGGTGCTCCTCGTGTCCGAGCGTGAAGGTGGCGAGGTCGAACAGGGCGTCACCTCGGCCCGCCTCGGACCAGTCGATGATGCCCGTGATCTCGTCGCCGTCGACGAACACGTGAGCGATCTGCAGGTCGCCGTGCGTGAACACCGGAGTCCACGGCCGGAGCGCGGCCTCGGCGACCTGGCGGTTGCGGGTGACCAGGTCGGCGGGCAGGACGCCGTTCGTCACGAGCCACGCGCACTCGCGGTCGAGATCCGCCGCCAACTCCTCGACGCCCCGGCCGGCCTGGCCGAGCCGGGGCGGCAACGGCGCGTCGTGCAGCTTCCGGATGGCGGCGCCCGCCGCGGCCCACGCCGCCGGGGACGCGGTCGACGGCTCGCCGAGGCGACCGAGGGCCGTTCCCGGGACCGCGGTGATCGCGAGCACCGGCGGCTTGTGCCACAGGACCTCCGGGGTCGGGACCGGCGCCAGGGCGATCGCCTCGACCTCGACGTCGATGCGCGCCTGATCGGCGTCCACCTTCAGGAAGACGTCCCCGACGCGCAGGGTCGCGCGCTCGGAATGGGCGACGACTACTTCGACCTCATCCATGGGCAGCCAGTATCCCGGGGATGATCGTCGAAGTCGCCGGGTTTGTCGCGTACGACGGCGCGGCGGCCGACCGCTGGTCGTCGCGTCGACGAGGAGGTTCGGTGCCTTCGCCCGGTGCCGGAGGAACCCGGGTCGCAGTCGGGCGCGAGCGGGTCAGAGGAACCCGGGTCGCAGTCGGGGGGGCGAGCGGGTCAGCCGAAGCGGACGAGCCCCTGCTCGAAGGCGAAGACGACGGCCTGGACCCGGTCCAGCGCGAGCGGTTCCGGGAGATCGTCTCACGGGCGGGGGAGCGCGCCCACCTCATCGTGGCCACCCACGACATCGCGGACCTGGCCGGTACGTACGACTCGGCCGTGGTGCTCGACGCGGGCGGGGTGGCCCACGGCCAGCCAGCCGGCGACCGGCGCCGAAGGAGACAGCGCGTTCGACAGGACGGCCGACAACTGCCAGGTGAGCCGGTCCTGTCCGGTCGAGGCGGCGATCCTGGTCGCCTGCAGGAGGTTCGTGTGGTCACGCTCGGACCAGTCCACGGCGGCGTTGTAGTCGGGGAAGGTCAACGGCTGCACACCGTCCGCCGGCGGTGTGAGTTCCACCCGGGCCTCGGCGGGATTGATCCAGCTCTGGGCGGCGTCGGCGGTGTGCAGGTACCACTCCAGCACCCGCCGTAGCGCGTTCTCCCGTTCCTCGGAAGGTTCTTCCTGCTGTACCTGGTCGGCGGCGTAGGCACGCAACAGGTCGTGGAACTGGTAGCGGTCCGGTGCCGTCTGCTCCAGGAGGTGGGCGCCGACCAGGGAGTCAAGGAGTTGCCGGGTCCGGCCGGGAGACAGGGCGGCGAGGGCCGCGGCGGCGTGGAGACCGAACTCGGGGCCTGGATGCAGGCCCAGCATGCGAAACAACCGGGCGGCCTGCTCCGGCAGGGCGCGGTAGGACCACGCGAACACCGTACGGACGGCTCCGGCCTCTTCGTCGTCTCCCGTGCTCAGGGCGTCCCACAGGGCGGACCTGTCACGCAGGTCGGCGATCAGGTCGTCCAGCCGCATATGCGGGTTGCTGACGGCGCGTTCGGCGGCGATGCGCAGGGCGGGCGGCAGTCGGGCGCATCTTGGAACTCGTCGGTGCGATTGACGAACCCGCGCACATCGGCGGGGAGTTGCCGCGGGGTGAGGTGAGCGGAGTCGCCTCGGCCCTGTTTGCCGTGGTCGTGGAAGTGAACTCCGCCACTGACGTCTCTGGCTTGTACGACATTACGAGAGGACCCTGACAGCTCGGAACGCGAACCGCCGGAGTGCTCTTCTCCCTCTCCGGTCTTTCTGACGTCTACTCCGTCTTCGGCTGGGGCGAGTGAAGATGGGCCAACTCGCGGTCGAAGTAGGAAACAACATCTTCACCGGCCTCATAGAGGCTTTGGATGTATTTTTCCCAACCTGCGATGAAGCCGGGATCGGTGTAGCGGACCGCGCCGTCCGGGACGCCGGTCGCGGTGTAGAGGACGTGGTAGAGGGTCCGGCCGCCGAGGATGACCACTTCCGGCAGTGGATCGGTCTTCTCCAGGGCCTGCACCCTTTCCGCGCCGATCACACGGATCCTCTCACCGCACTCGGCGCGGATCCGCAGAGAGTGCAACTCCCATCGCATATACGGTGTGAGCGGTGTCTCGACCACGCGTACCCGGTGAAAGAAGGAGCCGCGACGTTCGTCCTCCCGGCTGAGCGCGAGCAGGTCGTCCCGTCTTTCGTCGAGAAGCCGCAGCGCCTCGTCCCAGTCGCCTCGGCGAAAGGCGTCACGACTTGGACTGCCCTGCTCCTCGAAGTGCTGTCGCCGCTCGAACTTCCAGGAGTCATGATTGCGAATCAGCGCGTCCCGTTGCCGGAAGTCACGTCGGTAGGCTTCCCTGACGAGTTTCTCGCCCTGTGGGGGAAGGGGGAAAGGGGCGTCGGGATCAAGCATCGGGGATGTCCGTCTTCGCCGTGTCCTGTGCTCTGAGCGGTTTCGGGGAGCCGAAGGTGATGCCGCCTTCGATATCCCTCGCCTGCACCGCGCTGCCGTGCACGGTGCCGCTGATCTCGTTGTGGACGCCACCCGGTTCGGGTTGGGCCGCTTCCGGGCGCGAGGAAACAGTGCCGTAGATCGCGAGACCCAGTCCCAGCAGTCCGACAAAGGCCCCGAGAACGCTGGCGAGCTTGTCGGCGCGATCCAGGCCGACCGCGACGAAATACCATCCCAGCGCGGCCAGCGCCACCAGCGCCACGGCCACCCCTGACCAGGTCAGTGCGCGTCTCGACATGCGTTCAGTGTCCGCCATGTTCCACGGTGGCGAAAGCCCGCGCCGCGAAACCTGCCACGCCTGGCGACCCGGTTCGTTGGTCGCGCCCCTTCCGGCTGTGGGTCGGGCGTCCGTCGGCTTCGCCGTGCGGGGCAACCGATCAGGACTTCGTCGAGGAGGTCGGGACAGCCGCATGGTCTGGGTACCGATGACGTTGAGGAGTTTCCGCCCGTCGGCGGTGTCGGTGCCGGGTGCGGTGCGTGCCGCTTGACGTCAAGCAAACTTTAGGTTTGAGACTGTGCGCGAAGAGATCGAGAGAAAGTGGTCGATATGCGCATTGTTCAGGTGACCGCGTTCGGGGGACCAGAGGTGCTGGTGGTGGACCGGGCAGCGGAGCCGGTCGCCGGAGCCGGGCAGGTCGTGGTCGGAGTGTCCGTCGTGGATGTCCTGTCCCTTGAGACGCAGCTTCGCACCGGTTGGGGCACCGAATTCTTCGGCCAGAAGCCACCGTACGTGCCGGGGGGCGGGGTGGGCGGGCGAGTGGTCTCCGTCGGGGAGGGGGTTGATCCCGGCTGGGTCGGCCGCGACGTCATCGCCATGACCGGCGACGGAGGGTACGCCGAGCGGGTCGTGGTCCCGCTGGAGGCCCTGGTCCCAGTACCGGACGAGCTGGGTGTGCGGGAGGCGACGGCGCTTCTCCAGATCGGTCCGGCCGCGCTGAGCCTGGCCGGCGCGGCCGAGGTCAAGCCCGGGGAGCGAGTGCTGGTCACCGCGGCGGCCGGAGGGCTCGGCACCCTGCTGGTGCAGCTTGCCCACGCGGTCGGTGCTTTCGTGATCGCGACCGCCAGGGGCGGGCACAAACTCGACCTGGCTCGGGAACTGGGAGCCGACATCGTGGTCGACTACTCCGAGCCGGGGTGGCTTGAGCGGGTCCGGGAGGCGGCCGGTGGCGGGAGGCTGCCTGGGGCGGCCGGCGGTGCCGGGGTGGACGTGGTCTTCGACGGTGCCGGGGGCCGGATCGGCCAGGACGCGTTCGGGGTCACCGCGCGCGGCGGCAGGTTCTTCACCTACGGCGTGCCCGGCGGGAGCTTCGCGGAGATCGATCCCGGGGAGGCCGAACGGCGTGGGGTGAGGGTGCACGGGATGGAGCAGGTGCAGTTCGCCCCGGAGGAAGGCAGACGGCTGGCCGGGCTGGCGCTGTCCGAGGCGGCGGCGGGCCGGATCAGGCCGGTCATCGGACAGACCTTCCCCCTCGATCGGGCCGCCGAGGCGCACGCCGCGATCGAGGCGCGCGACACCGTGGGGAAGACCCTGCTGCTGGTCTGAGAGGTTCACCGGCCGGGCGCTCTCCCCACTTCTTTCCGTGCCCTCGTCGTGGCGCACCGGGGTCGTGGGCCCGGCGGTTCATGCCGTCAACCGGGCGTACAAGCGCTCAGAGGGAGAAAACCATGTCCCAGGCCATCCGCTATGTCCGCTACGGCGGTCCCGAGGTGCTCACTCTCGACGATGTTCCCCTCCCCGATCCCGGTCCAGGTCAGGTACGGGTCGCGGTACGGGCCACCGGTGTCAACGGCATCGACTGGAAACTCCGCAGCGGGTTCATGGACCGTGGCCGGCGGCCGGGCGGGCCCACCGGTGTCGGTGTCGAATTCGCCGGAACGATCGAGGCTCTTGGTGCCGGTGCCGGTGCCGGTGCCGGTGCCGGTTCGGGTAAAGGTGTCGGGGGTTGGAGTGTGGGTCAGGCCGTCTTCGGCAGAGTCCTCTCCGGTGCCGCGGCCACCCATGTCCCGGCCGACATCGGGAACCTGCTGGCCATGCCCGCCTGGCTCTCCTTCGAGCAGGCCGCCGCGCTGCCGGTCGCCGTGGAAACCGCCTGGCGTACTCTGCGGGAGCTCGACGTGACGGAGGGGCACACGCTGCTGATCCACGCGGTCGCCGGTGGTGTCGGGTTGGTCGCCGCGCAAATCGCCAGGACCAGGGGGGTGCGGGTGGTCGGCACGGCGAGCCGGGCCCGTCACGATTTCCTGCGCGACCTGGGCGTGCGGCCGGTCGAGTACGGGGATGGCGAGGGCGGAGAGGGCGGCGGGGACGGCGAGGGCATGGCCGGGCGGGTACGCGCCGCGGCCCCGGAAGGTGTCGACGCGGTCCTCGACGCCTCCGGCCGCGACGTGCTCGCCATGTCGATAGAACTGGCCGGTGGTCCGGACAGGGTGGTCACCATCGCCGACGGACGGGCCGCCGAGTATGGTGTGCGCTTCTCCAGCGGTGTCGGCGGGAGTCCCCTGGAGGAGGTCTTCGTCGAGGTCCTCCCCTTACTGGAGCGCGGCGCGCTGCGTGTGCCGATCGAGAGGACCTTCCCGCTGGAAAGGATCGCCGACGCGCATCGTCTCAGTGAGCAGGGACATCTCCTCGGCAAGATCGTGATCACTGTTCCGTGACGTGGGATTCGCGGTCGCCGGCTCCGCCGGGGTGACGAGGTGAGATCGGTGTGGAACTCCTGGGCAGAGCCTCATGAGGCTCTCGTTCGGGTCTTGCGAGGCCCCGGGTCGGGATCCTGTGAACCTCCCGGCCGGACCTCACGGGTCCCGATGTGGCGCTGCACTCATTTGGTAACGGTGATGTAACAGACCTTTACCGGTGATTACGTTCGGTGGTTGACTCCGAGCATCCACTGTAAGCGCTTCCACCTTCAGTCGTCGTTGAGTGTAAGCGCTTCCACTCGGCAGGGAGATCGGACGACAGGTGGCAAACAGCGACGAAGGTCAGGGTGCGACCATCTACGAGGTCGCGCAGCGGGCGGGTGTCTCCATCGCCACGGTCTCCCGGGCTCTGCGCAACACCGGACCCGTCTCGGCGGGAACACGCGAGAAGGTGCTGAGGGCGGTCGAGGAGCTCAGCTTCACCCCGAGCCGCCTCGGTGTCTCCCTCGCCCAGGGCCGCCACGCGGCCAACGGGATCGTCTTCCCCGACCTGTCGGGCCCCTACTTCGCCGAAGTCCTCCTCGGCTACGAGGAGGTGGCCTCCGAGCTCGGCCGTTCCGTGCTCATCCTGTCCACGCGCGGGCGGGCCGCCGTACAGGACCTGGTCAGGGACCTGGTCGGCAGGGTGGACGGCATGGTGATCTTCGGCAGGACCGTAGAGGACGCCGTGGTGGACGAGATCGTCAGGAGCAGGACGCCGCTGGTCCTGCTCGCACGCGACCCCGTCGAGCGGGCCGACGCGGTCTGCAGCGAGAACACCTCCTCGGCCGAGGCGCTCACCGCCCACCTGCTCGGCCACGGTTACTCCACCTTCGCGATGGCCGGGGACGACGACGGGGGCGACGTCACCCAGCGCTGGACCGGGGTGAGACGGGTCCTGTCCGACCACGGGATCCGGCCCCCCGAGCCGCTGCCCTGCGAGTTCACCGTGGAGGGCGGGTACGAGGCGGGGCGGACCCTGCTCGCCGGGAAAGCAGGGAAGGCGGGAAGAGCCGGTGGAGCGGGCCGGCCGCAGGCGGTGATCTGCGCCGACGACCAGGTGGCCCTCGGCGTCATCCTGGCGGCCGAGGAACTCGGCCTCGACGTGCCGGGCGACGTGGCGGTCACCGGCTGGGACGACATCATGGCCGCCCGCCACGCCAGGCCCGCCCTCACCACGGTGCGCCAGCCCATGCGCCTGCTCGGCGCCAGTGCCGCCCGCGCGCTGGACGAACTCATCAGGGGCACTCGCAACGTCCCGAAGTCCGAGATTCTCCCCACCCAGCTGATCGTCCGATCCAGCTGCGGTCCTCACCCCCTGGAGGAAAAGTGAAGAAGTACGCCGTCGGGATCCTCGCGCTGGGACTGGTGCTCGCCGGGTGCGGCCGGAGCGGGGACGGGGCCGCGGAACAGGCGAGGGAGGTCGACACCGGCAAGGCCACCGGGGAGGTCACGGTCTGGGCGATCGGGGCGGAGGGGGAGGCGCTGGGCGCCTTCGCCAAGGACTTCGAGACGGCGAACCCCGGCATCACGATCAAGGTGACCCCGCTCGGCTGGGACGTCGCCCACGACAAGATCACCGCGGCCATCGCGGGGAACGCCACCCCCGACGTCACCATGCTGGGCAGCACCTGGATGGGCGAGATGGCGAAGACCGGCGCCCTCGACCCCACCCCGGCCGACCTGATCGACAGGTCGGCGTTCTTCCCCGGCGCGTGGGGCACGGTCGAGGTGGAGGGGACCGCGTACGGCGTGCCCTGGTACGTCGAGACCCGCGCCCTGTACTACCGCAAGGACCTCGCTTCGAGGGCGTCGGTGAAGCCGCCCGTCACCTGGGAGGAGACCACCGCCTTCGTGAAGGCGCTCAAGGAGAAGGGCGGCGCCTCGCTCGGCGTGGAGCAGAACTTCCGGCAGGGCTCCTGGCAGGAGGTGCTGCCGCTGGTGTGGCAGGCGGGCGGCGAGATCGTCTCCGACGGGAAGTGGACGCTGGACACGCCCGAGATGGTCAAGGCGCTCAAGCAGTACGGCTCGTTCTTCGAGAGCGGGCTCTCCAGCACCGACCAGCCGACCGGCGCCTTCCCGCAGACGTTCGTCAAGGGGAAGGTCGGCGCCTTCTACTCGGGGCCGTGGATGATCGCGGGCCTGGAGAAGGAGGGCGGCGACGGCTTCGGGGACAAGTTCGCCGTCGCGCCCTACCCGAAGGGCAGCGCGGGAGGTCCCAGCCTGGTCGGCGGCAGCGACATGGTGGTCTTCAAGGACGCGAAGAACCGCGACGCGGCCTGGAAGTTCCTGAGCTGGCTCGTCGACCCCAAGGTCCAGGCCACCTGGTACACCAAGGTCAACGCGCTGCCCAGCGTCGAGGCCGCCTGGCAGGACCCGGCGCTCACCGCCGACGAGCGGGTCACCGTCTTCGGTGAGCAGCTCAAGGACGCGAAGGCCGTGCCCGCCGTCCCGACCTGGGAGCAGGTGGCCAAGGTGATGGAGACCGAGGTCGAGAAGATGGCCCTGGGCAAGCAGAGCGCCGAGGAGACGGCCAAGCGCGTCCAGGAGCAGGCCGAGACCATCGGGACCGGGGTCTGACCATGGTGGTCAGCGAGCGGGTGGACTCGCGTGAGTCCACCGCACCGGCCCCCGCCAGGCAGTGGAGCCCTCGGGGCGGATTCCGCCGCACCGGTCTGGCCTGGATCTTCGTGACGCCCTTCGTCGTGATGTTCGCGGTGTTCTGGGCGGGTCCGCTCCTCGTCGAGCTGGGCATGAGCTTCACCGACATGCGCAGTACCGACGTGCGCGACCCCTTTGCGGTGAACCTCGTCGGGCTCGACAACTACCTGCGGCTCTTCGACGACGAGCTCATGCGTCAGGCGGCGTTGAACACGCTGATCTTCGTGGTGACCGCGCTCCCGCTCACCATCGCCCTGGGCCTGGGCGCGGCCGTTGCGCTGAACTCGGGGATCGCCCGGCTGCCGGCCGCGTTCTTCCGGCTCGGCTACTACCTGCCGTACGTCACCAGCATCATCGGCGTCGCGGTGGCCTGGAGGTTCCTGCTCGAACCCGACGCGGGTCTGGTCAATCAGGTGCTCGCGGCGGTGGGCGTGGACGGCCCCCGCTGGCTCGCCGACGAGAACCTGGCGCTTCCCGTGATCATCGTCATGACCGCCTGGCGGAGCTTCGGCTTCGACATGGTCGTCCTGCTGGCCGCCCTGCAGGGCATCCCCAGGGAGCTGTACGAGGCGGCGGAGGTCGACGGGGCCGGTCGCTGGGAGCGTTTCCGCTCCGTCACGCTGCCGATGCTCCGTCCGGCGCTGCTGTTCTGCACCGTCTACAGCTCGATCGGGTTCGCCCAGTTCATGGAGGAGCCGCTGGTGATGACGCGGGGAGGCCCGGCGGGAGCGACCACCTCGGCCTCGCTCGCGATCTACAACCAGTTCGGCTCGGGCAACTACGGCTACGCCGCCGCGGCGGCGAGCGTCCTGTTCACCGTGATCGTGGCGCTGGCCGTCCTGCAGTTCCGGGTCGGGAGGTCCAGATGACAACCGCTTCGGGTCGTAAGGCCCCCGCGAGAGGCCAGGCTTCCGGGAGGCCGGGGCGCGGGGCCCTGGTGAAACGCCGCTTCTCCACGTACGCGCTGCTCAGCGCCGGGCTCGTGCTCATCGTGCTCCCGTTCGTCTGGACGCTGCTCACCTCGTTCAAGCCGGAGACCGAGATCAGGCGGGATCCGCCGGAGTTCCTGCCGACGCAGTGGACGCTCGGCAACTACGGCGAGCTGCTGGAGAAGATGAACATCACGCAGGTGTTCCTCAACAGCGCGGTGGTGGCCCTCGCCACCGTCGCGGGCAACCTGCTGTTCTGCTCGATGGTCGGATACGCCTTCGCCAAGATGGCCTTCCGCGGCAAGAACGTGCTGTTCGCGCTGGTCCTGACGCAGATGGCGCTGCCCGCCATCGTGGTGATGATCCCGCAGTTCGTGCTCATCGCGAAGCTCGGCCTGGTGAACACCTTCCTCGGGATCATCCTGCCCGGCCTCGTCACCCCGCTGGGCATCTTCCTGATGCGCCAGTTCATCGCGGACATCCCCGACGAGCTGATCCACGCCGCGCGGGTCGACGGCGCCAAGGAGTTCCGGATCTTCTTCAGGATCGTGATGCCACTGTGCAGGCCCGCCCTCGCCACGCTCGGCCTGATCACGTTCCTCGGCTCGTGGAACAACTTCCTCTGGCCCGCGGTGGTGGCCCAGAGCGAGGACAAGTACACGCTGCCCGTCGCACTGGCGATCTTCAACGGCTACCAGGGGACCCAGTACGGGCTGCTCATCGCCGGGGCGGTGGTCGTCGTGCTGCCGGTCCTCGTCCTCTTCGTCTTCCTGCAGCGCTTCTTCACCCAGGGCATCGCCTCCACCGGACTCAAGTAATCCACGTAAGGAGCCCTCGTGCGTCGTCGTCACGCGGCCGCCCTGGCGGCCTGTCTCGCCCTGATCGCGGCAGTCCCCTCTCCCGCCTCGGCCGCCCCTTCCCCCGCCCCCGCTGTCTCCCCTTCCGAGTCTCCCCTGGTATCCCCCGATGTCCCCTTGACAACGTCGACACCCGCGACGGCTTCGACGGCGGGGCGGCAGCGGGAGGTGCTGCGCCGCTACGCCGCCGACACCTGGAAGTCCATGGTCGCGATGACCGACCCGGCGACCGGCCTGCCCTCCGACAAGATCGACGGCTCACTCGCCCCCGGCACCCGCGCCAAGGTGACCTCGCCGACCAACATCGCCACCTACCTGTGGAGTACGGTGGCCGCCCGCGAGGTCCGCCTCATCTCCAAGGACGAGGCCCGGCGCCGCGTCGCCGCGACGCTCGCCTCGACGGCGAAACTGGAGCGTCACGCCCCCACCGGGCAGTTCTACAACTGGTACGACCCGCGCACGCTGCAGGTCGTGCGCACCTGGCCCGAGGACGGCTCCGTCGTACAGCCGTTCCTGTCCAGCGTCGACAACGGCTGGCTCGCGGCCGCCCTCATGATGATCCGCAGTGCCGTGCCCGAGGTCTCCAAGCAGGCCGGGGCGCTGCTGGGCGGCATGGACTTCGAGTCCTACTACGACCCGCAGGCCCGGCCGGACGCGGGCACCGGGCTGCTGCGCGGCGGGTTCTGGCCGGAGAAGCCCACCGGCTGCTCGGTCGAGAGCGACTACAACGACTCGGGGACCACGGTCCACTCGACCTGCCACCACTACGGCGCGCTCACCGAGGCGAGGATCGCGAGCTACGTCGGCATCGCCCTCGGCCAGCTCCCGCCCCAGCACTACTACGGCATGTGGCGAACCTTCCCCGACACCTGCGACTGGTCGTGGGCCGAGCAGAAGCCGGTCGGCACCTGGCGCACCTACATGGGCGTCAACGTCTTCGAGGGCACGTACGGCTACCGGGGCATGCGCCTGGTGCCCACCTGGGGCGGCAGCATGTTCGAGGAGCTGATGGTGACCCAGCTCGTACCGGAGGACGTCTGGGGCGCCAGGAGCTGGGGCCGCAACCAGCCCGTCTACATCGCCGCCCAGATCGAGCACGGCATGAACGAGGCGAAGTACGGCTACTGGGGCTTCTCCCCGTCCAACGACCCCGCCGGAGGCTACCGCGAGTACGGCGTGGACGCGATCGGCATGGACACCCCCGGCTACACCTCCGACCAGGAGCGCACCTCCGTCGACTACGGGTTCGAGGGGTGCCGCGAGGGGCAGCCGGAGCCGGAGTCCTACGGCGACGGCGTGGTCACCCCGCACGCGTCGTTCCTCGCGCTGCGCCACACGCCCGGCGCGGCCCTCGACAACCTCGCCAGGCTCAGGACGAACTTCGACGCCTACGGGCCGGGCGGCTTCTACGACGCGGTCGCCGTGCGCAGCGGCAAGGTCGCCAAGCAGTATCTCGCCCTCGACCAGGGAATGATCATGATCGCGCTCGGCAACGCGCTCGCCGACGACAGCCTGCGCCGCCACTTCGCGACCCGCGACGTCACGGCGAAGCTCGCGCCCGTCCTGCGGCAGGAGGAATGGGCCGTCGTGCCTCCCAGATGACCGTCGTGCCCGCCAAGTGAATCGTGCCGCTCACGCGCGTTGTTCCTCGCGCGTGAGCCGCACACCCACCCCACCCACACCGACCATCGGGGAGACGTATCCATGAGCACGGCCGACGCCGCACGCCGAGACTGGCAGGCCCGCATCTACCGGGCGTCGGGGGAGGTGACCGCGGCCGGACGGGTCGAGGTCACCGCCCCCCGGGGACTGCGCGCCGACAGCGGAGGCGGACAGGTCACGCTGACCTGGGAACGGGTGGCCGGGGCCATCGGCTACCTCGTCCACCGCGCGCCCGCCGAGGCGGGGCCGTACACCTCCACCAAGCAGCCCGACGTCGACGTACCGGCCGTGCCGGATCCGCGCTACGTCGACACGCACGGGGAGCCCGCCTGGTACAGAGTCGCCGCCGTCACCACGATGGAACGGGCCGGCCCCTTCACCGAGGCGGTGTTCGCCGCGCCGCTCGCCGCGCCGGGCGCGACGGTCCTGCGGGTCGACGCCTCGACCAGCACGCGGCTCCTGCCCAGGCCGTGGAAGTACATGATCGGCTCCGAGCACCTGTCGTACATGCTCTCCGCCGACACCGTGGGCGGCCGCCCGATCGGCCCCGAACTGGTCGAGGCGCTGCGGACGACGCGGGAGGAACTCGGCGTCGAGACCGTGCGCGCCCACGCGATCCTCTGCGACGACCTCGGCGTCTACCGGGAGGTGGACGGCAGGCCCGTGCACGACTTCACCCGGGTGGACGAGGTCTACGACACGATCACCGCGCTCGGCATGCGGCCGATCGTGGAGCTGTCGTTCATGCCCCGCGACCTCGCCTCCGACCCGTCGAAGACGGTCTTCGGCTACGGGGCGATCATCTCGCCGCCCAGGGACTACGACCGGTGGGGCGACCTGGTCCGCGACCTCACCCGCCACCTCGTCGAACGGTACGGCCTGCGCGAGGTGGTCGACAACTGGGCCTTCGAGGTGTGGAACGAGGCGAACCTGGAGGTCTTCTGGAGTGGCACGCCACAGGAGTTCTTCCGGCTGTACGACGTGTCGGCGGCGGCGGTCAAGGACGTCCACCCCGACATCCGCGTCGGCGGCCCGTCCTCGGCGGCGAACGGCTGGGTCCAGGAGCTGATCGACCACGTGGACGCCTCGGGTGCGGCGCTCGACTTCGTCTCCACCCACACCTACGGCAACGCCCCGCTCGACTGGCGGCCCGTCCTGGAACGGCACGGCCGCGAGGGCACGCCGATCTGGTGGACGGAGTGGGGCCCCACCCCCACGCACTTCCACGGTATCGGCGACGGGCCGTTCGGGGCGACGTTCCTGCTGCACGGGATGAGGTCGGCGGCCGGGCGGGTGGACGCGCTCTCCCACTGGGTGGCCTCGGACCACTTCGAGGAGCTGGGCCGCCCACCGGCGCTCTTCCACGGCGGGTTCGGCCTGCTCACGGTCGGCAACCTGCGCAAGCCCCGCTACCTCGCGCTCACCCTCGCCGACCGCCTCGGCGAGGACGAGCTCGCCTGCTCGGCCACCGGTGACGTCGCGGGAGTCGAGGTGTGGGCGGCGCGTTCGGCCACCGGCGCCGTCGGGGTGCTGGTGTGGAACGGCACCCTCGACCAGGACAGGGCCGGCGGCGCGGCGATCCTGTCACGCGAGGTCACCCTCACGGTCGAGGGACTCGCCGAGGGGGAGTACACGGTCGGCCACCACCGGATCGACGAGCGGCACTCCAACATCCGGGCGGTATGGGCGGAGATCGGCGGGGGCGCCGACTGGCCGGAGGGCGGGCAGTGGGACCGGCTCCGCGCCGCGAACGGCCTGGACGAGCTGGAGCCCGCCCGTACCGTCCGCGCGGAGGACGGGACCCTGCGGCTGGAGTTCACCCTGCCGATGCCCGCCGTCTCCTACCTGGAGTTCACCCTGGCGTGATGCGGGGATGCCCGCCGTCTCCTACCTGGAGTTCACCCCGGTGTGACGGGCACGCGCGTCCGTCCGAGTGGCGGGTGAGCGGAACCGCCATGGCGCTTTTCGGGAACCGCAGGCACGCGGGAGGGCAACAACGGGTGTCCTGACCGAGAGCCGAGAGGCCGGATATGAGCGAAACGAGCCGAACCCGGACGGGGGCGGGCGGCGCCTTTCCCGCCGACGAGGCGGAGGCCGACGACGCCTCCCTCATCGGGCGGTCCCTGCGGGAGCCGGAGGTGTTCGCCGCGCTCTTCCACCGGCACGCGCCCGACATCAAGCGCTACGTCACCCGGCGGCTGGGAGCGGACGCGGCCGAGGACGTCGTGGCGGACACCTTCCTGGCGGCGTTCCGGGGGAGGGAGGGCTACGACCTCTCGCAGCCCGGCGCGCGCCCGTGGCTGTACGGCATCGCGACCAACCTGATCAGACGGCACAAGCGTGTCGAGGTGCGGCGGCTGCGCGTTCTCGAACGGACCGGCGTCGATCCGGTGACCGTTCCGTTCACCGAGCGCAGCGACGAGCGGCTGAGCGCCGACGCCGTGCGGCGCAGGCTGGCGGCCGCCCTGGCGCGGCTGCCCGCGGGCCATCGGGACGCGCTGCTGCTGGTGACCTGGGGCGGTCTCACCTACCCGGAGGCCGCCCGGGCGATGGGCGTCCCGGTGGGCACGGTCCGTTCGCGGGTCAACCGGGCGAGAGGCAGGGTGCGCGAGGAGCTCGGCGGGATCGATCCCACGTCCGTCAGCGAGGAGACCTTCCATGGATGAGATGACCCAGGTGAACCGGTTGCGTTGCGAGGTGCCCCGGCCGGGCCCGGCGGAGTTGCGCGCCGAGGAGTCGCGGCTGCTGTCGGAGATCGCGGCCCTCGGCGCGGCGCCGACGGCACCGCCCGCACGCAGGGCACTCCGCCCGGCGAGCCTCACCGGGAACCTCGGGCTGAGCCTCAGGACGAGTCTCGCGGTGGGGGCCGGGGCCGCGGTGGTGGTGGGACTCGGCTTCGTCGGCGCCGACTCGTACCTCCTGCGGGAGAGGACCGTCCAGATGGCGCCCGTGGCGATGTCGGCGGTCCTCCAGCGGGCCGCCGACACCGTGAGCCTGCGGGACGAGCTGCGCCCGAAGCCGGGGCAGTTCCTCGCCTACGAGTTGCAGGTCATGTTCCCGGTCAGGCTCAAGGAGGGCGGGAAGGACGTCCGCTACCTCGACCGCAGCCGGTTCAGGGTGTGGCTGCCCGTCGCGGGTTCCCCCCTGGACGGCGGGGTCATGACGAGCGAGCACCTGGAGCCGAGGCCGTTCCCCGGGGAACCGCTGCCCGCCGAGGCCGAACGGCGGAGGGGAGGCGCCGGGGCGCCGTCGAAGCTCACCGGTTACGACATCCGTCCCGACCACCAGCGCACCGACTACGTCTCGCTGAGCCGGTTGCCCACCGATCCCGAGGGGATGCGCGAACACCTCTACCGGGGCCTGGGACGCGATCCCCTCGCCGACTACAAGGCGTGGGGGAGCGTCGGCTCGATGATCACTCAGGCGTACCTGCCGTCCGCCCAGCGAGCCGCGCTGTTCAGGGCGGCGGGGACGATCCCCGGCGTCGAGACCGTCGACGAGGCCGAGGACGCCGCCGGACGCAGGGGGGTCGCGGTGGCCATGGTCAACCGGCTCGGCGGGGTGCGGCACGAGTACATCTTCGACCCCGTCACCTACCTGTACCTGGGCGAGCGCGTCGTCGTGGTGGACGAGAGCGCGGCGGGAGCGCCCGAGGGCACCCTGCTGAGCTCGACGGCGCAGCTGAAGGTCGAGGTGGCCGACCGCGCGCCCGAGGTGGCCGCGCCCGCTTCGACCCCTGAACAGCACAGACCGCTCAATCGTGACACACAGCCCGAGGGGTATTAATCCACACTTTTAATCATGGAACAAGGGGGTGGCGAATCCGTCATTCTCTGCCACCATTGCCCCATGCACGCCTTCCGTCTTGTTCGCGCCGCGGTGTTCGCGGTCGTGTGCGTGACGGCGTCGCTGGTCATGCACGTGCTGGCCGGAGGCAGTCCGGTGGGGCCGGGTGTGCTGGTCTGGGCGGTGCTGCCGACCGCGGCGGGCGCGTTCGTGCTCGCCCGGCGGCGGCGTGGTTTCGGCATGCTGCTGGGGGCGAGCTTCGCCGCCCAGTACGGCATGCACCTGTGGTTCACCTCCGGTGCGCTGCCGCCGTCGACCGGGCATGAGCACGGCGCCGGTGGCCTGTCCACCGGCCTGTTCATGGTGCTGGTGCACGCCGTGATGGCGCTGCTGTCGGCCCACTGGCTGGAGCGGGGGGAGCGCGGTCTGACCACGCTCCTCTACCTGCTCTTCGCCTCGCTCCTCACCCTGCTGCGGTGGCACGCGCCCGTCGCCTGCCGCCTCACCCTCCTCTCCGCCGCGCCCGACGACCGGGTCTCACCGGTCGCCCGGCTGCTCGCCGCCGCCGTCTCGCGCCGCGGGCCGCCCGCTCCCTCGCACGCCGTCTGACATCGGGCCGTCGCGCCCGGACGCCGCCGTGCCCTGCCGGGCCCGCGTCTCCGAGCGCCGTACCTTCCCCGACCGTGGATCGTCGCGCCGTCGCGTCCTTCCCGGCCGGTGAGCCCGAGCGCCGCCCCGTCGGCGCCTGACGGCACCCGCAGGTTCCTGTCTCCCCCATGCCGTACGGGCCCGCGAGCCCGGCTCCCACCATGCCCTCCCGCTGGTGAGAGCCGGAATTCCGCCTGCCCCGCGCTACGCCGAACCGAACCTCACACCGCGGTGGCGCGTACCTGACGGTGCGCGCGTTCCCTGCGAACGGAGAACCTCCCCATGACATCCGACGTCGACATCCCGCCCGCGGCCGACCCGGCCGACCCGGCCGGTCCGTCCCCGGCCCCCGCAGCCAGGGTGCCCTCCACCTGGGCGACGCTGCGCTCGCTCCTGCTCCGCCTGCACTTCTACGCCGGAATCCTCGTCGCCCCCTTCCTGCTGGTGGCGGCGACGACCGGCCTGCTGTACGCCGCCTCCTTCCAGCTGGAGAACATCGTCCACTCCAAGGAGCTGACGACCTCAGTACCGGCCGGGCAGCAGCGACTGCCCCTCGCCCAGCAGGTCACCGCCGCCACCGCGGCGCATCCCGAGGGGACCCTCGCGCTCGTACGGACCTATGACGAGCCGGACGCGACGACCCAGGTGCTGCTCGACGTGCCCGGCCTTCCGGAGAGCACCCGCCTCGCGGTCTTCGTCGACCCGTACAACGGCGAGGTCCGCGGCGCGCTGGAGAGCTACGGCAGCTCGGGCGCCCTGCCCGTGCGAACCTGGATCTCCCAGCTCCACCGTCACCTGCACCTGGGCGAGCCGGGACGTATATACAGCGAGATGGCCGCCAGCTGGCTGTGGCTGGTCGGGGTGGGCGGCCTGGTGCTGTGGCTCACCCGCCGTCGCCGCGCCGGACAGCGGCTGCGGCGCGTCGTCGCTCCAGAACGCGGCGCCCGCGGCCTGCGCAAGACCCTCTCCTGGCACGGCTCGGTCGGCACGTGGGCGCTGATCGGCCTGCTCGCCCTCTCGGCGACCGGTCTGACCTGGTCGAAGTACGCGGGAGCCAACATCGACGTGCTGCAGACCTCGATCGGCTGGTCCACCCCGTCGCTGCCCGTCTCCGGCGGCCACGGCGACCACGGCGGCCACGCCGCCGGGCAGGAGGCGGGCGCCGCGCCGGTAGCCGACGCCGACCAGGTCGTCCAGGCGGCGGCGGGCAAGGGCCTGTCGGGACCCCTGGAGATCGTCTGGCCCGCCGAGTCCGGCAAGCCGTACGTCGTCAAGGAGGCGGACCGCCTCTGGCCGCAGCGCAACGACCAGGTGGCGGTCGACGCCGCCACCGGCCAGGTGAGCGCCGAGCTGCGCTTCGCCGACTTCCCCATCGGGGCCAAGCTGACCCGCTGGGGCATCGACGTGCACATGGGGGTGCTGTTCGGCCTGGTCAACCAGATCGTCCTCGCCGTGCTCGCGATCTCGCTGATCTCGGTCATCGTGTGGGGCTACCGCATGTGGTGGCTGCGCCGCCCGACCCGCGGTTTCGGCGCACCCTACGCGCGCGGCGGCCTGCGGCGGCTGCCCCTCGCCGTCGCCCTGCCCCTGGCGGCCGTGGCGATCGCGGTGGGCGTGTTCCTCCCGCTGCTCGGCATCTCGCTGCTCGCGTTCCTCGTGATCGACGTCGTCCTGGGCAGGATCGCGGCGTCGCGGGCGGGGAAGGCCGAAGTCGGCGAGTCCAGTGAGTCCGGAGCCGGAATCCCCGGCTGAGGACACGGCGAAGACCTTCCAGGACCCGGACCGGCCGAGAGCGGACGCCTCGGCCGGGACCGGCTCGGCCGGCGGGGGTGCGGCGTGGGGCGCACGCCGCACCCCCGCCCCCGGTCAGTCGGGGTGGTGCTGGTGCTGCAGGTAGGCGGCGGTCTCGGGGTTGGCGGGGAAGTACGCCTCGATGGCGAGCTCGGCGACGGTGATGTCGAGCGGGGTGCCGAACGTGGCCATGGTGCTGAAGAAGGCGAGCTCCCGGTAGCCGCGGCGCAGCCGCAGGGGGATCACGATGTCACCGGGGCCGGGGCGGTCTATCTCCGGCTCCGGCTGGTCGCAGGGATAGTCGTCGAGCTCCTTCCAGAGCGCCGCGAGGTCGGGGTCGGCGGTGAGGCTCATCTGGCGGCGGAGCCGGTGCAGGAGGTGGGCCCGCCACTCGCCCAGGTTGATGATCCGCTGAGCCATGCCCTTGGGGTGCAGGCTCAGCCGCATCACGTTGACCGGGGGGACGAGCAGCTCCGGCGCGACCCCGCGCAGCAGCAGCCCGGTCGCGGCGTTGCGGTCGATGAGGTTCCAGTGCTGGTCGACGACGACCGCGGGGTACGGTTCGTGCCCGCTCAGCACCTGCCCCAGCGCCTCCCGTACGGACGCCATGTGCGGCGAGGTGAGCGGCGTCTCCGAGTAGAGCGGCGCGAAGCCGCCGGAGAGCAGCAGGTGGTTGCGCTCGCGAAGGGGGAGTTCCAGCTCCTCCGCGAGGCGCAGGATCATGTCCCTGCTCGGTTTGGACCTTCCGGTCTCCACGAAGCTCAGATGCCGGGTGGAGATGTCCGCCTGGATCGAGAGGTCCAGCTGGCTCATACGCCGGCGCTCCCGCCACTGGCGCAGGAGCTCACCTACCGGCCGGGACGCGCTGGTGGTGGTCATGAAGGTCACGATAACCGGGAGAGTGCGGTGAAACCATTACCGCATGCGTAACGCACATCATGATGTCCAGGACCTGAAGCCGAGGCTGACGTTATCTGATCGACGACGGCACGATCGTGGTCCAAGTGATCACCATCCAGCACCGATCGGACGCCTACCGATCCCGCTGAGAGGTGATTTCGGTCGGTGGTCGCCCTGGTCCCGGGTTCCCCTGGGCATATGGACCCCGACCTGATCAGCGTCTGAAGGGCGGCCCTCAGTGGTGTGAAGGCCGCCCCTTGAAGAGGCGTCAGCGGTGGCGGACCTTGGTGGTGAGGCGGTTGAGGATGCGGTCCCACTCGGTGCCGAAGGGGTTGTCCTGGACGAGGTAGGTCCAGGTGGCGGTGGGACGCTTGAGGCCCGCGCCCTCCAGGTCCAGGCCGTCGGCGGTCACCGTCGCGGTCTCGAAGGTCTCGACCGAGCGTGACTCGATCTCGGCCAGCAGCCGCTGGTAGGCGGGGACGGCGTCCTTGTGGAACTCGTCGATCGGGTTGAGCCGCCCGAGGACCCGCAGGTGGATGCCCTCTCGCAGCTCTCCCAGGTAGGCCAGGTGCTCGGCCCAGCCGCGGTCGAGGTGGAAGAGCACGATCTGGCGGGCCGCCTCGTGCAGCACGTCCTCCTCGACGCTCTCGCGAAGCTCCGCCCACCGCTCGGGGGCCGCGGCGGCGAGGGCGTCACCGGCCACCCGCTCGCGCAGGACCCGGTCGCGGCGCTCCAGCAGCTGGCCGCGCTGGCGCTCCAGCAGGCGGGTGTAGCGCCAGGTGTTGCGGTGGATCTCCATGTTGACGCCCTCGGCGACCCGCTGGGCGTGGCCCACCAGGGAGTGCTCGGGCACGCCCTTGGCGTACTCGTCGGCGACGTAGTGGGCGATCAGCTCGTCCTCGCCGCTGACGTAGAAGACCGAGCCGCCGGGGTCGCCCTGGCGGCCCGCGCGCCCGCGGAGCTGGTCGTCCAGGCGGCTGCTGGTGTGGCGGCCCGAGCCGATGACGTACAGGCCGCCGAGCTCGTCGACGCCCTCGCCGAGGCGGATGTCGGTGCCGCGTCCGGCCATCTGGGTGGAGACGGTGAGCGCGCCGCGCTCCCCGGCGCGGGAGATGATGGCCGCCTCCTCGGCGTCGTTCTTGGCGTTGAGGACCACGCACTCCAGCCCGCGCCCGCTCAGGGTGAGCGCGAGGCGCTCGGACTCGGCCACGTCCATGGTGCCGATCAGGATGGGCCGTCCGGTGGCGTGCACCTCGACGATCTCCTCGACCAGCGCGAGGTCCTTCTCCATCCGGTACTCGAAGAGCCGGTCGGGCTCGTCGGTGCGCACGCACGGCCGGTTGGAGGGGATCACGGCCACCTTGAGGTCGTAGAACTCCCGCAGCTGGTCGCCGACCGCGACCGCGGTGCCGGTCATGCCGCACTTCTCCGGATAGCGGGTGATCAGCGCCTGGACGGTGATCGAGTCGAGGATCTCACCGGTCTCCGAGGGCGAGAGCGCCTCTTTGGCCTCCACCGCCGCCTGCAGTCCGTCGGGCCAGCGCTGCAGCAGCGCGACCCGGCCCCGCGAGGGGTTGATGAGGTGCACCTTGCCGTCGCGGACGATGTAGTCGACGTCCTTGGTCAGCAGGGCGTGCGCGTGCAGGGCGAGGTTCACCTCGGTCAGCGTGGCCGGGGTGTCGTAGAGATCGAGGCCGAGCGCCTGCTCGACGGTGTCGATGCCCTTGCTCGTGAGGTGGACGTTGCGCGCCTGGTCGTCGAGCTCGTAGTGGTAGCCCTTGACCAGCTGCCTGACCAGCACGGCCATCTCCGGAACCGCGTCGCCGGGGTCGGCGGCACCGGCGAGCACCAGCGGCACCCGGGCCTCGTCGACGAGCACGGAGTCGGCCTCGTCGATCACCGCCACGGCCGGCGCGGGCACGATCAGGTCGTCCACGGAGGTGCTCAGCCGGTCGCGCAGCACGTCGAAACCGATCTCGCTCACCGAGCCGTACGTCACGTCCGCCGCGTAGGCCGCCCGGCGCTCGGCGGGCGTGGAGTTCTGCCCGATCCAGCCGCTGGAGACGCCGAGCGCCTCGTACAGCGGGCCCATCCACTCGGCGTCACGCTGGGCGAGGTAGTCGTTGACCGAGATGACGTGGACGCGCTTGCCCTGCAGGGCGTATCCGGCGGCGGCCATCGCACCGGACAGGGTCTTGCCCTCGCCGGTCGCCATCTCCGCGACGTTTCCCGACAGCATCGCCAGCATGCCGACCAGCTGCACGTCGTAGGGGCGCAGGTCGAGCGTACGGCGCGCGGCCTCCCGCACGATCGCGCAGAACTCGGGGAGGTCGTCGACCGAGGGCGCGGGCAGCTCGTCGAGCGCGCGGATCCGCTCCTCACGGGTCCCCGCCTCGGCGACGACCCGCTCGAACTTCGAGAGGTCGATGGTGCCGGGGCGTTCCAGGAAACGCCGGAAGAGCTGGGTAATCGAGGCCACGTTCCCTCCAACGCCCGGTTCCGGGCTCGCGTTCCGTCTCTTCGCACATTGTGGTGCAAAGATCGGCCGTTCAGGATCGCGGTGCGTCCGCCAAACTTTCGGGGCACCGGCGACTTGTCACGCTTTAGCATGATAAGTCGGACGCGATTTTAGCCAATACGCCCCAATAAAAGGCGAGCCTTCCGGGTGACCCAGGGCCCAGGACCCAGGGGCCGGGATGCCACGGGACGGCCCAGGAGCCGGGTGGCCGGGGCCCGCGAGGGGCCCATGCGGATTCGTCAGGATGACCTGGGGCGTCGCGAGGTCTCCCACGGATCTGTCGGGACGGCCCGGGGCGCCGCGAGGGTCCCCGTACGAATTCCTCGTACGGGGACCCTCACCGACCTTTACGCGGCTACACCGACGCGATCACCCCTCTCCTTCAGGGCGAGCAGGGCGACCGCGCCGAGCAGCAGGGCGCTCCCGCACACCGCCGCCGGAGTGAGCCGCTCGCCGAGCAGCAGGATCCCCAGGATCGCCGCGCCCACCGGCTCCACGAGGGAGATCACGGCGGCCGTCGTGGCGCGTACCGCGACGAGACCGGTGAAGAAGAGCCCGTAGGCCAGGGCCGTCGGGACCGTACCCAGATAGACGACGACCGCCCAGGAGGCGAGTGGGTCACCCGAGGGCAGCAGACCCTGGGCGAGCGCGACGGGAAGCAGACAGAGCCCGCCGACGACGAAGCCACCCATCGCGGTGACGTACGGCTCGTCGGTGGAGGCCCGGTTGAGCAGGGTCACCCCCGCGTACCCGGCCGCCGACAGCAGCGCCCAGCCGATACCGGCCGCGGAGAACGTCGCCGACCCGCCGTCGAGCGTGAGCATGGCCAGGCCGGTCAGGGCGATCACGGCCGCGCCCAGTCCCGTGGCGCTCAGACGTTCGCCCAGCAGCAGAAACCCGCCCGCGGCCACCAGGACGGGGGTGGCGCCTATCGTGACCACGGTCGCCACGGCCAGGCCCGATTCGGCGATCGCCGCGAAGTAGGCCGTCTGGTAGACGGCCATCGCCACGCCGGTGACCAGGATCCGCCGGAGCATCGAGCCCCGCCGGGCGTGACGGGCCCGCCGAAGGACGGAGAACGGTCCGGTACGTCGGGTTTCTTGGGCGGCCTGGTTCCAGGTGGTGGTGGTGAGTGGTCGGGGCTGTCGGGTTTCCTCGGCGGCCGGGTTGCATCGGGTGGGACGGCCTCGCCGGTCGGTGATGAGCGGTTCGGTGGGACGGGTCCGGGGGGTGGTGGCGAGCGGTTCGGTGCGTTGGGTTTTTCCGGGGGTCCGGTTCCATCGGGTGGGACGGTTTCGCCGGATGGTGGTGGACGTTTCGGCGGTCCCGGCCCTGCCGAGGCCGAACAGGGACCTGGCCAGCAGGAGCACGGCCGCTCCGGCGGCGAACCGCCAGAAGGAGACGGCGACGGGGCCGAGCCCGCCCGTCTGGTGGAGCAGCGCGCCGGCCGCGCCGCCGGTGCCCCAGGCGGTCGCCGCGATGGACACGTACAGCAGGCCCCGCCGTACGGAGACATGCGTCATGGAGATCTCTCCAGATGAGGTGGTCGTCGTCAGGTCGCACGTATGCGGACGGCAAGCACCCACCGGACCACTCGGGTCCGGTCGTCAGGAGAGAAAGGCCGCCCGCTAGAGGGCGGGGGGCGGGGAAATGATCGGAAGCACGGGGTAACCCTAGTCAGGTGCCCTGCGCGGCGGCCACCGCTTATGGGCCGCTGCCCTTCACACAGGTCACTGCTCATGGGACAGATGCCCTTTACGAGGGGCTCCCCTGTGGGACAGATGCCCTTTGCGAGGGTCTCACCCGTGGGACAGGCGCCCCTCGCGGCGGCGACCGCTCACGGGCCGGGCGCCTGTCACGGCGGGCATCACCTGTGGACCGGATCCTCCTCGCAGCGTTCCCCGCTTACGGATCAGGTGCCCTCACGGCGGTCACCACACGGATGGAGATGTCCTGGCAAACGTGACAGCGGTTGACAGGTATGGGCGAGACGATCGCTCCATGACCGCAAAAGCGCAATTCATCGCCGTGACCATCGACTGTGCCGAGCCCAGGCGGCTCGCCGAGTTCTACGCGGCCGTTTTCGGTTACGAGGTTCGGTACGCGGAGGACACCTACGCCGGCATCGGCGACGACACGATGAGCATCCACTTCCAGCAGAATCTCGACCGCAAGCCGTCCACGTGGCCCGGTCCCGACAAGCAGTTCCACCTGGACGTCCGCGTCTCCGACCTGGAGGAGGCCGTCAGGGACTACCTGGAGCTCGGAGCCACCCGCCCCGACTTCCAGCCGGGCGAGGGAAAGTGGGTCGTGCTCGCCGACCCCGAGGGGCACCTGTTCTGCGTCTGCCCGCCGAGCGGTCAGTGACCACCACAGACAGGATCTCGTGCAAGTCGGCGAAATTCCCTACCCGTTCGCCGGGCGCTCTAAGCTTGCGGGGTGACCCGTGATTCGCTTCTTTCTGGATGCCTTGTCCGTTGTGTGGGGTGGCGATGACCTGGGTCGGGATATCCATCGCCCTGGTCGGGGCGCTGGGCTACGCCCTGGGGGCCGCGCTCCAGCAGTTCGAGGCGGTCTCCGAGGGCGCCTCGCTGAGACTGATGAGGCGGCCCCGCTGGTGGATCGGCGGCATCGTCGGTTTCACCGGGGCGTCCCTGCACGCCGTCGCCCTCAGCTTCGCGCCGCTCATCATGGTGCAGCCGATCAGTGTGCTGACGCTGGTGTTCGCGGTACCGCTGGCGGCGATGCTGCACGGCAGGCGCCCGCACAGGGCGGAGCTCGTCGGTTCGGGCGCGGTGGCCGTCGGACTGCTCGGGCTGCTGCTGCTGGTCCCCGTGCACCCGGTGAAACCGCACATGACGAACTCGGAGGCGCTGGGTTTCCTCGGCTGCGTCGGGCTGGTCGTGCTCGTGACCCATCTGGTGGGGCGGAGGATGACCGGCCAGGCCCACGCGCTCGTGCTGTCGGTCGCGGCGGGGGCCGTGACGGCGAGCGTCTCCACCTTCGTACGGGTGGTGGGCGGCGGCTTCGACGGTGACCTGCGCACGCTGCTCAACTGGTTCACGCTCGCCATCCCCGTGCTGCTCGTCTGCGCGGTCGTGCTGCTGCAGAAGACCTACGAGGTGGGCTACTTCGGCATGTCCTACGCCGCGGTCCAGATCGTCGACCCGATCGTCTCCATCCTCGCGGGGGCGCTCCTGCTCGACGAGGCGGTGCCCAGCGGCTGGCTGAACGTGATCCCCGCCCTTCTCGCCGCCGCGCTGCTCGTCTGGGGGACGATCACCCTGGGGCGGCTCTCCCCCGACCGGGGGGTTCCCGCCGCGGTGCGCGAGAAGGCGGGCGTCGTTTAGCGGGCGTCGTCCGTACGGGTTTCCGCCAGGCGGCTTTCTCGCGTTCGCACGGTTTCCGCCGGGCGGTTCTCTCGCGTTCGTGCGGGTCCCGGAGGTTCTCCGGTGATTTTCCCGGGAGAAACGGTCACGCGGAGGGCGGTGTCCAGCCGAACACCTCGTCCATCGGGCCGTTCACGCTTGAGGGGGCGAGCCGCCAGCTGAGCGCCGTCATCGTGTCGCGCAGCCGCACGGCCAGCGGGCCGCGCATCCGGGTGACGCGGCAGATCGCGGCGGACCGGGCCACGATCTTGGACGTACGCTCCAGCCGTGCGGCGGTGTAACCGGCCAAGAGGTCACCCTCACCGTTTCCGCCGGCCGCTCCGTCGTTCCCCGTGTCTCCGTCGTGCGCTCCACGGCTCCTACCCGTCGCCCTGGCGTTCCCGCCCGTCGTCGCGCGGCTCTCACCCACCGGTACGGCGTTCGCTCCGGTGCCGCCGGTGAACCCCTCGCCGTCGCCGACCACGTGGGCCAGCACCACCGCGTCCTCGATCGCCTGGCAGGCGCCCTGACCCAGGTTGGGAGTCATGGCGTGCGCGGCGTCGCCCAGCAGGGCGACCCTGCCCCGGTGCATGGCGGGCAGGGGGGTGGCGAGGTAGCGGATGTCGTTTCTCAGGACCTTCTCCGATGAGGCCGCGGCGAGCAGCTCGGGGATAGGGGAGTGCCAGTCGCCGAACAGGCGTCGCAGCTCGGCCAGCTGGTCTCCACCGCCGCCGCCCGCGGGGACGGTGTCGGTGGCGTAGCAGTAGGACGTGCCGCCGGCCAGTGGCATCACGCCGAAGACCCTGCCGCGCCCCCAGCTCTCGTACGCCTCACCGGGGGCGCCCGCGGCGGGGATGAGCACCCGCCAGCTGGTGACGCCCGCGTAGCGAGGGGCCGGGTGGCCGGGAAACAGCGCCGGCCTGACGGCGGAGTTGATGCCGTCGGCCGCCACCACCAGGTCCGCCTCCACCTGCTCGCCGGGGAGAGTCACCACACCGCTCTCCGCGTCGATCCCCGAGACCCTGGCGTTCAGCCGAACCGTGCCGGGGGTGAGGCGGGAGAAGAGCATGGCGATCAGGTCCGCGCGGCGCAGCAGCACCACGGAGTCGCCGCCGTGGCGCGCGGAGGCGGCCTCCGCGCTCGTCTTCACCAGCCATCTGCCGTCGGAGCGCCGGATGCCGCCGCTGCCCTGGACCACCGACAGCTCGCGGATCTCGTCACCGGCCCCGACCGTGTCGAGCGCCTTGAGCGCGTTGGCGGCGACGGCCAGTCCCGAGCCGACCGACTCCAGGGCCGCCGCCCGCTCGAACACCGTCACGTCCCAGCCCCGCCGCTGCAACGCCACCGCCGCCGCCAGTCCGCCGATGCCCGCTCCGATGACCGCCGCACGCGCCATGACCCTCTCCTTTACTACGAATGTAGTGAATATTACTACGCCTGTAGTTGGACTACAAATGTAGTATCGAGGGGTGAAGTCCCAGCGTGCCGAGCTCGTCGCCGATACCGCCATCGACCTGCTCGCCGACCGTGGAATGCGCGGTCTGACCCATCGAGCCGTGGACGAGGCGGCGGGACTGCCGCCGGGATCGACCTCCAACCTGGCCCGCACCCGGTCCGCGCTCCTGGAGCTGACCCTCGCGCGCCTCACCCAGCTGGAGTCCACCGCGTTCGCGGCGGCCCCCGCGCCCCCCGGGGCGGACATGGTCGAAGCCCTCGCCGAGATGACGGCCCAGGCGCTCTGGACACAGCTGACGGTCGGCCGCCGGCAGACGATCGCCCGCTACGAGCTGGCCTTCGAGGCCAACCGCAGACCGGAGCTGCGCACGATCTACGACAGGGCCGGTGAGCGCTTCCGCGACCTCGCGGTCGCGATCCTCTCCGCCGCGGGGTCGTCCGACCCGGTACGGCACGGGCGCCAGTTCGTCGCCTTCGGCGAGGGGGTGATGTTCGACGTGCTCATCGGCGCCGGAGCCGAACCGGCCCTGGACGACCTCCGGCTGGGGGTGCGGGAGTTCCTGCGCGGCATGCTCGGTGAGGGAGCCGCATAGGCGCGGGGGCGCGGTTCAGCGGGGCAGGCCGGTGAGGCGGGCGCGGAGGTACGGTTCAGCCGGGCAGGCCGGTGAGGCGGGCGCGGTGGGCGGGCCACTCGTCGTCGAGGATGCTGAAATAGGCGGTGTCGCGCCAGGTGCCGTCGGTGCGACGACGCTGGCGGCGCAGGACGCCCTCGGGGACGCCGCCGATGCGCATGATCGCGTTCTGCGAGCGGACGTTCAGGTTGTCGGTCTTGAGCTGCACCCGGTTCACGCCCAGCTTGTCGAAGGCGTGGTCGATCAGCAGCACCTTGCACTCGGTGTTCACCGCGGAGCGCCACACCGACCTGCCGTACCAGGTCCAGCCGATCTCGATGCTGTCGGCGTACCCGGGGGTGTCGATGTAGGTGGTCCAGCCGACCGCGCGGCCGGTCTCCCGCAGGATCACCGCGAACGGCACGTGGTCCGGCGTCCCGGCCAGCCGCACGGCGATCTCCGCCAGTGCGGCCTCGGTGCGCGGGGTCGGGGCGGGCATCCAGCGCCACACCTCGTCGTCACCGCCACCGGCCAGGAACAGGTCGGGCACGTGGTCGCCGGTCAGCGGCTCCAGCCGTACGTTCTCGCCTTCGAGGGTGACGGGCGCGGGCATCTTCGCGGTCATGGGGACGACCCTAGAACCCGCAGTGGACCTGTCCGAAGGTCCACTTAAGGGGTGTTTCCGGGGACCACTCCGCGCTCAAGGTGTGCGAGCCTGCGGCCCGCCGCGCAATCCTCGATGAGCAGCGTGAGACGTCTCTCCCTCGTCTCGGGCCGCTTCGCGGTGGTCACCCAGTGCAGCGCGGTCTTGCGGTAACCGGGCGGCCGGCTCTGGAACCACTCCCACGCCGCGCTCTCCGCACGGAAGCGGCGCTCCTGCTCCTCGTCCAGCGTGGCGGTCTCGGCCTGCTCGTGGGAGTAGATCACCGAGTTGTCCTCGGTGCGCCGCTCGAAGGCGAGCAGCCCCGCCGGACGCATAAGACCGCGCTCGGTCAGCTCGGCGACCTTGGCGATGTTGACCGCGCTCCACGTACTGCGCGCCTTGCGCGGGGTGAAGCGGATGCTGTAGCTCTCGGCGTCGATGCCTTTGCGTACGCCGTCGATCCAGCCGAAGCACAGGGCCTGCTCGACGGACTGGGGCCAGGTGAGCCCCGGGCGGCCTGAGCCCTTCTTGGGGAATCCCACCAGCAGTTCCGCCTCGGTCTCGTGGTGTGCCTCCAGCCAGGCGCGGAACTCCTCGGGGGTGGCGAAGAAGACGGGGTCCATGGGGTTCAAGGGTAGGGGGTGTGTCGACAGGCATACCGTCCGGTCGGTACTCTCGCGGGAGACTGTGAGGAGGGTCCATGGATTTCGCGTTCGACGCCAAGACCGAGGAGCTGCGGGGACGGCTGCTCGGTTTCATGGACGAGTGTGTGTATCCGGCGGAGGAGGCGTTCGAGGCCCAGGCCGCCGAGAGCGGGTGGGCCAGCCCGCCGCTGATGGAGGATCTCAAGGAGGAGGCGCGCAGGCGGGGCCTGTGGAACCTCTTCCTGCCCGGTGAGCACGGCGCGGGCCTGACCAACCTGCAGTACGCGCCGCTGGCCGAGATCATGGGCCGCTCGCCGAAGATCGCTCCCACCGCGACCAACTGCGCCGCCCCCGACACCGGCAACATGGAGGTCCTCTCCATGTTCGGCAACGAGTGGCAGCGCAAGGAGTGGCTGGAGCCGCTGCTGCGCGGCGAGATCCGGTCGGCGTTCGCGATGACCGAGCCCGACACCGCCTCCTCCGACGCCACCAACATCGCGCTGTCGATCGTGCGGGACGGCTCGGAGTACGTCGTCAACGGCCGCAAGTGGTTCGCCTCCGGCGCGATGAACCCCAAGTGCGCGATCTTCATCGTGATGGGCAAGACCGACCCCGAGGCGTCCTCGCACCGGCAGCAGTCGATGATCCTGATGCCGCGCGACACGCCCGGCATGCACATCAAGCGCGGCATGCACGTCTTCGGCTACTCCGACTCCGACCACGGCGGGCACGCCGAGATCGTGTTCGAGGACGCCAGGGTGCCGGTCGACAACCTGATCGGCGAGGAGGGCGGCGGCTTCGCGATCGCCCAGGCACGCCTCGGACCCGGCCGTATCCACCACTGCATGCGGCTCATCGGGATGGCCGAGCGGGCCGTCGAGATGATGTGCCTCCGGACCCTGTCGCGGAGCACGTTCGGCAAGCCGATCGCCCAGCAGGGTGTCGTCCAGGACTGGATCGCCGAGTCACGGGTGAGGATCGAGCAGCTCCGCCTCCTCGTGCTGAAGACCGCCTGGCTGATGGACACCGTGGGCAACCGGGGCGCCCACGCGGAGATCCAGGCCATCAAGATCGCCACACCGCGCGATGTGGAGTGGATCCTGGACAAGGCCGTCCAGGCCCACGGCGCCGGAGGCGTGAGTCAGGACTTCCCGCTGGCCGCGCTCTGGGCCGGAGCGCGCTCGCTGAGGCTGGCCGACGGCCCGGACGAGGTCCACAAGCGCTCCCTCGCCTACCGGGAGCTCAAGAAGCACATGTGACCGGCGCCGCCCGTCGGCCGTCCCGCACGCCAGGGGCGGTGGGTGGTGTCTCCGAGCTGGGGAGAGCACGAACCGACGCGGATCGGCGGGCGGTGCGAGGCGTTCCAAGGCCGGGCGTGGGGTGCGGGAACGGCCGGGTGTGGGATGCGCGAACCGACGTGGGTCGGCCAAGATTGACGCGGGTCGACGGAGATCGACGAAGGGAGCCGTTCGTGGCGCTGGACGAGAAGGCGGTGAGGGAGCGCGCCGCCGCGTTCCTGGCCGGGCACGACCCCGCCGGGGATCGGCTGGAGTTCCTGAGAGCCAGGTTCGACGCCGGACTCGCCTGGGTGCACTTCCCCGAAGGGCTCGGCGGGCTCGGAGCCGCACGTGAGCTGCAGAACGTGGTGGAGCGCGAACTGGAGGGGACACCGCAGCTCGATCTCGGGGTGCAGACGATCGGGCTGGGGATGGCGGCGCCCACGATCCTGACGTTCGGCACCGACGAGCAGCGCGCGCGGTTCCTGCGTCCGCTGTGGACGGGCGAGGAGATCTGGTGCCAGCTCTTCAGCGAGCCCGGTGCCGGTTCCGACCTGGCCACGCTCGGCACCCGCGCGGTGCGGGACGGCGACGAGTGGGTGGTGGACGGGCAGAAGGTGTGGACCTCCGGCGCCCACCACGCCCGGTGGGCGATCCTGGTCGCCAGGACCGACGTGGACGTGCCCAAGCACCGGGGACTCACGTACTTCGTGTGCGACATGCACGCCCCCGGGGTCGAGGTGAGGCCGTTGCGGCAGATCACCGGCGAGGCCGAGTTCAACGAGGTCTTCCTCACCGGCGTACGGCTCGGTGACGATCTGCGGCTGGGGGAGGTCGGCGACGGCTGGCGGGTCGCGCAGACCACGCTGATGAACGAGCGGGTCGCGATCGGCGGCGCGCCGGTCCGGCGGGGCGGCGGCATGGTCGGCCTGGTCACCGAGACCTGGCGCTCCCGGCCCGAGCTGCGCACCCACGACCTGCACCAGCGGCTGCTGCGACTGTGGGTGGAGGCGGAGGTGACGCGCCTGGCCGGGACGCGCCTGCGCGAACAGCTCTCCGCCGGGCAGCCGGGGCCCGAGGGCTCCGGCATGAAGCTCGCCTTCGCCGACCTCAACCAGGCCCTCTCAGGGCTGGACGTGGAACTGCGCGGCGAGGAGGGCCTGGTCTACGACGACTGGACCTTCCGGCGCTCCGACACCGTCGACTTCTTCGGCAGGGGGCCCGGATACCGCTACCTCCGCGCCAAGGGCAACTCCATCGAGGGCGGCACCTCGGAGATCCTGCGCAACATCATCGCCGAGCGCGTGCTCGGCCTCCCCTCGGAGCCCCGTGTCGACAAGGACGTGCCCTGGAAGGATCTTCCGCGATGACGGGAACGGGCTCGGCGCGGTGAGCGGAGCGGGTCGCGTGGTGCATGAGGAGCGGTGAGCGGTTGTGACGGGAGTGAACCCGGCGCGGTGAGCGGAACGGGTCGCGAGGTACGAGTGGTCCGCGTGGCGAATGAGGAGTGGTGAGCTGTGACGCTGCTGTACACCGAGGTCGAGGAGGAGCTGCGCGCCTCCGTGCGGGATCTTCTCGCGGACCGCTGCGGGGCCGCCGCCGTGTTGAGGCGGGTCGAGTCCGGGACGCCGTACGACATGGACCTGTGGAAGACGCTGTCGCGGGAGATCGGGGTCGCGGGCCTGCTCGTGCCCGAGATCTACGGCGGGGCGGGGGCGTCGGCGCGGGAGGTCGCGGTGGTGCTGGAGGAGCTGGGGCGGGCGGTGGCGCCGCTGCCGTTCCTCACCGGTTCTGTGCTCGCGACCAAGGCCCTGCTGCAGGTCGGCGAGGAGGATCTGATCCAGAAGCTCGCCTCGGGGGAGACGACGGCGGCGCTCGCGGTGTCGCTGGCGGCTTCGCCGTACCGGCCGCTGCCGGAGACCGTCACCGCGGACGGGGGGATCCTGAACGGCGAGGTGAGGGCGGTGGCGGGCGCGGAGGTGGCGGACGTGCTGCTCGTGCCCGTCGGAACGGCGCTCTACCAGGTGGAGGCGGCGGATGTCCGGATCGAGGTGGTGCCGTCGCTCGACCTGACGCGTCCGGTCGCCACCGTCACGTTCTCCGACACTCCCGCCGGTGAGGCGATCGGCCGGCTCGACGTGCGGCGGGTGCTGGGCTTCGGCGCGGGGCTGCTCGCGTCGGAGCAGCTCGGGGTCGCCGAATGGTGCCTGAGCACGACGCTCGCCTACATCAAGGAGCGCCGGCAGTTCGCCCGCCCGGTGGGGTCCTTCCAGGCGATCAAGCACCGGATGGCCGATCTCTGGCTGGACGTGGTGCGCGCCCGCGCCGCCGCGAGGAACGCGGCCGTCCTGCTCGCCACGGACCCGGGACTGTCCGGTGGGCAGGAGGCGGTCCGGGATCGCGAGCCGGCGGTGGCGGTGGCCGCGTCGTGGTGCTCGGAGGTGGCGGTGCGGGTCGCGGAGGAGAGCGTGCAGCTGCACGGCGGGATCGGGATGACCTGGGAGCACCCCCTGCACCTCTATCTCAAGCGCGCCAAGTCCACCGAGGTCGCGCTCGGCACTCCCGGTGCCCACCGGGACGCCCTGGCGGCTCTCGCGGACCTGCCCGCGCCGGTCTGACCGGAGGTCAGGCGGGGAGCGCCTGCCGATCCGGGCGCAGCGAGGTGAGCAGCAGGTCGGCGAAGTGCGCCCCCAGCTCGGGGCCGGAGAGCGCGCCCTCCGCGCTGTACCAGGTGCCCAGGTGGTGGACGGAGCCGAAGAAGAAGTCGACGACGATGTCGGCGGGGATGTCGCTCCTGAAGGTGCCCTCGCGCTGCCCCTCGGTGACCAGGTCGCGGAAGCGCTCGTGATAGCGGCGCCGCTCGGCGCGTACGACCTTGCTGGTGTCGGGTGCGAGCAGGTGCATCGAGCGGAAAAAGATCTTGAAGTCGTCCAGGTTGTCGACCGTGGTCGTCACGACGTCCGCGGCGGCGGAGTACAGGCGCTCGGACACCGGCCCCGGGCCGTCGGCGAAGTGCGTCAGACGCTCCATCTGCAGGCGCAGCACCCGCCCGTAGATCTCGTGGAGCAGGTCATCCTTTGAGTCGAAATAGTGGTACATGGCGCCCTTGGTGACGCCGGCCGCCGAGACGACCTCCTGCACCGACGTGCTCTCGAAGCCCTGCTCGGCGAACAGGCGGGTGGCCTCGCTGAGCAGGCGTTGTCGTACCGGCTCCTGGTCCTGAGTCATGCGTCCCCCATGGTGTGGTGTGGGAAAGCATACCGACTGGTCGGTTACGTCGCCGGTGACTGGCGAATACGTGTTACTTGCGTCACCTTCGCGGCCCAGGGATGGCTGGAGCCCCCGGTTGGGTATTTCATAGTCTAAGGATCTTCAATGTGGCAGGTCCCCCCACCCTTCTCCTTGCCGACCGTTTCAGCCATGGGGGTTCGCTATGCCGGGCGGATCTATCTACGTGACGCCGGTTGACCAGGTCCACGGCCTGTCGCCGCAGGTCATGTACGAGCAGTTCTGGATCAAGGAAGTCGTCCACCGCAGGAAGGTACGCGCGGTCAAGGCCGCGGCGGGCCTGGTGGTGGGCGTCGCGCTCGCCTACCGGTTCGGCCTGTCCCCGGTGATCCTCGGTCTGCTGGGCGGCCTGCTCGTCGCGGGCGCGGACACGTACTGGACCTGGAGGCAGTACGACGCCACCGCCGTCTGGCGCGGCAAGCGCAGAGGCGAGACCATCACCGCCAGGCTGCTCCGCCGCAAGCTGCGCAGGGCGGGCTACCAGATCCTCGAAGGCCGGGCGATCCCCGGAAAGGCCTCGGTCGACCACCTCGTCATCGGCCCCGGTGGCGTCTGGGTGGTGGACAACGAGGCGTGGGACCCCGACACCGAGATCGCCCGCTACGGCGAGCGGTTGTTCCTGGGTGAGAAGTACGGCACGAAGGTGGCCAAGGCGCTTGTGGAGGTCGCCGATTCGCTGGCCGAGGTGCTCTCCCGCGAGTCGGGCATCCCCGTCACCATCGAACCCCTCATCGCCGTGCACGGCGGGGAGATCAGGCGGTCGGTCACCGCGGAGGGGATCACCCTTCTCAAGCCCCGCCTCGTCTCGCGCTGGATCCTGCAGGGTCCCCGGGCCGATTTCGACGAGGCCCAGGTCGAGGTCCTGGCCAGGACCGCGGCCCGGGTGCTGCGCCGGATGAGCTGAGCGCGCCCGGCTCGTTCTCCGGACGAGGTCCTGAGTGCGTCCGGCCTCTTCGGACAGGGGCCTCAGCGTGCCCGGCCCGTTCTTCGCGCAAGGTCCTCAGCGCGTCCGGTTCGTTCTTCGCACAAGGTCTTCAGCGTGCCCGGCCCGTTCGTCAGACGAGGTCCTCGATGAAGGCCGCGAGCTGCTCGACGTTCCGGCACTCGTGCATCGGCACGATCCCGCCGTACGCCGTCGCCAGCGAGTCGCCGCTGTCCCACTGGTTGGTCGGCTCCGGATTGAGCCAGTAGGAGTGCCGGGCGCCGTCGGCCAGGCGGCGCAGCGTCTCCAGCGCGGGCGGCCGGTAGTTGGACCGGGCGTCACCCAGGATCAGCAGGGACGTCTTCGGCCCGACGGCGTCGCCGTATCGCTCGGCGAACACCTCCAGCGCGTGGCCGTAGTCGGTCCGGCCGAACCGCACCATGTCGGCCTCCCGCGTGAGCCGGGTCATCGCCTCCACCACATCCGCGCCCGGCACGAAGAACCGGGTGATCTCGTCCACGGTGTCCACGAACCCGAACGCGCGCACCTTGGTGAACTGCTCGCGCAGCGCGTACGTGAGCAGCAGGGTGAAGTGCGCGAAGGAGGCGACCGAGTCGCTGGTGTCGCAGAGGACGACCAGCTCGGGCTTGTGCGGCCGGCGCGGCCTGTTGAAGGTGGTCAGCGGCACCCCGCCGCTGGACAGCGAGGCCCGTACGGTCCTGCGGAAGTCGAGGCGGCCACGGTGGCCGAGCCGGTGCTTGACCGTGAGCCGGGCGGCGAGGCGGCGGGCGAGCGGATGCACCTCCCGGCGGAGCCTCGCCAGGTCGGCCTTGGTGATCCGCAGGAAGTCGAGCCGCTCGAGCGGAGGGCGTACGGAGGCGCGGGCGATCCGCTCGATCCCGGAGTCCTCGGCGATCCGGCGGCGCACCTCCCCTGAGACGGCCTCCTTGAAGCGCTCGGTGTTCTCGGTGATCCGCTGCCGGGCCACCTTCTCGGCGAGCCCGCCGCGCTCCCGGCCCGCGAGGACCTCGGCGAGCAGCCGCGCCATGAGCGTCTCGGGGGAGAGCGCCCGCATCACCGGGTAGGAGAACCAGTTCTGCCTGCCGGGACCGGCGGGCACGCGGCCGAAACGCTCCACCATCGCGCGTACGAACTCGTTCATGCCCTCGGCGCCCAGCAGCAGCTCCGCCAGCCGGTCGCGCAGCTCGGGAACCTCGGCGCTCTCCGGGGCCGGCAGGCCGGGCTCGGCCTCGCGCGGCGCCTGCAAGCCGGTCGTCGAGGCGGGGAACCACAGGTCGAACAGCGTGTCGAAGCCCGGCCGGTGCGAGGGCCGCTTGACCAGCGTCGCGGCGTACGCGGCCCGCAGCGACTCCCGTTCGGTCAGGTCGATCACCTCCAGCGCCCTGGCCGCGTCCAGCCCCTCGGCCGGCGACACCGGCAACCCGGCCTCGCGCAGCGCGTGCACGAACCCCACATGCCGGTCGAGCAGGCTCACCCTCGGCCCCTCCCCATGCGGTTCCCGGCGCCCTTCACAGGGCGAGCTCTTTGCGGGCGCGCGTCTGGTCGGAGGCGTGCTTGAGGACGACGCCGAGGGTCGCCCCGATCGCCTCCTCGTCCAGCTCGGTCCTGCCCAGCGCGAGCAGGGTGTTGGCCCAGTCGATCGTCTCGGCGATCGAGGGCGACTTCTTCAGCTCCAGGGCGCGCAGGGTGGCGACCGTGCGGGCGAGCTGCTCGGCGAGGCTCGCCTCGATCGCGGGCACCTGGGCCAGCACGATGTCGCGCTCGCGTTCCGGCGTCGGATACTCCAGGTGCAGATAGAGACAGCGCCGCTTCAGCGCCTCGGAGAGCTCGCGGGTCGCGTTCGAGGTCAGCACCACGTACGGCTTCCGTACGGCGGTGATCGTGCCGAGTTCGGGGATCGTCACCTGGTAGTCGGACAGGATCTCCAGCAGCAGTCCCTCCACCTCGACGTCGGCCTTGTCGATCTCGTCGATCAGCAGGACCGTCGGCGTCTCCGAGCGGATCGCCGCGAGCAGCGGCCGCTCCAGCAGGAACTCCTCGGTGAAGATGTCGTCATGCGTGGCGTCCCAGTCCTCACCCTGACCGGCCTGGATGCGTAGCAGTTGCTTCTTGTAGTTCCACTCGTACAGCGCTCTGGCCTCGTCCAGCCCTTCGTAGCACTGCAGCCTGACGAGCCGGGCGCCGGTCGTCGTCGCCACGGCCTTGGCCAGCTGGGTCTTGCCCACCCCCGCGGGCCCCTCGGTGAGCAGTGGTTTGCCGAGTGCGCCCGCCAGGAAGACCGAGGTCGAGATGGAGTCGTCGGGGAGGTAGTCGGCGGCGTCGAGCCGCTCTCCGGCGTCGCTCGGTGAGGCGAACCACATGTGTGCTCCCAGGACAGGACCGAATGTTGTTCTACCTTAACCGGTGATCATCGTCGGCCGCCGTCCGCCCTCGGCCGGCGGCCGTCACGATTTCAACGCCACGCCCGATGTGCGCTATTGTTCAAGGGCTTCAAGCGCCGCTAGCTCAGTTGGTTAGAGCAGCTGACTCTTAATCAGCGGGTCCGGGGTTCGAGTCCCTGGCGGCGCACAATACATCCGAACAGCGCGTCCCCTGATCACAGGGGACGCGCTGTTCGGGTTTTGAGCGTCCTATTCGTCAGGGTTTGCCTCCCGATGTTGGCTCCATGCTGGCTTGAACGCCGCCGTCCCGGCAAGAACGATCACCCTGCCTTGCCACAACAGCCATGATCACCATCGGGCTTTAGCGACCTCTGATCGCCCATCTCCATGGGCCTTACTTTCGGCAAGCAGAAGCTTCGGACGGTCGACATAAGACACCCTGTCTCCGGGGGGGCTCATGGCGGCTACGGCCACAGTCCGTGGCCGATCTTCGTCCCTACTTGCGCGTCTCGCCTCCGCCGCCGACCTGATTTCGCAAAAATAGGGCAGATGGAGCGGGAGGTATGAAGCAGTGAAGCGGTCATCGACGGGTGGGGCCGGAACCTCGGGGGGTGTCGGTCATGAGGATCGTTGCTTGGCCTGGTTCGCGGCGCACCTACTGACTGAGGACCGACTGCCTGGCTGGGCCTCCGGCCACCGCGTAGTCGGTGTTGGCAGCCAGACCGCCCGGCCCGTTGACGACGTCGGCGCCGTCACAGATGCGGGCGGCTGGCTGATGGTCCAGGCAAAGAAGAGGCTTCAGCTCGCCAGTGCTGAAGACGGCGCGCTGGCTGAAGCACTTCGGCAACTTGTAGACGCCGTGATCGATGAGGTTCCTAGCTCACCTCCGAACCAGCACTTGCTGCGGTCCCTTGACTGGAATATCGACCGGGTACTGCTGCTTGGTGACGAGCAGGCGCCGGTAACCGTCAGGGATTACCTAGCTAGGGTGATAGATCGCCTGCGTACCCATCCTGAGGCGGTTCCCTTGGAGGAAGCCGCTACCAACAAACCCGAGCGCGATGCCCTCGGCGTGCTTCTCACCCATCTGCGGCGGCTGTGGGAGGAACGCAAAGGCGGGCCAGCCGATGACACCGCCCTACGGCGGCTCCTCAGCCCTCTCGTCGTTCGAGCCTTGAACCTGCGCGACGATGGCCTCGAATACCAAACGGTTCAGGTGATGCTCAACGACATGCTGGTCGACCAGGACCAGGCGCGTGACCTCTGGGAGGCGCTGGTCGCCATCGGCCACGAACTCGGGGAAAGCCAAAGATGGATTGACCGCGACTCGCTAGTGGCCGAGCTTGAAGAACGACGCTTCCGCCTCAGGCCAGTAACCCGGTTGCGGAGAGACATCGCTGACCTACGGCAGACCACTAGAAACAACATCGCAGTGCTCGGGAGTGCGCTCACTCTCACGGCTCCCGAAGGAGACCTGACGCTTGAGCGAGAAGTTGGGCCGATCCTGCACGCTGCGGAGGGCAGCTTCGCGCTGACAGGTGAGCCTGGTACAGGCAAGACGGCACTGCTATGTCAGTTGGCCACTCATCTGGTCGATCAGGGAAACGACGTCGTCCTCCTGAGCGCTGAGCAGCTGCGAGCGTCCGCTGGCCAGACCCGTCTGGAGCTGAACCTTGAGCACGACATCAAGGACATCTTGCTGGGCTGGCCGGGCAGTCGTCCCGGCAGATTAATGCTGGATGGCCTGGACCAGACCCGTGGGGAGAATGCCTCTCAGTGGCTACCAACGCTGGCCCAGCAGCTTGCAGGCAGCCGCTGGGAGATCGTTGCCACTGTCAGGCGTTTTGACCTGCGCAACGGCCGTAAATGGCGTGCGATGTTCCGCGGCGCGCCCGTCGTCTCTGCTCATTTTGATTCCTCACTTCAGAGCGTCCGCCACTTTCTGGTCGAGGACCTGCTACCAGGGGAGCTAGAGAGCCTTCTGCAAGAGAGCCCCGCGCTTGCCGACCTCCTCCGAGCCGCCGGAAGCAGGTTGCAGCAGCTCTTGAGTAACCCGTTCAACTTGGACATCGCCTCGCAACTACTGGCTGACGGCGCCCTCCGCGAGCACGGCAGCATTCGCAACCGGCTTGACTTGCTCGACCAGTACTGGCGGGTTCGGGTAGTCGAAGGTGGTACGAATCCGTGGGAACGGGCTTCGGCACTCACACAGATCGTTGCCCAGATGATCGCTGATCGCCGACAGCAGGTCGCTCATCTGCCTGACGTCGACGCCGCTGCTTTGCAGGGTTTGGTGAGCGATGGCGTTCTCCGTGACTTGCCGCGGGCAATCGGCCAGCCGCAGCCGCCGATCGCATTCAGCCATCCAGTGCTTTTCGACTTTGCGGCCAGCATGTTGGCGCTCGGCGAGACCTCCCACGCAGAGAGTCTTGCAGAGGAGTTGGACGCTGAGCCCAACCTGGCCCTACTCCTGCGGCCCAGTATGGAATACCGGCTGGCTATCGCTTGGCGAAATGACCCGACAAGGCATGAATTCTGGCGGCTCGCCCTCAGGCTCAATGCGGAGACATCAGGGCATCACCTAGCCGCCGCTGCAGCGGCCACCGTATGTAGCCGCGAGCTTCTTTCATCTAATGAATTGGCTTCCCTTGCGGAGGCATGCTTGCGCCGTACCCCTGCCGTTGGAGCCCGCGAAAACTCGAGCTCCAACGCTTGCCGCATGGCTTTCTTGATCGCGGCTGCGATAGCCAACTCGGATTTGCAGCCCAGTCTATTTGGGGCATTCTCGCCATTTGTTGAAGACCTTGCGCGTGCGGCTCGTGCTACTGATGACGTCTCCCTTGCGCTGGACGCGGCTCAGCTGCTCAGGCGTGCGGCTGGCTCCGAAATGTCTCTGCCTAACATAGAAGCAAGAGATAATTGGGTGCAGGTTGTCGTTGACTGCATGGCTGTTGCCTTGGAGGATGTCAACGATCCTTCCCGAGCACGAATTGGAAAAATGCTATCGTGGCCTCTCGCTCGCGCGATCCTCCTCGATGGAACTGCTTGTGAGTCGATCGTACACGTCGTATTTTCGCATGAAGTGCTGCGAGCCTGGGGCTTCGATATGGCCAGAGTGCTTATCCAGTGCCTGCCGGATATCGCCAAGAGCAATGCAGAAATTGCTGTTGAGATCGCGGCAGCGCCCTGGGAGTATGAGGAAGATCGCCAGCAGGTTACCAGCATTACAGATAGTCAGATTCTTGGACTCACCAGCAATCTTCAGCAAGATCTGAATCATCTCCGCTGGAGTGTTTGCGAGAACCTTCCCAAGGTTGCATCTACCGATCTTGAGGCTGCCGTTCGGCTGCTAATACGGATTGCGGAAGTGCCGCGGATGTTCCAGTACGACCGCAGCACTGACACTGGCCGAAGGCCGCGCATTCGCTATGGCAATACTCTGCGCTACGCGGGAGGGCACTCCGAGCTGGAGAAGGCTGTCGACGCCGTCATCGTTGAGATTCAGGCGAAGGCTGAGCGTGTGAGCTCAGGGTTGACGAACGCTGAACAAAACGGAAGCGCCGACCAGCAGGAGCTTCGCCAGATTGTTCAGCTCTTGATCTCCACCTTGTCGCACGGCGAAGTCTGGCAGCGTCTCCTGATGCAGGCGGCCAACGCCGAGTCCTCGGCTCTCGCGCACCTACTTATTCCGACGCTGGAAGCCGGCATCTTCGAACGAGACCAGACGCGGGGCGCAGCTGGGCTCGTAGCCGCACGCCTATCTCCAGAACTTGACATTGCGATTCACCGCCGGATCGAGGCAGCGATCCTCAACGCCACGAGCCCAGAAGCCAGCGAGGTTGACGACCCCCGCAGGCAGGAATGGCAGCGCCGCCAACGCGATGCGCTTCTAGGCCCACTCGATCGTAGGAAGATCAGCGAGCCTGAAGCGCTCCAGCACCTTGAGGAGCTCGCCAACAGCGACCGAGATGACCAGCGGCTCCATCATGGTCGTGCGGACAGTGACCCTGTGGACGACTCCCTGTTCTGGATGGCAGAGGAGCCGCAGGATGACAAAGCTGACGACGGTAGCGTAAGTGGGAGTTCTTCTGCCGATGTTGCTGAAGCGCTCCAGAGAGCGAGCGACCATGACCCCGATATCCGTCGGATGGGATACGAGAAGCTTGCCGGAAGTTGGGCGGCTCTGCGACGGCAGCTCCAGACTGACGCATCTCAGACAGCCACAGAAGAAGACCGTTTCCTACTGGTCCAAGGGGCCCGGCAACTTGCGCATAGTGTGCTCGCTCGGCCCGGGCAGCCTTTGGGGTGCGATGTCCTGGCTGTTCTCCAAGCAGCGCTGCCATCTGCGACAAGTCCTCCACAACATGACGAAGTCGAATCTGGGTGGCGCGTCTGGAGCGCCACGATCACCGCAGAGGCCGTTGAGGGCATCACCACTCTCGCGGGGAGACCCGAATGGTTAGCTGAGCATCAGAACGAGTTATCGGAAGCTGTAACCCCCTTCCTTAACTCGCCCAATGCGCTCTACAGGATGCTCAGTGCGGAGGCAATTCCATTCCTTTTTGAGGAGAGGGCGGCACTTGAGGATCTCGAGGCGAGACTCTGCTCCGAAATGGATCCGCAGGTGCAGGCGATTTTGATTTCACTGCTCAGCAGGTATCGCCATGATTTCCCCCTCGAAGTTGATGAGATTCTTCGACGTATCGCCACCAAGTCTCAATGGGAAATTCTCGCGACAGACTCGACCGGTGACGCAAAAATCAGCGATGAAGGCTGCGCTGAGGTGGTCGTAAATCTGCTCGTTATTATGGCTACTCAATATGGGACCCCTTACGCCCACGGTACGCTGCAGGCTTGGCTATCCTCTCCGTTGGAAAATCCTCGCCGAGCGGAGCGGGTGCCGAGTTGGCTACGGCGCTTCCTAAATATAGAGGATACGAACTCCTCGGTATCGCAACAGCGGGCTTTTGCCTTGCTTAAACTTCCCCTGCAAGCAGTTGGAGAGGCGTGGGCCGACGAGAATGCGGCAGTCACACCAGATGCAGAGCGAGCGACGAATGCAGTTAAGGTCGCCGATGGCGTCGTTCAGAACATCTATTTCGCGAGTGGCGCAACCAATAGTGATAAAACTGGGGGAGAACGGGCCACATCGATAAAGAAAGCATTCGCCGAACATGCTTTTCCGCTATTGGAGGGCTACAGTCTCGTGCGCCACCCCAAAGTTACTCATCATATTATTCAAACGCTAGATCACATCAGCATTCATGCACCCGAGCGGGCGCTCCTGGGGGCAGTCCGAGCTGCCGGAGGTGACGCCAACTATGCGCGAGAACCATTGGCCCTTAGTGCGGTGCTTCAGCTTATACAACGCTACTTCGCTGATCACCGCGAGTTGATTGTCAGCAGTCCAAAGTGTATGACCGCGGTGAGAACGCTACTTGAAACGTTTGTCCGCCAGGGCTGGGATGAGGCTATCCAGTTCGCCGAACGCCTAGAGGACATGTTTCGCTGAAGCGGCAACCGTCCCAGCGTGCAACCGTGACACCGATGGGTAGCTTCCCTCCAGGGGTGTCACATGCCGCCACCGGCCCTGTCAGCGCCGCACGCGGTGATCACGCCGCCGTTTTGCTTCTGACCAGAAGGAACAGCTGCAGAGATGACAAGCCCCGCCCGCCGTTCTCCTGTGTTACAGCGGGAGTGCGGCGGACGGGGTTCGGTGGGTGAAGCATCGGCCTTATCCTTCGGTGAAGGAGGGCCAGCCTGGTATGAACAGGCTGGGCCTCCCCTAGGCGATAGCGACCACCCGGTCCTCCTGCGCGGTCTCGGTTTTGAGGGTGAGGTCGATGTCGGCCCACACGGTGTGGCCGAGCTGCGGGCTTCCATGGACGCCGATGGTCAGAGCGAGTGCCTCTACGAGAAGGATCCCGAACCCGCCCTCCACGAGCTTCCCGCCCGCCGAGGAGGTGAGGACGGGTCGTCCGGCTCCGCCGAGATCGGTGATGGCCAGGTACGCGAGGTCGTCCAGGACGACTTCGACGCCGAACCAGCCGTCGTCATGTCCGGAGACGGTGTGGAGTACGGCGTTGTTGCACAACTCCGCCGCGATCGTCCCCGCATCGTCGCTACGCGGGGTTCCGGCGAAGAGTCCTTCGACAAAGTGGCGGGCCTCGGACACCTGCTGACGGGTGCCGGGGAAGGTGCGTCGCCACACCATCGGCCCCGGCACTCGGAGCCATTCCTCAGGGCTGGCATAGCCCCACTTTCCTCGGTGCATCGCTGATCTACTTCCAGGATGGGTGTTCCGGCCGCCGGTTGGCGGCCGGTGATCACACGTGCGGTACGTGGCGGTATCGGGTACCAACTCGCCCATCAAGGTCAAGTTCAGTACACGGCTCCACCTCCCTACGTGTTTGAGGCGTTCGGGCATGTCACACAGCCTTCCGACACGGACGCCGCACTCCGGCGAGTGCCTGGTAGCGGCTGACCGGTGATGCGGTCCGCAGGTCCTGTGGAGGACCGGAGGCGTGCCAGCGGGTCATGAACGGAAGGAGGAGTGTCATGTCAGCGGCTCTACGTCGGCTGGGCCACCAGGCATAGCTTCCCCATAGCGAACGCACTTTCCGGCGCGTGCGTGCGAGCGCCATTCTGCGATCTCGTTAAGACCGGTCGCTTCGAGGTCAGCAGCTGTCAGCCCGAGGTAGGGGTTCGGCTGGATCAGGATCGTGAGGACTCCGGTCGCGGTGCGGTCGCCGGCCCAGGTCTGATCGGCGGGTGTGAAGTCGTCGTCGATCCAGACGAGTGGCTGATCGGTGAATACTTGGGTGATGGTGTCGCGTTTCCAGAGGTAGCCGTTGGGGTGGCTGGTGGTGAGCGGGAGGCGAGGCAGGTCGATGTGGTCCCAGGTCGGCAGGCCAAGAAGGCTGCCGACGAGGGGTGCGTCTGCACGCCAACTGGTGCACCACACGGGGGTGAGGGCGTAGCGGGTGGTCAGGTCGAGGATGAGGTGGCCGGTGGCGGGGTTGAGCCAGATCGCGACGGGCTCGCTGTAGCCGGTGGGGGTGACGTGGTGGGTGCGGAAGCCGTTGGGAATCTCCCCAGCGGGGCCGGGAAAGGGGATGTGGACGCCGTCGATGTCGCACAGAAGGTGCATTGGTCAGCTCCTGGTGTAGATGAGGACCAGGTCCGTGGTGTCGGTCGCGCGCAGGGTGAGGGCGAGTCGTCCGCCGTGGCGAAGGGCGCGGACGGTCGCGGTCAGGAGCGGGCGTAGGTCGGCGCGTTCGACAAACGAGAAGACGCCGAAGATCGAGAGGCAGAGGTCGATGGACTCGGGAGGGCGGGATCGGAGGTAGGTGGCTGCGTCTGTCCGGATGAAGGCGAGACGGGGAAGACCTGCGTAGAGGGTCCGGGCACGCTGGATTTTGAGAGGGTCGTGGTCGATGCCGACCCCCTCGGCGTGGTGATGGATGGTGAGGTGGGCGAGGTTGTGTCCGCTGCCGCAGCCGAGTTCGACAACCCGCCTGCCTATCAGATCGCCGAAGACCGTGGGTGGAGGGCCGATTCCTGCGCCTCGGGTCCACTCGAACCGGTCGCTGACGGTCAGGCTCGCAGGAGAAGTGCGGCTTCGCTGAGGTGGCGGGAGATCGCGGAGATCCATGCGTCTTCGGCTCCTTCGGCCCACCCGATCGTGAGCTGGTGGGTGAACCAGTCGGCCACCCAGACCCGGTGCCAGCCGAGCGCCCAGCGGGCGGAACTCAACCCGCCTCTTGAGGCCGCCGCTTCCTCGGGACCGTCGGCGGCGACGTAGGAGGTGATGAGCTCGTTGAGCTTGCCGGTGTCGGGAGCATCGATCGTGCCGTGCCAGGACGCCAGGTCGAGCAGCCCGGGACCGTGGAACGCCCGCGCGAAGTCCAGAAGGTGCGTCTCGGTCTCCGTGAGATGCACGGAGGTCGGATGCCATTCGGAGTGGCACAGCCCGAACGGCGGAAGATCGGCTCCGACGGAGCGGGCATCGGCGACCTTCGCCAGGCCGCGAGCGCTCTCGGTGAGTGCGCCGAGGTCACGTCCGGGGCCGTCGAGGTGAGCGAGGCGTGCACGGATCTGCTCGGGCATCGCGGCCAGGCACACTCCGTCCATGGTCGGCAAGTCTTTGGTGTCGCAGATGGCATGAACGCGAACAGCCAGAGCAGCACCTTCGGCGTCGGTTGCCTGCCGACCGGCCGTGCCGAGGTCGGTCAGTAGCATTCCGAGCAATCCAGGTGTTCGGTCGACCGCCAGGCGGGCCGGGACCGGCAACCTGCCCGTCTCGGCAACCGCCAAGGCGTGGTCTTCGGCGGCGAAGGGGCCTTCGGCGTACTTGAACACCACCGAGGTGCCGTCAGCCAGGTGAAGCCGTTCCACGCCCGAACGTGCCCAGACGCGGATCTCCTCGCGTTCGGCCGGCCCTTGCCCGAGGTTGTCCAGCAGTCGGGCGAGCAGAGCGTTCACCGCGATGGTGTCCAATGTCCTGGCCTTCCTTATCGATCGGTGGTCGGGATGCGGCAGGCTTCGACGGCCGCGATCCAGCTGTCCTTCATCGTGGCCAGCTCGCTGCGGAACTTCTCCAGCGGAGCGCCGTAAGGGACGACCGCGCCGCCGGTCTGGTTTGGGACGGACTGGCATCCATGGACGAGACGGCCGCCGAGAGCGGTGTGGGCGCGCACGAGCTCCAGACGGCGGGTCTCGTTGAACCAGCCGCCGTGGTAGACCTCGTCCAGCAGGTCACCCTCGGCGTCGGTGAGGTCGAACACCGCGCGGGTGGTGGAGTTGAAGAACCAGGCAGGTCCGATGTTGGAGATCTCGCCGGTCAGCTCGACCTTGTTGAGCGCCATGAACGTGCCTGCCTGCCGGAGCATCATCAGATGCTTCTCGGTGATCTCCGGCATACCGAGATCGGCCAGATGCTCGGCGCGGAACACGTACCGGTACACCTCCCACCCGATCTGCAGGACGGTCGCTGCGTCGCTGGTCGGCGTGGCGTTGGCGCGGATGTAGTCCAGCGCGAGCTGCTCCAACGAGGTGTTCGGGGTCTCGTGAGCGTCGAGCATGTCGCGCCGCACCTGCTGCCAGGGGATGACGAGCCAGGTGTGGTTGGTGAACTTGAAGAAATACTCCTCAGGGTCGAGGGTGACACGGTGGCCGTCCACGGTGATGCCGGGGATACGGTTCCAGCGCGGATCGAACACCTCGGGCAGCTCGACGCTGATCTTGTCGTGGGTGGCAGTGGACATTTCGTTCTCCGTTCGAGAGGACAGGCAGCGGCACCCGTGCTGGACCTCAGGAAAGAGGTTTTTTCACGCTCCGCGTTCGGGTTCCCACTAAGAGTGGCCGTCTGGGCTCGAGGCGGCTATGGTCAATGGCGTCGCAGAACGTTTAATCGGTTTATCCGTAGGGAGTTCCGATGGCGAGGTACTCCGGCCAGCGTTCCCCCAACGACCTGCTGCGGGAGATGATCGCGGCTTCGGGCTTGAGCTACGAGGGCGTGGCGCGCGCCGTTGTGCGCGTCGCTGCGGAGAACGGAGAAGTTCTGCGGACGAACAAGTCCGCCATCGCGCATTGGGTTGCGGGCGTTGAACCGAATGAACGAACTGTCGGCTACCTCGTCGAGGCACTCTCGCGCCGCGCCGGACGTCCGGTGACGAAGCTGCAGCTCGGTTTCCAGACCGACGAGTCGCCGATGCTGGAAGGCGCGCACCCCGTCGAAACCGCGAGCATGCTCAGCCGGGTCGATATCGAGAACAGAAGCTTCCTCGCCACCGCCGTCTACACCACGTACCAGGTGAGTCTGCCTCTCGGCTACGACTCAGAGGCGGTGAGCAGGCTCCTGCGCGCACGGACCGGCAGCGCGCGAGTCGGTGCCAGAGAAGTGGCCGTCGTCCGGCAGATCACCAAAGCGTTCGGCGCGGCCGATGAGCGCCTCGGCGGGGGCCACGGCCTCACTACCGTTGCCGCCTACCTGGCCGATACCGTCGCCCCCATGCTGTCCGGCCGCTTCGCCGACGAAGCGACACGTCGCGACGCGTTCGGTGCCACTGCCGAGCTCGCCTGGCTGCTTGGCTGGAAGCATCACGACCTCGGGCATGAAGGCGCGGCCCAGCGGTACTACCTCACCGGCTTCCAACTCGCCGTCGAGGCCGACCCGGGTGCCCACGCCGCCTGGATGATGCGCGCGATCGCCCACCAAGCGCTCAGTCTGAAGGAACATCAGCACAGCCGGGACCTCATCGAAGCCGCCCTCAAACGCGCTGAAGGTCGCTGTGACGGTGCCACCGAAGCGCTTCTGCACATCACGCACGCCCGTTCCCACGCCGCTCTCGGTGAGAAGGTCGGAGCAGCGAGAGCGCTTCTCGCGGCCGAGGACGCCCTCTCCCGACCAGGCGATCCACAGCCTTCGTACTCGCTCCTCATGGGACCCGCCTCCGGCACCGTCGACTCCCATACCGCCAGGACGCTCACCGAAATCGGCGACCATGTGGGCACCGAGGCCCGACACCGGGCGGCCTTCACATCCTGGGACCCCATCGCTTTTCCCCGCGTCCACCTGCTCACCCACATGGATCTCGGGGACTGCCTTGCCGCTCAGGTAAGAGCCGACGAGGCGATCGGAGCCTGGAACCAGGCACTCGATCTCGCCGAAGGAATGGCGTCAGGCCGGAGCAGAACCGCCCTGGCGAGCATCCGACCGACCCTCGCCGTGTACAAGCGCAGAGGCGTCCCCGGCGCAGCCCTGCTGGAACAGCGCATCCGGCACGCGGCCACCGCCACGTGAAAGGATCGTGTCCATGCCCACGCCCGGCACCGCCCTGCCCCCCGCGCTCGAAGCACACACCCTCCTCGTCGCCGCCGTCATCGTCCACGACCAAACGCGGCAACGAGTCCTCCTCATACAGCGAGCGGCCGGAGCGAAGTTCGCCCCCAACCACTGGGACCTTCCCGTCGGCAAGGCGAGCAAGGGCGAAGTGATCACCCAAACCGCGGTCCGCGAGCTGAAAGAGGAGACCGGACTGGTCGTAGACCCCGCCGACCTGCGAGTAGCCGGTCTCATCCACTGCTCCTGGGGTGTCGAGGCACCGAACGGCTTCGTCACCGTTGTCTTCGTCGCGGACACCTGGAGCGGCACCCCGGTCAACGCCGAACCTCGCAAACACGCACGCGTCGCCTGGCACCCGGCAGACCGGATACCCCAGGCATTCGTGTCCACCACTCGCACCGCGCTGATCAACTATCTGACAGGCGGCCCCATGGTGACCACCGAGGGATTCTGATCCCCAGCGGTATCTCCCTCGGTCACAGGCCACCACTTACCGGAACGGTGACGCCTCCGCGTGCTGTCGGGACGGCGCGGAGGCCCGAGTGTTCAGTGGTTGCCTCGTGAGGGGATGGACCTGATGATTGAGTGTGTTCTGGGCGTCCGAATATCAATGCTGGACATAAACCAATCTAAAAGGTAGGAATAGTATGAAAAATCTCGCGCATCTTGAGGAGCAGCCGTGGCAGCCAAAGTGATCGACGTGGCCGCGTACGTCCAGGAATGGCAGGACTGGCACCACCGGCACGAGAGAGCGCTGGCCGATCCCCACGGGTTCCTCGCCGTCACGAACCTGCACTGGCTGACGCCTGAACCGCAGCGCCTACCGGATGCCCCAGGAGAGTGGTCGACCGGCGGCGAGGGCGTAGTTGTGACCCTCGGCGACGCGGAGGAACTGGTCGTGGACGGCACGCCTGTGCGTGGCCGGTACGTGTTCGGCCACATCCCCGAACGCGCTTCGATCAATGCCGCCTGGGGTGAAGCGGTGATCGAGGTGGCCAAGCGGGGCGGGCATGACATCGTCAGGCCCAGACACCCGGATCACCCGCTGCGTGTCGCGTTCGCCGGCACTCCGGTGTTCCCTCCGGACCCGCGATGGTTGGTCGTCGGCCGCTACCTGCCGTTCGACGAGCCCCGGCCGACGGACGTCGGGGCGGCGGTGGAAGGGCTGAGGCACGTCTACGACGCGCCAGGGCGGGTCGAGTTCGAACTCGACGGGCAGACGCTGAGCCTGACGGTGTTCAACGGTCACGCGCCGGGCAGCTTGATCGCCCTGTTCACCGATGCGACCTCCGGCGTGACCACCTACGCCGCCAACCGCGTCCTGCAGCTCGGGGTGCCCGATGCCGACAACCAGGTGACCGTGGACTTCAACCGGGCCACGAACCTGCCGTGCGCCTACACCGACCTCGCCACCTGCCCGCTGCCGCCGGAGGAGAACCGGCTGCCGGTCGCGATCGAGGCAGGCGAGAAGATCCCTTACGAGCGCGGCTGACGTCCAGACGAGCGCGCCCGTGGCCTGCGTGTCACCCGTGTCACCGGCGCCTCCGCGTCCTGTGTCACCGGAACGGCGACGCCTCCGCGTGCCGTCAGGGCGGCGCGGAGGCGAGAGGGCGGCCGCCCGTTACCCGCACAGGGTGGTGTCGAGAGCCTTGATGACCTTCAGGGGGCCGGCCTCGCTGCTGGGCAGGGCGGTGACCGCGAGCGCGGACGCCCGGCCGTCGGTGGTGGCGGCGTTGCGGGTCTCGTAGCCGTCGATGTCGCCGCCGTGGCCCCATCCGGTGTCGCCGCAGCTCAGCTTCATCTTGACCACGCCGAGCCCGTACCGCCAGCCCTCGGGGAGCCCAGGGGCCTTCACCGTCTTCTTCATCTCCGCCAGTTGCGCGGACTTGAGCAGTTTGCCGTCCAGGAGGGCGAGGAAGAAGGTGTTGAGGTCGTCCGGGGTGCCGATGAGCTGGCCGGCCGCGCCGCCCCAGGACGGGTCCATCGTGGTGACGTCGACGAACTCGCCCTTGGGCCCGCTCACCGTGTAACCGCGGGGGTGCGGGCCCTTGACGGTCTGGTCGCCGACGCCTGGCCAGTAGGTGTCACGCAACCCGGCACGGTCGATGACCCGCTTGGTGACTTCTTCGGCGATCGGCCGGCCGGTGACCTTCTGCACGATCAGGCCGAGCAGCAGGTAGCCGGTGTTGCTGTACTCCCAGCTCTTGCCCGGCCTGAACGACGCCTTGTGGCGCAGCGCCACGTCGATCATGTCCCTGGCCTCGACATAGCGATGCTGGATCTTGGAAAAGTCCCCGTGCATGTAGCGGGTGTAGTTGGGCAGGCCGCTGGTGTGCTGGAGAAGCTGGCGGACGGTGATCTTACGTCCGTCGCCGGCCTTGCCGCGGATCATCCCGGGCAGGTACTTCTCGATCGGCCCGTCCAGCTTGATCCTGCCCTCGCCGACGAGCTGCAGCACGACGGTGGCGACGAACGGCTTGGTGTTGCTACCGATGCGCACCCGGCCGTCGGCCGGCACCTCCTCCCGGGTCTTCAGGTTCCCGACGCCCGCGGTGTAGCGGGTGACGCGACCCTCGCGGTCACGTACCGAGGCGAGCGCGCCGGGAAACTCCTTGCCGATCAGCCCGTCAAGTGACTTCTGCACGCCGTCGTCGAAACCGGCGGTCGCCGACGCCTTTGTCGAGGCCGAGGCGGCGACCGGCGCGGCGACGGCGCCGACGGCGATCAGCGTGGCGAGCCCGCAGGCGAGGAGGCGGGAGCGGGGAGAGGAGGGCTTGTACACCGGAACTCCTTGTTCGAGGGTCACTTACCGACCCCTGAAGCATGTCGCGGGGGAGATCATCGCTTCGATCCCGCGAGCTGGACACTCCTGGTACAGCTGGTACTACCTCATGGCCCGTTCCGCGACCGCGGCGTCCATCCGCGCAATGCTCGCCGCGGCTCCGTTCTGGCGAGGTCTGCCGAGTCGTCGAGCACGGCATCGCTCGGCCGCAGGCTTCTGAACGTCTGCGTACTCACCGGGAGCGGCGTGCCGTCCACCTTGGGCGCGCAATCGGTTGTTCCCGTCCCGGCTCGGCGTTCGTTCGAACGACGCCCACGCGGAAAACGATCGCGGGAACGACTCTGGATATGGGGAAAGGTCGTGCCGAGGGCGCGGTCGTCGCGCCCGCGCTCCGCGGCCCCGGTTGTCGGCGAAAGCAGGCCGATATCGCGGATCGGCTGATTACGATGGTTCGATGACCGAACGTCGAGCGCTGCTCATCGGTGTCCCGGAATGCGATGACACGACTTTCTCGTCCATTTCCCAGGTGGTGCGGAACGATATCCAGAAAATGCACTCGGCGCTGGCTTCTTCTGCCTACTCGATCGATTCGATCGGTAACGACGGACAGGACCCGAGCGGAAGCCGCATTCGCGCCGCCATCAGGAAGGCGTGCGCCGGGGCTCCGGAGCGGAGCGTTCTGCTCCTTTACTTCTCCGGCCACGGCATCAGCATCAACGGCGTCGACTACCTGGTTCCCAGCGACGCGTACCGGGAGAACGGCGTGCTCGTCCCGGAGAGTCTCGTGCCGGTGATTCCCGACCTCAGCAAGTGCCGTGCCAAGCTGGTCGTCTTTTTCGTCGACGCCTGTCGTGACGACCCGGCCGGGCGGCCGTCCGAGGGGGCCTGGGGCGGCGTCTTGCACTATCCGGCCGGTGGTTCCCAGGTGATGGTCGCGGGGTGCGAGCCCGGACAGTTCTGCCGCTACGGCGAGGATGGCAGCGTCTTCACCCGGACACTCGCCAAGGTGCTCGACCGGCGCAATCCGGCCCGGACGCTCAGCGCGGTGCTGGCCGAGGTGAGAAAGGAGATGAGCCGGACGACCGGCCTCGGCGACGACCGCGTCCAGCTTCCGAACGCCTATCCGAAGGTTATGGCGCGCCATTCGGCCGACACGGTGATCTGTGAGGGCGATCAACTGGTCTCGGCGTGGCGTCGCGCCGCGGCCGGCAACGAACTCTGGAACCTGGCCGCCGATGCCTCCGAGTCGTTGCGGGAGAAGGTGGCGGCCCTCGCGGAGGACTGCGCCAGAAAACATCTCGAGGTCGCCGACCACCTCCGTGAGAAGACCGGAATGGTGGACCACTGGTTCGACCCGAACTATCCGGAGCGGGTCATCGACTTCACCGCGCAGCTCTTCGGGGAACACGTGCCGGTTAGGCCCGAAGAAGCAGCGGCGTTGATCGCCGCCCCTTTTCTGCGGGAAACGGTGCTCGCCGAGGGAGTGTGGCTGGCGGCCCGCATTCGGCCCGGCGATTTCAAGCGCAGCTATGAGACTGGCGAGCGCACCGACCTCGAACTCACTCATGAGATGTATCCGCAGGTGATCCGGCGCGCGGAAGGGCTCGCGCGCCGTGGTCAACAAGAGGCCGCGGAGACGCTCGTCATGTGGCTGGTCCACCGCTGGCTCACAGAGGTGGACGGCCTGTGGAAGTGCGATCGGTCAGAGCGGTTCATCGAGCGGGGAGCGTCCCTGCTGTCCAGTGCCGTCTCGGAGCTCAGCCTGCGCGAGTGCCGACGGCTGATGGAAACCCTCATGCGTGCGGTCGCCGCAGCGCCGGTCGACCCGAAGCTCGAAGACAGGATCGGGCTGCTGCCGGAGAGCTGGCGCGGGCATGTCGGAGTGCTCTGGCTAGCGGGGACGCTGGCCGCAGACCCCCGGCGAATGCCGACGGTGATCGCCGATCACATCGGCACCGGGCTGGAGTTGCCACTAACCTCGGTCAAAAACGCCGCCGAGCTTCTCCGCATCCAGCGGCGCAAGAGCGCTCTCGACCTCAGCCTGATCTGCGAGCACCCGGCCCAGCACGCCGCGTTCGAGGCGGTGGCCGTCGCGGCCCAGCACATCCTCGGGCGCCTCCGCTGTCTGAGCCATCTGGGGCCGGTCGAGGACGCGCTTCCGGTACGGATCACCCATGAGGGGGTGCGGGCCGATCGGCCTAGCGCTGACGGCGCTCCCGTCTACCAGGTGCCGCTCACCCGGTTCAGGCTCTCCGAGGACAAGATCCGGGAATTGCTGATGGGTCGCCAGCTCTACGATGACCCGTCGCTGGCCATCCGCGAGCTCTACCAGAACGCCCTGGACGCCTGCAGATACCGCGACACCCGGCTCGAGGGGCTGCGTAGACGCGGTAGGCGACCGGCGGTGTGGGAGGGAGCGGTGACCTTCCGGCAGGGCTTCGAGGACGGCCGCGAGTACGTCGAGTGTGAGGACAACGGTGTCGGCATGGGCCGGGAGGTTCTGGAGCAGGTCTTCGCCCACGCAGGGGAGCGCTTCGTCCACCTACAGGAGTACCGCGCCGAGCACGCGCTCTGGCAGGAACTTGACCCGCCGCTGCGGATGGTGTCCAACAGCCAGTTCGGCGTCGGCGTCTTTAGCTATTTCATGATCGCGGATGAGATCCTGCTGGTCACCCGGCCGGTGGATCAACAGGGTATTCCCTCCCCCGAGGGATTCACTGTTCAGATCGCCAGCAGCGGCAGCCTCATGCAGGTGACCCCGTCGGAGGAGATGCTGGGCGGCGGCACCCGGATCCGGCTCTACCTGACCGGCGACGAGGAAGAGGAAAAGGTCTCCGTCCTGCAGACGCTGCGCCGGCTGCTGTGGATCGCTGAGTATCGGGTGGTGGCCTCGGAGCATGACTCGGCCCCTGAGGAGTGGTCACCCAGGAAGCTCCGTTACCAGGACGAGTCCGCCGAGTCGCTCGAATACGACCGTGACCTGTGGTGGGTGTCCGGCGAAGGCGGGCTCGCGGCCGACGGCCTGCGGACCAACGAGGAGATATACGGACTCGTCGTCAACCTTCGTGACGAGCACCGCCCGCAGTTCACCGTCGATCGTAAGAAGCTCCGCACCTGGCACGAGCAGTGGGTCAACGAGAGGATTGACAAGTCACTGCCGATGCTCATGGACTGGCCGGGACTGTCGCTGTCCTGGTTGTGGGATGTCACGAAATCGACGCCGGAGGTGGCCCAGCGGGTCTTCGATCACCTGGTGAGGAGCGGGACCGAGATCCAGGCCGGTGGCGGCTGGGGGCAGGGCACGACGGTCCCGGCGGCACAAGTCGGTTGTGTGCCCGAGGACAGGGAACTGTTCGACCCGAAGAACTGGTACTCCTTCTACGCGGGCTGGTTCATGACCTGGCGGTCCGGTGTCTGGAAGCGCCTTGTCGGCGGCCAGCGTACTTTCAGGCGCATCCCGAGCGCCCTGTCCGTCGAGGGGTTTCCAGTCGCGGGCCCCATCGACGGTGCCCTTCTGAGCAGGCTGAACTGGAGCACCTACGACACCCCGGTTCCCGTGGAGGAGATCATTCTCGCGACCGCGCATCCGAAACAGCGGATGTCGGATCTGCTGCGGCGAATGCGCAGGTTCGCGATCACCGGTCTGGACCTACGTCATCTTCGCTGCTGTCCGCCTGTGTCCCGAACGTTCAAGGAGGAGGACACGCCGCTCGCCGGCGCGTTGGCGGCATGGACCCTGCTGGGCCTTTCCCGCGCGCCGATCGTCGCCGGGTGGCTCGTGAGGGCGTCCGCTCACCTGGACCAGCCGTTGAAGGAGGTTCTGCGGAGAGCCGCCGAGATCGCACCCCCCGGCTGGTCCGCGCCCGAACTGGATCTGGCGAGGTTGGGTGACGAGATATGCACGACGGCGGAGACTAAGCTCGTCTCGCGGCGTCTCAACGGCAGAGCGCCGTGGATCGAGGGGGAGCTCTCGCCCGACCACATCGCGCATGCGGCGGGCGAACTCGGGCGCGACATCTCGCAGATCCTTCAGATGTGCGACCGGCTCGGACCGCTCGGCGTCACGGTGGCGGGCCGCGACCGCTATCCGGAGACCTGCGAGCGGGTGGAGGCGGAGGCGCTGCGGCACCTCCAGTACGTCGGAGACCGGTTGACCCCGATCAAGCTTATGAACGTCGCGGGAGTGGCCGGAATGAGCGTCCAGGAGGCCAGGTCGGCACTCGCCTCGCTGGAGGAGCGAGGACTCCTCCGGCTCCCGGAGATTCCTGCCGAGGTGGACCTGACACTCGACGCCGACGTGATCGGGTTCATCAACTCGACGATGCGGGTGGTTCGCGGTTCGACCCGGCGACAGGATTTCGTTCTCCGGGAGCCGTGCCTGGCGGTGGCCGGGGCGCTGTCCGGCCGGTACTGGCGGCGAGGCCCGGTCGGCCCGATCAAGGATCTCGTTCCTTTCACCGCCCCGGAGACGGAGATCACCCATGTCGATATCATCTGTCTCGCCACGATGATCTATGGGTCGATCGGCGATGCGCGGCGTGCCTTCTCCGAGGCCTATCCCGATGTGCCCCTTCCCGAGGCGGATCGCAGTTGTGACGACCTGCAACCCTGGGTGCTCTCGGCCTACCTAATCACTCCGCTCTGGAGCTGGGCCCGGCCGGACTGGAGCCTGAGCGCGGGGCACATCGTCAACGGTGCGATGGATCTCGGCGTCACCGTCGGGGAGTTCCTGGCACTCCTGGCCCCCTACCGCCAGTTCGGTGCCCCGATACCCGACCTCGAGCCGGAGGCGTCCGCCGAACTGGCCGACTGGCATCCCGATCCGTATGACGTCGACATGCTCACGATCCTCGATGTGGAAACGGTGTACTTCGACGACATCGGCTACCTGGCAGAGATCGACGCGCTGCGGCTGGTGCAGATCGCGGGGCGGCTCGGGATGACCTTGACCGATGCGCATCAGCGGCTCAGCAAGATGGTCCCCCTCGGCCTGCGGCTCGACTACGCAGCCGAGGCCGTCCCCGAAGGAATCGTGTGGTGGTACGACCTGCTGTTGCTGACCGTCTACCTGGACGGGCAGGCGCCCGCGGTGAGCGGTCGCGTCGATCAGGAGCATCTGCGGCGGGTCGCGGAGGAGACCGGAGAGTCGGTCGGGTGGCTGTCCGACAGATTGAGGATCTACGCGCCGTTGTTCTCGCTCACCCTGCCCGAGGAGTCCGTTGATGGCTAAGCATCGTCCTGTCCCGTTCACGGAGGCCGAGTTCGACGGGCAGATCACCTTCACCGTCGCGGAGATCGACAAAGGGCTGGTCGTCACGGGGAACTGCCCAGGATGCGGGGCGCGGACCTCGACGACGTTCTCGCATGGGACGCCACAGGGGACCAAGGGGGGCCTCCGGCGGAAGCCGCCGGTGCGAGCCACGAAGGTCACCGTTTACTGCGAATGCGGTTATCCGCATCCGGAACGGCCGCCCGAGGTACCGGACACCGGGTGCGGGGCGTACTGGTCGGTTGACATCGGATGAGCATCGAGCGGAAGCGCTGGGCGCAGCGCGCCCAGGCACTACGGTTCGAGCAGCTCACGATTGTTCGGAAGCAGGCCGAGGGCTGGCGGATCGGGCTTAGCGGGTTGACCGCGTTGCTGAGCGCCGTGCTGCTGGTCAAAGGCCGCGACACGGTGACCGGCCTGGAAGACTGGGCCAAGGTAACGGTCGCCATCCTGTTGACCGCCGCGTTCGCGGCGCTGGTCGCGGCGACCATGCTCGCGATCAGGGCCGCCTCAGGGACACCCGGTTCGGAGATCCTGCTGACGGGCGAGGATCTCCAGGAGTGGACGCGGCACGAGGTGCGAGCCGTCGGCCAGCGGATACGTGGTGCGGCGGCCTTGACCGTTCTGGCGCTGGCCATGCTGGTGACCGCGCTGGGGTTTACCTGGTTCGGGCCCGATGCCAAGGCCGCCAAATCGATGGTCGAGGTCGTCGGCCCGGCGGGAAGACTCTGCGGGGAACTGATCGGGAGCGCCGATGGCGAGCTGATCATCAAGGAGAGGGGGCTACGGCGCGTGACGTTGAGCCGGGTGATCTCCGTCAGCCCGGTCGAGAAATGCGAATAGAGATCCTAGAGGAACAGACGTCCTAGAGTACGGAGAACGCCCGAAGGGCGGCGACGTCACCGGGCTGTCCCACGTAGAGCGTTGGCCGTGCTGCCGTCGAATCGTGGCGGGTTTGGAAGCCAGGGGGCGTTGACGCGGGTGGGCGACCACCTGCCCGTCAGCCGATGGGCAGGTGGTCGAGGTAGCCGCGGACGTTACGGCGGGTTTCGGCCACCGAGTCCCCGGCGAACTTCTCCGCCACCGCGTCCGCCAGGACCAGCGCGACCATCGCCTCGGCGACGATCCCCGCGGCCGGGACCGCGCACACGTCCGACCGCTGGTGGTGGGCCCGCGCCGGGGCGCCGGTGGTGACGTCCACGGTGGCGAGGGCCCGTGGCACGGTCGCGATCGGCTTCATCGCCGCGCGCACCCGCAGCGCCTCGCCGGTGCTCAGTCCGCCCTCGGTCCCGCCTGAGCGGCCCGAGGTGCGCCTCACGCCCTCGGGGGTCGGCACGATCTCGTCGTGTGCTCTCGACCCCGGCGTACGGGCCAGCGCGAAGCCGTCCCCGACCTCGACGCCCTTGATCGCCTGGATGCCCATCAGAGCGCACGCCAGCCGCGCGTCGAGGCGCCTGTCCCAGTGCACGTGGGAGCCGAGCCCCACGGGGACCCCGTAGGCGAGGACCTCGACCACGCCGCCGAGCGTGTCACCGTCCCGGTGGGCCCGGTCGATCTCGGCGACCATCGCCTTGCTCGCGTCGGCGTCCAGGCAGCGCACCGGGTCGGCGTCCAGCCTCCCGGCGTCCGCGGGGACGGGAAGGACCCCGTCGGGGGCCTTGGCCGAGGCGAGTTCCACCACGTGCGAGACGAGCTCGATCCCGGCCGTCTCCCGCAGGTAGGAGCGGGCCACCGCGCCCAGCGCCACCCGCGCGGCCGTCTCCCGCGCGCTCGCCCGCTCCAGGATCGGACGGGCCTCGCCGAAACCGTACTTCTGCATGCCCGCCAGGTCGGCGTGGCCGGGCCTGGGCCTGGTCAGCGGGGCGTTGCGCGCCAGCCCTTCCAGCACCTCAGGGGTGACGGGGTCGGCCGCCATGACCTGCTCCCACTTGGCCCACTCGGTGTTGCCCACCACGATCGAGACCGGCGAGCCCAGGGTCAGCCCGTGCCGTACGCCGCCGAGGATGGTCACCTCGTCCATCTCGAACCGCATCCGCGCGCCCCGGCCGTAACCCAGCCGCCGCCTGGCGAGCGCGTCGGCCAGCATGCCGGTGGTGACCGGCACACCGGCGGGCAGCCCTTCCAGGGTCGCGACGAGGGCGGGTCCGTGCGATTCTCCCGCGGTCAGCCAACGCAACCTGCTCACCGGGCCACTCCTTCACTGAGGCTGAGTTCGAGGAGGTCGTCGGCCACCAGGTGTTCCCCGGACACACCGAGGTCCCTGGAGCCGGAGCCGAGATCGGAGCCCGAGCCGAAGTCCAGGCCGGATCCGAAGTGGCGGGCGCCGTGCAGCCAGGCCACCTTGTCGTGCAGGTCGTCCACCGTGAGGGAGGACAGCATCGCGTTCCGCGCCCGTGCCTCGGCGCCCGCCGGGTGATAGAGGCGTTCCCCCATCGCGCGGGCCACCAGCTGGGTTCTGGCCGTGCGTTCGCGGCGCTCGGCGTTGTACTTCTCCAGGCGCTGGGTGAAGGCGTCCTCGTCGCAGTCGAGCAGCCTGCCGATCACCACCGCGTCCTCAAGCGCCATGCACGCGCCCTGGGCGGCGTACTGCAGCATCGGGTGCGCGGCGTCGCCGAGCAGGGCGACCCGCCCGTCCGTCCAGCGGTCGACCGGGTCGCGGTCGCACAGGACCCAGGTCCGCCACTCCTCGCCCAGCTCCAGCAGGGCGCGGGCCGTCTCGCTCAGGCCGGGGAACTCGCCCAGCACGTGGGACCTGTCCGCGGGCTCGCCCGCCAGCTCCTCGCGGGCGCCGTCGTCCCGGGTGGCGGCGAGGTTCAGGAACCTTCCGCCGCCGATCGGGTAGTGGACGAAGTGCCACTTCGGACCCGCCCAGAGGGTGACGGTGTTCCAGCGCAACTCCGCGGGGACCTTCTCCATGGGGATGACCGAACGGTAGATGGTGTGCCCGGAGATCCGGGGCCTGCCGTCCCCGACGAGCTGACGGCGGACGGCCGAGCGGATGCCGTCGGCCCCGATGAGGGCGGCGCCGGTGAAGCGCTCTCCGGTGTCCGTGACGGCGGTGACACCGGTCGGGTCCTGTTCGTAGCGGGTGACCCATCGGCTGCCGAGCAGTTCGATGTCGCCGGACGCGCGGCAGGCGTCGAGCAGCGACTGGTACAGGTCACCCCGGTGGACCACCGCGTACGGGTCGCCGAACCGGCGCCGGTAGCCGTCGGTCAGCGGCATGCTGGCCACCCGCTCGCCCGTGGTGCCGTCCATGAAGCGCAACTCGTCGATGAAGACCGCCCGCTCGCGCACGGCCTCGCCGACACCGAGGTGGCGGAGCGCGTGGAAGGCGTTCGGTGCCAGCTGGATGCCGGCGCCCAGTTCGGCGAACGTGGGCCGGCGTTCCAGCACGATCACCCGGTGTCCCCGATCGGCGACGCTCAACGCCGCCGCGAGACCGCCGATGCCACCACCGGCAATGAGAATCCTCGCCATGTCCTCGTCATCCCTCCAGGGCCAGGCCACGGCCCGCCAGTTCGGCGACGTCGAAGATGCCCTCGGTGGTGGCCTCCACATCGAAGACGGAGCGCTGGACGGGCGGGAATCCGATCAGTTCGGCGGCCCTGGCCGGCAGCGGGACCGCCGCGGCCTCCGCCGACTCCCAGAGCAGCACGGCGCCCCAGCGGTCGCTGCTCCGGTCGGAGATCCAGAACTTCAGGCGCAGCCCGGGAATCCCGGCGAAGCGGTCCACCGCCTCGTCGCGCAGGAACGCGCGGAGCGATTCGACGGTCTGGTCCGACTCCCGTAGGTCCCACCAGACGACGACGGCCTGCATGCGCTTGACACCTCCGGAATCAAATGCCTTTATGCCGTTGTCGCCGACGACGTTTTTCCCGCATAGGAAACGGGTTTCGACTCCGGTTTTACGGCCATTCTTGTGACTGTTGTCTATTACGGTAGGTCGCCGTTAAGGGCGGGACAACGGCTCTGCGATAAGGCATTCTTTTCAGGATGTGAACGATAAGCGGGGTCGCAGAAAAAGGTTGGCGGAACGAATGTGCGGGCTCCGGGGGCCTGGACACGAGGACCGGCCCCGGCAAATGCCGGGGCCGGTCCTTTTTCAGCGGTGCAGTTTCACGGAAGTCGGCGGCTTCGTCGGCGCCGTTCCATGAAAATCAGGGGTCAGCCCTTCTGCGCCGCCGCGATGGTGCAGGCCATCCGCTCGATGCTCGCCTCGTCGAACAGGTCGTCGATGTCGGCGTCGACGTCGAAGGCCTCGCGGATCCGGTCGGTCAGGCGGGCCGCGCGCAGGGAGTCACCGCCCAGCTCGAAGAAGTTGTCGAGGATGCCGATGCCTTCGAGCTCCAGCGTCTTCGCCCAGATCTGCTGCAGGGTCCGCTCGATGTCGTTGCGCGGCTCCTGGTAGGGGCTGCCGACGTCCGGGCGGGACCGGGGCGGCTCGGGGAGCGCGGTCCGGTCGATCTTGCCGTTCGTCGTCGTCGGGAGGCCGCCGACCACGTACGCCGCCGGCACCATGAACGAGGGAAGCGTCTGGCGCAGCGCCGCTCGAAGGTCCCGCACCTCGGGGACGGGCCCGGGGCGCGGCTCGATGTAGGCGACCAGCTGGACGTCTCCCTGACCGTCCTTCCTGGCCAGCACCGCCGCCTGGCCGACACCCGGCTGTGCGGCCAGGACGGCCTCGATCTCGCCGAGGTGCACCCGGTTGCCGCGGACCTTGATCTGGTTGTCGGTACGGCCGACGATCTCGATGCTTCCGTCGGTCCAGTAGCGCGCCACGTCGCCCGTCCGGTACAGCACCGGGTGGCGGACCGGGGCCATCGGGTTGGCGAGCCACTTCTCCGCGGTGGCCTCCGGCCGGCCCAGATATCCCTCCGACAGGCTCTCTCCGGCCACGAAGATCTCACCGACGACTCCCGGCGGGAGGACCTCGAGGTTCTCGCCGAGCACGTACGCCTTGACGTTGGGCGTCGGCCGCCCGATCGGGGGCAGGCGGTGGGCGCGTCCCTCCTCACCGAGGTCCACGCCGAGCTGGGTGATGTCGCACGTGGCCACCACCGTCGCCTCCGCGGAGCCGTACAGGTTGAACACGTGGAAGGGAAGGTCGGCGGAGGGCCACGACTGCACGCGCTCGCCGCAGATCCTGATGTTGACCAGCTCGGTCTCGGCGGGCCAGTGAAGCGTCCACAGCCGTTCGGCCATCGCCTTCATGAGCAGGGTGTGGGTGATCCGCTCGGAGACGAGCCAGTCGCGCAGCCACTCGGGCGAGGTCACGACCGACGGCTCGGGGATGTGGACCGTGGCGCCCGCGGCCAGGACCGAGAAGCACTCGACCTCCACCATGCCGTAGCCGGGGGCGGCCAGCCACGTGCCTCGGGACTCCTCGGTGATACCGCAGATCACGCGCATGCTGTAGATGAGGTTGCGGGCCGCGCCGTGCGGCACCATCACGGCCTTGGGCACGCCCGTGGAGCCGGAGGTGTAGCAGATGTGGATGAGGTCTGATGCCTTCACCGGCTCGCTGACGGGGGTGGTGGGCTCGTCGCGCCAGTCGGTGCCGTCGAGCGAGAGCACCGGGCAGATGCCCGACACCTTGAACTCGTGGGCCCTCATGGTGAGCACCACCACGGCCGAGGCGTCCTCGATCATGAAGCGGACGCGGTCGTCGGGGAACTCGGGGTCCAGCAGGATCGCCGCCGCCGCCGTCTTGAAGCAGGCGAGCTGCGCGATCAGGCTCTCGGCGCCGCGTGGGAAGCAGACCCCGACCCGGTCGCGGGGGCGGACCCCCTGTGCGGCGAGCCGGTGGGCGAGCTGGTTGGCCTGGTCGTCGAGCTCGCGGAAAGTGAGCCGGCCACCGGGCCAGGCCACCGCGACCGTGTCGGGCGTCCGGCGCGCGATGTCCGCGACGACCTCGTGGAAGAAGAGGGCGGGTACGGGCTCGTCGGTCTGGTTCCAGTCGACGAGGATGCGCCGGGACTCCTCCTCGGTGAGCAGGGGGATGTCCCGCAGCGTGACGGCAGGGTCGGCGGCGAGGGCGTCGAGGACCCGTCCCAGGTGCAGCGCGTACTGGGCGGCGGCGTCCGCGTCGAACTCCGCCCGCGACATCACGAGGTCGAGGCCGTCGGCGTCCCGGGTGAACACGGTCAGCGCGGCGCGCGGACCCGGCTGCTCACCGTTCGCGGAGACGGCACCGGCGGAGAGGCCGTTCGCGGAGACGTCACCCGCGGGGGCGCCGTTCGCGAGGGCGTCGCCGGTGGAGACGACGGCGTGGCAGGGCTCGCCGGTGGCGGGCTCCGCGGTGCCGGCCGCGATCGCGGCCAGCAGCTCCGCGGCGGTCGTGTCGCCGGACACCCGCACCCGGACGGTCTCGGCGGGACCCCGCCCCGCCCGCCCGATCAGCAGGTCGGTCTCGGCGGTGTAGCGGTGGAGCAGGCCCGCCAGGGCCGCGACCGCGAACGTCTCCCGGTGTGGCAGGGCCTTCTCCGGGACCGGGATGGAGTGCCGGTGCGGAACCCCGGGCGGGCCGTCACCGGCGGGACGGGCTAGGGGAAGCGACGAGTTGGTCGTTTCCATGAGAATCGTTCCTCTCGAAATAGCGGGTCGGAGGTCTCAGGCGAGAGCCGGCAGCGGGGTGGGGAGGGCGAGCTCGACCTGCGAGGAGATGCCCTCGGCACCGGCCCGCCGCAGGGCACGCCCGGCCTCGACGGCCTCGGCGAGTCCGTGGATCATGCGGGTGGTCTGGTCCCAGTCCACACAGGCGTCGGTCACGCTCTGCCCGTACGCGAGGGCGTCCGTCCGGCCCAGGATCAGGTCCTGCCGGCCCGCGGCGAGGAAGCTCTCCAGCATGATCCCGGCGATGCCGGTCTCCCCGCCGGCGATACGGTGCGCGATGTCCGCGGCGACGAGGGGCTGCCGCATGTGGTCCTTGCCGCTGTTGCCGTGGCTGGCGTCGATGAAGAGGCGCTGGGGCAGGCCCGCCTTCTTCAGCAGTGCGAGGGCGCCGGCCACGTCGGAGGGGCTGTAGTTGGGGGCCGTGCTGCCGCCGCGCAGGACGACGTGGCAGTCGGGGTTTCCGCTGGTGGAGACGATCGAGACGACGCCGTCGTCGTCGATGCCCGGGAACACGTGTCCCTTCGAGGCGGCGACGATGGCGTCGACCGCGTCCTCCACGTGGCCGCTCGTCGCGTTCTTGATGCCGACGGGCATGCTGAGCCCGCTGGTGAGCTGCCGGTGCACCTGGCTCTGGACGGTGCGGGCACCGATCGAGCCCCAGGACACGGCGTCGGCGAAGTAGCGGGGGGTGAGCGGGTCGAGGAACTCGCAGCCGATCGGCAGGCCGGTCTCCAGGATGTCCAGCATCAGCCCTCGCGCCAGGCGCAGCCCGCTGTTGAGGTCGTGCGAACCGTCGAGGTGGGGGTCGCTGATGAGACCCTTCCAGCCGAGGCGGGTCCGCGGTTTCTCCATGTAGACCCGCATGACGACCACGAGCGAGCCGGACACCTGCCGCGCGAGCTCGGAGAGCCGCTCGGCGTAGGTCAGGGCGGCGCAGGGGTCGTGGATGGAGCACGGGCCGGCGACCACGACGAGCCGGTCGTCCTCGCCGTTCAGCACCTGGGTGACCCCGTACCGGCCGCCGAGGACGGTCTCCCTGGCGGTGGAGGAGACCGGGATCTCCTCCCGCAGCGCCGAGGGTGAGAAGAGCCGGTCGACCGGGGTGACGCGGGAGTCGAGGGAGTCGATGAGGGAGGGCAGCACGTCGGGGGTGTGGGTGATGGTCATTGCGGGGTTCCTTCCGGTGGAGTGGTCAGGCGTTGTCCGCCGCGAGAACCGCCGCGGAGAAGGTGAATCCCATTCCGGTGCCGATGAGGAGCACCCGTGCTCCCGGCTCCAGCAGGTCCTCGTTCAACAGGTGGTGCAGGCCGTAGAGCTGGTCGGCGGGACCGAGGTGCCCGATCGTGAGCCCGAGTTCGGCCAGGGTGTTGCCGGGAATGCTCTTCAGGGGTCGTACGAAGCTCTCCCTGAACAGGGTCCGCCCGACGAACGGTGTGACGAGCCAGTCGATCTCGTCCATGGACAGGCCGGCGTCGGCCAGTGCCGTGGAGACGACGCCGGCGGTCCCGGCCGCCGACCTCGCGCGGACGTCGCGCAGCGACAGCTCGCCGCGCGTCAGGAACTCCCGGGTCCTGCGCCTCATGTCGGGGTGCGGTTCGGGAGCCGTACGGAACGGCTCGTCGCCGCGCGAGAGTCCTTCGAGGGCGGTGTCGGTCTGCGAGGCGCAGGACAGCAGCCTCAGCCGGCCGCGGCCCCGGGTGACCACCGCCGAGGCGGCGCCGTCACCGAAGACCATGCCGGGGGAGAGGTACCAGCGGTCGGTGGGAGGGGCGAAGCGGTCCGCGACCGTGATGAGGGCGGAGGGGAGCTCGGGGCGTCCCGCCAGCATGCTCGCCGCGATCTCCAGGCAGGCGAGGGAGCCGTTCGACGCCGCGGAGACGGTCATCGGCATCCCGGCCATCCGGGTGCCCAGCAGCTCCCCGCCGATCCAGCAGGCCGCGGGCCACATGTCGATGCCCTGGAAGTGGCTGTGACTGTGCAGGTAGAGGGTGTCGGGGCCGATCTCCGTCCCGTGGGCGGCGGCCTCCTTGAGCGCCTGCCTGCCGGCGGTCACGGCCATCTCGGGGGGAGCCTGCGAGGACTGGGCGACGGAGATCATTCCGGTGCTCTCGGCGACCTCGGCCGAGTACGAGCCGTCCTCGACGGCCCGGGTTATGGGCACCCGGTCGCCGAGCGTGCCGCCCGTGCCGGAGATCCAGATGTCATCGAACCGCATCGCTGAGAGTCCTTTCCGTGCCGAGGCCTCGGGACGTTCCAGGGGGACGCGTGTCGCCGGTGATCTGCCCGCCGCCGATGCGGGCGGGGTGGACCTCGGTTGTCACGTCGTTTCCCTTCGCGCTCCGGAACTCGCGGTTGGCCGTTTCTCGGTTACCAGCAATTACGCTAAGGCGGTAACAGGAGTAGGGCAACGGGGGTGTGATAAGAGCTCCTTTTCGGGATGCGAACGTCGCATGTTGAGGAAAGGAGGGGATCCTGCGTCGTGAGTCCTGTCGGATCGCCGTTAAATCATCGGTAGCGCACTACCGGCAAAGGTAGTTCAATAGTAAAATTGCCAGGATGAAGCGACAACCGGGAGACAGGGCCGTGGCACCGGGCCCGCTCGCACTGGTGCAGGCGTTCGTCAACAGCGTGAACGTGGAGTTCGGGCCTGACTATCTGGCCACCGTGGAGGGTCTCACCATCTGGCTGGAGCGCAACGGCCTCGGTGACCCGAGGGTGGAGCCGGGCGAGCTCGACCGCCGCGACGCCGTGACCCTGCGGGAGGCGTTGCGCGCGCTCCTGCGGGAGAACAACGGCGGCCCCCCCGACCTCCAGGCTCGCCGCACGATCGAGCACATCGCGCGTGACTGCCCGCTCGTCGTGGGGTTCGAAGGGGAGACGGGGGAGCTCGGCCTGCGGCCCGCGCTCACCGATGTGCGCGGAGCCCTGGCCAGGGTGCTCGCGGCCGTCGCCGGCGCCGTCGCCGACGGCTCCTGGCAGCGTCTCAAGGCGTGCGGCGAGCACCGATGCGAGTGGATCTTCTACGACCGGTCGCGAAACAAGGGCAGCCGCTGGTGCTCGATGGCGGTGTGCGGGACGCGGTCCAAGATGCGCACCTACCGCGAGACGAAGCGGGTCCACAGCGAGAGCGGCTGAGCCGCGCGGACCACGTGGTCCCCTGCCGGGTACGCCCGGCGCGTCACCTCGCGCGTGGGCCGGGAACGGCGATACGCCCAGGTCAGGCGGTGTCACCTCGCGCGCAGGTCAGGCATGTCCGAGTCCGCCGATGTCACCTCGCGTCCGACTCCGACGGTGTCACCTCGCGCGCGGGTCAGGCATGTCCGGGTCAGGCGGCGTCACCTCGGGCGTGGGCCGGGAGCGGGAACACGTCTCGGGAGCCGTGGGACGACACCGGCCCGCCGCGACGCCCGCGATCATGCCGGTGGGGGCGGTCCGGCCGCCCCCACCGGTCGTGTCGTCCGGGAGTCACGGCGCGTTCTCCCGGCCGAGGAGCTTCCTCGCGACGACGAGCTTGGTGGCCGCCGCGGTGCCGTCCGCGAGCTGGAGGCCGATGACGTCCCTGAGCCGCTGCGCGATCGGCCCGTCCTCGGCCCAGCCGAGGTGGCCCATGGTCAGCAGGGACTGGTGGACGGCCTCCATCGCCGCCTTCGGCGCCCACCACTTGGCCATGTTGGAGGGGATCCGCGGGTCCATGCCGTTGTCGGCGCGCCACAGCGCCTCGAAGGACACCAGCCGCGCCGCGTGCAGCATGGTCGCGTGCTCGACCAGGGGGAAGGCGACCGCCTGGAAGGTGCCGATGGGCCGGCCGAACGCCTCCCTGGCGCCCGCGTGGGCGATGGCCTCGTCGAGCGCGGCCTTGGCGACCCCGAGCGCCATCAGCGAGATGTACGCCCGCGAGACGCCGAACCCGCGCATGACCGCCGCGAAGCCGAGTCCCGGCTGCCCGACCACGTCCTCGGGGCCGACGCGGACGCCGTCGAAGACGAACCTGCCGCGCCCGCCGGACCGGCAGCCGAGGTCGGGGAGGGTCTCGCGGCTCACCCCGGCCTGGTCGAGCCGGATGTAGAAGGCGGTGATGCCGTGCGCTCCGGCCTCCCCCGTACGCGCGAAGACGAGGCCGTGCGTGGCGTAGGCGGCGATCATGATGGAGGTCTTCTCGCCGTTCAGCACCCATCCGTCGCCGTCGGGCTCCGCGCGCATCTCGATGCCCGCGGCGTCGGTGCCGTGGCCGGGCTCGGTGAGGCAGAGCGCGACGATCGACTCGCCACGGGAGATCGGCGGAAGCCAGCCCGCCAGCTGCTCCGGAGCGCAGTTCGCCGCGAGGACACCGCCGATGAGGGCGGCGTTGAGCACGGGATAGCAGACGGACAGGTCCGCCGCCGCCAGTTCCTCAAGGGCGATGCCCGCGCTCGTCGCGTCGAGCCCGAGCCCCCCGTACTCCTCGGGCATCCGGAGCGCGAACAGACCCTCCTCGCCCAACTCGGCGAGGAGCCCCGGACGGTATTCGCGCCGCACGTCGCTCTCCCGGCGGTACGGGGCGATCCTGTCGGCCGCGAACTCCCGCACCCGCTTGGCGAGCGCCTGCTGATCACTGGTGAATTCGAAGTCCATGTGGTGTCCTAAGCCCGGAGCCGGTCGCGCAAGGCGAATTTCTGGATCTTCCCGGAGGGGGTTCTCGGCAGCGACGGCACGATCTCCAGCCGCTCGGGCCAGTACTGCTTGGCCATGCCGAGGCCGGAGAGGTGGCCGCGCATGTCGTCGAGGGTGAGCGGGGAGGCCGCCGGGGAGTCCGCCGTGACGAGGATCGCGCAGGCGCGCTCGCCCAGCCGCCGATCCGGGTAGCCGACGACCGCGACGTCCTTGACGGAGGGGTGCCGCAGCAGGGCCGCCTCCACCTCCACGACGGGGATGTTCTCCGCGCCGCGCATGATGACGTCCTTGACCCGGCCGGTGATCCGGATGCCTCCGTAGCCGTCCTCGCGGGCCAGGTCCCCGGTGTCGAACCAGCCGTCCTCGGTGAGCGACTCGGCGTACACCTCGGGGCGGCGGAAGTAGCCGAGGCACTGGGCGGCGCCGCGGACCTGGAGCAGGCCGGGCTGTCCCGCGGCCACCGGCTCGCCCCCTCGGCCGACGATCCGGACCTCCATCCCCGGTACGGGGGTGCCGTCGCTCTCGGCCGCGCGCATCGGCGGGTCCTCGGGACGGGTGATCGTCACGCAGCCGTTCTCGCTCATGCCCCACAGGGCGTACACCCGGCAGCCGAGGACCTCCCGCGCGTCCTCCACCAGGAGCGGCGCGATCGGCGCGCTGCCGGTGGCGAACGTGAGCAGCGCCGACAGGTCCCTCGGACCGGTGCGCTGCGCCTCGATGAGGTCGGAGAGGAACGTGGGCGCGCCCATGAAGAACGTGACCCTCCGCTCCTCCAGGATCCGCAGCATCACGGCCGGGTCCCACGCGTCCACCTGCACGGCCGTCGCGCCGAGGATGAGCGGCATGAGGAAGTTCCAGGTGTAGCCGGCCTGGTGGGTCGTGGGGGACCCCATCGCCGTCACCTCGTCGCCGGTGAGGTGAAGCACGTCGGCCTGTGCCCTGTTCATCGAGTACAGGGTGTTGTGGCTGTGCACGACGCCTTTCGGCTCACCGGTCGTGCCCGAGGTGAACACGACCTGGGCGGGGTCGTCCGGGCCGGCTTCGAGGGCGTCGAGGGCCGCGATCTCCTCGGCGGTGGGCTCGGGGCCGAGGAGGTCGCGGTCGAAGTCCAGCGCCCCACCCCTACCGCCGTCGCCCTCGCCGCCGCCGTTGTCAGCGCCACCGTCACCGATGCCGTCACCGATGCCGTCACCGCCGCCGCCGTGGACACCGTCACCGCCGCCGAGCAGCACCCGGTGGCGCAGGCTCGGGACGGCGCGGGCGACCTCGGCGCTCATGTCCGCGTACGAGAAGCCGCGGAACTCCGTCGCCGCGATGTACACCGGGCTCTCGGTGAGCCGGGTCATGAACTCGACCTCGCGCCTGCGCATGATGGGGACGACCGGGCCCGCCACGGCGCCGATCCGCGCGCAGGCGAGGATCGACGCGACGAGCTGCCAGGAGTTGGGCAGCTGCAGGGTCACCACGTCACCGCGTCCCACGCCCAGCCGCACCAGGCTCGCCGCGAGGCGGTCGACGCGCCGGGCGAGCTCGGCGTAGGTCACCGTCTCCGCGGCGCCGTCCCGGTAGCAGACCAGCGCCGGCTTGTCGGGGTGGTTCGCGACGGAACGCCGTAGGTCGTCGAGGACGGTCTCGTCGCGCCACTGGCCGGAGCGCCGGAAGTCCTGGAAGTCCTGGAAGCCCTTCATCGGCTCCTCCTCGTTCTGCCCAGGGCGGTCCTGGCCCGCGCGGCCACGGCCTGGGGCGTGATGCCGCCCCGCTCCAGGAGGTACTTCTGGCTCCCGGCGACCGGGACGAACGCGTCGGGCATCGCCACCCGGCACACCCTGACCGGCAGGATCTCCGAGAGGTTCTCGGCGACGGCGGCGCCGAAGCCGCCGGCGCGCCAGTGCTCCTCGACCGTGACCACGACGCCGGTCGTGCTCGCCGCGGCGGCGAGCGTCGCCGTGTCCAGCGGCTTGACCGTGTGCACGTGGATCACCGACGCCGCGATGCCGTCCCGCTCCAGCAGGTCCGCGGCGTCGAGGGCGGCGAGCACCGGGTACGGGCCGCAGGCGGCGAGCGTGACGTCGCCGCCCTCCCGCAGGATCTGGGCCTGCCCGATTCGCACGGGCGGCCCTTCCGGGAGGTCGGGGGTGGCGTTGCGGCCGAGCCGGAAGTAGACGGGTCCCGGCAGGGCGAGGGCCTGGCGGAACAGCTCGTCCGTGGTGGCCTCGTCCGCGGGGACGACGACGGTCATGTTCGGCAGGTTCCGCATCACGGCCAGGTCCTCCAGCGAGTGGTGGGTGGGGCCGAGATGGCCGCCCGACACTCCGGAGTGGGTCGCGGCGATGCGGACGGGCAGGTTGTTGAGCGCGATGTCGACCTTGACGGCCTCCAGCGCCCGGGTGGAGGCGAACGCCGCCATCGTGTTCACGACGGGCACGCGTCCCTCCTTGGCGAGCCCGGCGGCGGCGCCCATGAGGGTGTGCTCGGCGATGCCCAGGTTGAGGTACCTGTCGGACGCCTCGCCGAAGTCGACCCCGCCGAACAGGCCGGTGTCGCTGTCCAGGCAGACCAGCCGCTCGTCGTCCGGCATGAGTTCCACGAGCACGTCGCGGTAGACCTCGCGGGACGAGCGCGTCTTGAGGGTGGTGGCGGTCATCGCCGTTCTCCTTCCGGGGTGGCACGCAGGGCGGAGAGCGCGCGGCGGTGCTGGCGGTCGCCCAGCTTGGCGTAGTGGCTGCGTGCCTGGCCCTCGATGAAGGGCAGGCCCTTGCCTTTGACGGTGTGGGCGATGATCAGGGTGGGACGTCCCGGCTCGGGCGGCGCGGTGAGCGCCTCGGTCAGCGCGGCGACGTCGTGGCCGTCCGCCTCCCTGACGTGCCAGCCGAAGGCCCGCCACCGGTCGGCGAGGGGTTCCAGGTTGTTGACGAAATCCGTCGCGCCGGTGATCTGGAGGCGGTTGCGGTCGACCACGGCGGTGAGGTTCTCCAGCCCGTGGCTCGCGGCCACGCTCGCCGCCTCCCAGACCGATCCCTCCTGGAGCTCGCCGTCGCCCATGACCACGAAGCACCGGCGGTCGGAGCCGTCGAGCCTGGCCGCGAGCGCCACCCCGACCCCCAGCGCGAGGCCGTGACCGAGGGAGCCGGACGGCATCTCCACGCCGGGGACCTCGGCGTGGGGGTGGGCCATGAAGGCGCTGCCCGGCCGCGCGTAGTCGGTGAGCCGCTCCGAGGGGAAGAAGCCGGCCTCGCAGAGGGTCGCGTACAGGGCGATGCCCGCGTGCCCCTTGCTCAGCAGCAGCATGTCGCGGTCGGGCGAGCCCGGATCCCGGGGGTCGATTCGCATGATCCGGAAGTACAGGGTGGCGAGGACCTCGACGAGGGACATGGAACCCCCCAGGTGCCCGCCCTCGGGACTCGCGCACATGTTCACGATGTGTTCCCTGATCCGGCCGGTCATCGCGGCCGGATCGGCCTTCTGCCCGGCTCGGATCGCACCCGGCAGGGTGGAGACGCCGCTCATGTCTACTCCTTTCGCCTCGGTCAGTTCGGATGCAGGCCGGTGAAGTCGAGCCCGAGGGGCTCGGGCAGGCCGAGCCGGATGTTCATGCACTGCACCGCGTTCCCGGAACCGCCCTTGACCAGGTTGTCCAGGGCCGCGATCACCGTCACGTCGGACGCCCCCGGGTCCAGGGCGAAGCCGACGTCGCAGAAGTTGGAACCGGACAGGATCTTCGCGTCGGGGAACCGGTGCAGGCCGCGCCGCTGGGCGACCACCCGGACGAACGGCTCGTCGCCGTAGCGTCCCCGGTAGGCGGAGCGGATGTCGCGCTCGGTGACGCCGTCGGCGAGGCGTGCCCTGCAGACCAGCTGCACTCCTCGTACGGCCTCCACTCCGGTCGCGGTCATCCGGACCGGGAGCCCGGTCGCCTGGGAGATCTCCGCCTCGTGCCGGTGTCGCGTCGGGGCGAAGACCCTGAGCGCGCCACTGCGTTCGGCGTGCAGGTTCTCCGAGCCCGCGGTCGCTCCGGCACCGCTGGAACCGGTCCTGGCGTCGACCGTTATCTCGTCCCTGATCAGCCCGGCCTCGGCCAGCGGGGTGAGCGCGAGGATCCCGGCGTTCGCCATGCAGCCGGGCACGCTGATCCGGTCGGCCGTCCGCAGGCGGTCCCGGTGGAACTCCGGTATGCCGGGCACGAAGGTGCCGAGCAGGTCGGTGGCCTCGTGCGGGAGCCCGTAGTAGCTCTCGTAGGTGTCGGTGGACCGCAGCCGGAAGTCGCCGGACAGGTCGATGACCGTGTCGGCCATGTCGAGGAACTCCGGCATCCGGCGCATCGTCTCCCGATGCGGGGTGGCGAGGAACAGCACGTCGTAGTGGTCGAGCCGGTCCTCGGGGCAGAAGGTGAGCCGGGTCCTTCCCCTCAGGTTCGGGTGGACGCCGTCGATCTGGCGGCCTTGCAGGCGCCGCGAGGTGGCGGCGGCCAGCTCGACCTTCGGATGGGTGGTCAGGATGCGCAGGAGCTCGCCGCCGATGTAGCCGGCGGCCCCGACGACCGCGACGCGTGTCATGTCTCCCCCCTCGCGATGAGATGGGCCGCGATGGCGTCCGCCACGTCGACCCTGGAGCCGTGGGCCTGCTGGAAGCCCCGGAACTCCACCCGGTCGTTGACTTCGAGCACGGTGAGGTGCCCGTCCATGTCCTCGATGAGGTCGACGCCCGCGATGTCGGCGCCGACCGCCTCCGCGGCGGCGACCGCGAGCTTGACGTGGTCGGGGCCGAGCGGGCAGTACTCGCTCACCGCGCCCCTCGCCACGTTGGTACGCCACTCCTCTCCCTTGCGGTAGGTCGCGCCGAGCGCCTCGCCGCCCACGACGAGGACGCGGATGTCGCGGTCGGCCTTGGGCACCTGTTCCTGCAGGTAGATCACGTGCGACTGCGGCGAGGGCAGTGCGGCGACGTGTTCGAGCACGGCCGTCGCCACGGCGCGGTCGGTGACCCTGGTCACCAGCCGGCCCCAGGAGCCGACGAGTGGCTTGATCACGGCCGGGTAGCCGATCGTGTCCAGGGCCTCCAGCGCCGCCTCCGACGTCATCGCCAGCGCGGTCCTGGGCGTCGGCAGCCCGCTTTTCAGCAGGGCCGCCGACGTGTGCCACTTGTCGCCGCTGAGATGCGTGGCGGCGGCGCTGTTGAGCACCGTCACCCCCGCCGACTCCAGGGCACTCGCCGCGTACAGGGCGCGGAAGTGCCCGACCTCGCGGTTGAGGACGAGGTTCGGTCCGCTCCAGGGGGAGCCGTTCGCGACGAACAGCGACCTGGGATCCAGATGTTCGAACCTGGCGCCGCGCCGTTCGAGCGCGGCCATGATGTTCTTCTCCTCGAACCGCACTCGCGAGGCGAGGACGGCGAGGTGGGGTGCTACGGAATCCACGGCACAGCTCCCTGCGTCACTCGCCCCAGTCTTCTTCGACGTCCGGTGCGAGCATGAGCGTCGGCGGCTGGACGGAGGCGATCTCCAGCTCGCTCCGGCAGTCCAGGCACTCGACGATCTCGCTCACCCGGGCGTCCCCGTCGATCGGCACCTCGGCCGAGCACTCGGGGCACTCCGGACCGTTCAGAACTTTCTGCATGGGCTCATCCCTGTCGGTTGATGTGAGTTATTTCTCGCATAAACCGTAACCCGATTCCGCATAAAACATCTAATAAGCGCTTTTGTTCGGAATGAATGTGCTCGCTTATAGGACGATCTCATAACTATCGGGCTATTACCTCATAAGCATCGCTTCTTGGCTAGGGGCCGAAAATGTCCATGTCGAATGATTAAGCTCGCTAGTGATGATTATTTCCGGCTTTTTCCTCATCGCCGGCACACCAGGCGAACGTCCGGAGCACCGACGCAGGGCGTCTCCGGAACAGCTCCAGAAGGAGGGGTAATGCGAGGAATCGCAGAGAGTCCTGCCGTCAACGGCAACGGTGCCCACCCGGCTCCATCCGATCTTGAATTCGACCTCGGAACCGTGGCGCGCACCCCCGGCGAGGAGTTCGCGGCGGCCGTGGGCGTGTCCCGCGACCGTGCCGACACCGACGAGCGCGAGGACCTGGTGGTGTCCTTCGGCACGCACCTGCCCGCGTCGTTCCCGCTCTTCGCCTCCCGTCCCCGCTATCCGGTACGCCACCTGCTGAAGACCGCGCCCGTGGCCGGCGACCCGGCGCCCTACGTCTACGAGCCCCCTCGGGGAGCGGTGAGCGAGTCGGGCGTCTCCTACGCCGCCACCCCCGAGGCGGCCTTCGCGCCGAGGCTGGAGGAGGCGCGGCTCACCGACCTCACCGTCTCCGTTCCGCTCCCCGAGGGAATCCTCGACAAGCCCGCCCTGCTCGCCCCGTACGTCGACTACCGCGTGCTCGTCCGGCTGTCGGTGGCGGAGAACGAGGCGCTGCTGCACGGCACCGGCGACGGCGCGATCACCGGGCTGCTCCGGCTGCCGGGCACCCGCCACCGTGAGACCGACCTCGCCCTTGAGGAGGCGGTCACCCAGACCGCCGCCGAGGTCGAGGAGACCGGAGGCTCGTGCGACGGCATCGTCGCCCACCCCGCCGTCTACTGGGAGATGGTGCGGACGGGCATGCTCGCCCGCCTCGCCGTCGCCGGGATCACCGTGTCGAGGACACGCATGATCCCGAAGGACACCCTGCTCATGGGAGACTTCCGCGCCGCGTTCACCCTGTTGCTGCCTGGCGTCTCCTCCATCACGCTGCGCCGCGGCGCCGGGAGCGACGGCGCCGACCTCGTCGAGGCGAGCAGCCGCGTCGGCCTCGCCGTGCACCTGCCGCAGCACCTGATCACGCTCTCGTGGGGTGGTCGCCGTGGGTGACCCGCGGATCCTGTACATCACCGGGTGGATGCGCAGCGGCAGCACCCTGCTCGGCAACGTCCTCGGCGAGCTTCCCGGCGTCCTGCACGCCGGCGAGCTGCACTACCTGTGGCAGAACGGCGTGCTGAACGCCGGGACGAACTCCACCTGCGGCTGCGGCAGGGACCTCACCGCGTGCGACGTCTGGTCCCCGGTCCTCGGGGACGGCGATGTGGCGGGGATCGGCGCCGCGCGCCGGATGACGATCCTGCAGCGCTCCCTGCTGCGCACCCGCCACACCCGCGACCGCCTCGCCGAGGCGAGAGGGAAGGCGAGGACGGCGCCCGGGGTCGAGGAGGCGCTCGGACGCACCGCCTCCATCTACCGGACGCTGGCGGAGCGAGGCGGCGAGCGCCTGATCGTGGACGGCTCGAAGTATCCCGCCGAGGCCGCCGCGCTGCTGGGACGCGCGGACCTGGACGTCCGGGTGCTGCACATGGTGCGCGACCCCCGCGCGACGGCCTTCTCCTACAAGAACGCCAAGGACTACATCGACCCGATGAGCCCCGCCCGCAGCAGCGGGTACTGGAGCGCGTTCAACACCGCCTCCGAACTCGTCGGAGCGGCCGCCCCCGACCGCTACCTGAGGGTCGTGCACGAGGACCTCTGCGCCCGGCCGCGAGAGGTCCTGGCGCGGGTCATGAGCTTCGCCGGGCTGGCGGGAGAGCCGCCGGTCGACGAGACCGGCCTGGTCTCGCTCGGGGAGAACCACACGGTGACCGGCAACCCCGACCGGCTGTCCAAGGGCGACACGGTGATCCGTTCCGACGAGCGCTGGCGCACCAGGCTGTCCGCGCGGGAGATCGCCGCCGCGACCGCGCCCGCCTTGCCGCTGCTCACCCGCTACGGGTACCCGATCCTGCCGACCAGGTAGGCACGAGAATTAGGGAGCCATCTCATGGACCTTCGGCTTAAAGGGCGCGTGGCACTGGTGGCGGCTTCGAGCAGCGGGCTCGGGCTGGCCGTCGCCAAGGCCCTCGCTGCGGAGGGAGCGAACGTCTCGATCTGCGGTCGTGACCCCGCGAGGCTCGCCCTCGCCCACGTCGAGGTCAACGCGATGGGAACGGGCGAGGTGCTCAGCACCCCGGTGGACCTGTGCGACGAGCGGGCCGCCGCCGAATGGGTGCGGCGGACCGCGGACACGTTCGGCGGCCTCGACGTCGTGGTGACCAACACCGGCGGGGTCCCGTTCGGACCCGTCGACAGCTTCCAGGTCGCCGACTACCGCGCGGCGATCGACGGGAACCTCCTGCCGCACGTGAGCATCACCCTCGCGGCGCTGCCCTTCGTCAAGGAGGGCGGCTGGGGGCGCATGCTGATGATCGCCTCCGAGTCCGTGCGCCAGCCCCACCCCGAGAGCGGGTTGTCGTCGGTGGCCCGGCTGGGCCTGCTCGGCTACATGAAGGGCCTGGTGCACGCGCTCGGCGCGAACGGGGTCACAGTCAACATCCTCGCCCCGGGTTTCCACCGCACCCCCATCCTCGACGAGCAGTTCGGCGCGGACGTGGAGACGGAGATCGCCCGCGTCGCCGAGCGGATCCCCCTCGGCAGGATCGGGAACGTGGCGGATTTCGGCGCGCTGGCCGCCATGCTCGCCAGCGACCAGGCCTCGTACGTCACGGGCACGGTTTTCGTGGCCGACGGAGGCAACACCCGCGGCATCGGCTGAAGGCGCCGGCCGAACGCCGACGGAGCACACCGACGGAACACGTCGACGGAAGACGCCGACGGAGCACGCCGACAGGACACGCCGATGGAAGACGCCGACAGGACACGTCGACGGAAGACGTCGGCCGGAGGCGCCGACCGAAGAGTCGGCCGAAGGCATCGGACGGAAGCACCGGTCGAAGACATCGGCTGAAGGGCCGGAAAGCTGAGGAGGAGCGAAAGATGTCCGTACTCGGACACGTCGCCAGCACGCGCAAGGCGGCACTCTACGTAGTCAAGATAGGGAGCGCGAGTCTCGGCCACGACGCGCTCTTCGACGAGGTGGCCCTGCTGCGCCGCCGTGGCGCCCGCGTGCTCCTCGTCGCGGGCGGCGCGGCCGGCATCGCGCGGCACTACGCCGACATCGGCCGTCCCGTCAGGACGCTGAGCCTGCGAGGCGACAGCGCGGTGCGCTACTGCCCTCCCGAGGAGATGCCGCACATCGTGGACGCGTACGAGCGGGTGACGCTGCCGCGCGTGCGCGACGCGCTCACCGCGCGCGGACTCACCGTCTTCACCTCGGTCGCGCGGGACGGGGCACTGGTGAGCGCCCTGGCCAACCGGCCGCTGCGGGCCGTGGTGGACGGCAGGACGACGGTGGTCCGCGACCACCGGGCCGGCACCGTGACCGACGTGGCCGCGGACCGCGTCCAGGCGCTGCTCGACGCGTTCGACGTGGTGTGCCTCTCGCCGCCCGTCGCCGACGGCGCGGGCGGTTCCGCGCTCAACGTCGACGCCGACGTCCTCGCCGCCGAGCTGGCCAACGCCCTCGACGCCGACCACCTGCGCCTCGTCACCGGCACACCCGGCCTGCTCACCGATCCCGAGGACCGGGCGAGCCGCCTCGTCGACGTGGTACGCGGCGAGGGGGAACGGTTCGCGCGCGGCAGGATGCGGCAGAAGGTACGCGCGGCGGAGATCGCCCTCGACGGGAGCGCCGACGTCGCGATAACCGGGCCGCACACCCTGTCCCCCGCGTCGGGGACGCGCTTCTGGCGCGTCCGGCCACCCGCGCCCGACCTGTCGCTGCTGTCGCGAACCGTGGAGATCTCCTCGGTGTCGGCCGACGAGCGGGAACTCGCCGAATACCTGGTGGAGTGGTGCGCCGAGCGTGGCGTCCACGCGGAGATCGACGCGGCCGGCAACCTCGTGGCCACCCGCGGCTCGGGCGACCGGCGGCTGCTCATGCTCGGACACCTCGACACCGTGCCGCACCGGTGGCCGGTGCGCTGGGACGGGCTCACGATCAGCGGCAGGGGCTGCGTCGACGCCAAGGCGAGCCTCGTCGCCTACCTGGAGACCCTCGCGGAGATGGACGTGCCGAGCTGGGCGCAGGTGCGCGTCATCGGCGCGGTCGAGGAGGAGGTCACCTCGGCGGGGGCCTTCCACGCCAGGGACCACTACCCGGCGGACGCGGTGATCGTGGGCGAGCCCAGCGGCGAGAAGGCCCTCACCATCGGCTACTACGGCCTGTGCAAGGTGCGGCTGCGGGTCGGCCACAGCGTCGGGCACACCGCCGGGCAGGGGGTCACCACCGCCGCCGACCGGCTGGTGGACGTGCTGAGCCGGCTCCGCGACGAGATCGGCGCGGCCGACCCGCAGGCACTGGTGGCCGTGCTCGGCATCCACGCCAGGAACGGCGGGGACGTCCAGGTGGGCGAGGCCGTCATCGACGTGCGGGTCCCGCCGACCCTGGACCTGGAACACCTCGTCGACCTCGTCCACCGGGTCGCGGGGCCGGTCGCCGTACAGGTGCTCCGCGCCACACCAGGAGTGATCACCTCCCGTACCAGCCCGCTCGTGAAGGCGTTCTCGCGCGCCTTCAGGGAGGAGGGCGTGGCCCCGAGGTTCCTCGCGAAGAAGGGGAGCAGTGACATGAACACCCTCGCCACCACCTGGCGGGGAGTGCCCATGGTCGCCTACGGCGCGGGGGACGCCGCGCTCGACCACACACCGGACGAGCACCTCGACGCCGAGGAGTTCCGGCGCTCCAGGACCGTGCTGGCCAGGGCGGTCGCGAACTGGGTGGCGGAGGGCCGCCCGCGGGCCACGCCGTCCGCCGCCGAAGGAACCGCGGGCACCGGAACCGTGGGAAGCCCCGGAAGCCCGGGAAGCGCTGCGGGCGTCAACGGCGCCCGGCCCGTCGAAGCCGCCGAGACCGCGAACGGAACCGGCACCTTCGAGGACGTCGAAGCCGCCGCCCTCGTGACCGTCGCGGCCGCCGCAGGAGAGAGGACATCACGATGACAACGATCGCCGTCGACGAGACCGTCGGCCACACCTACCAGCTGTCCCACCTGGCCGCGCTGGAGTCGGAGGCCGCCCACATCTTCAGGGAGACGGCCGGGGAGTTCGACCGGCCGGTCATCCTCTTCTCCGGGGGCAAGGACTCCATCGTCATGCTCCACCTGGCGCGCAAGGCGTTCGCCCCCGCGCCGGTGCCGTTCCCGCTGCTGCACGTCGACACCGGCCACAACTTCCCCGAGGTCATCGCCTACCGGGACCGCGTCGTCGCCGAGTACGGGCTGCGGCTGAAGGTCGCCTCGGTCCAGGACTACATCGACCGGGGTGAGCTGGCCGAACGGCCCGACGGCTCACGCAACCCGCTGCAGACGGTGCCGCTGCTCGAAGCCATCGAGAAGAACCGCTTCGACGCGGTCTTCGGCGGCGGGCGGCGGGACGAGGAGAAGGCCCGCGCCAAGGAGCGGGTGTTCTCGCTGCGCGACGACTTCGGCGGCTGGGACCCGCGACGGCAGCGGCCCGAGCTGTGGAACCTCTACAACGGCCGCCACTCGCCCGGCGAGCACGTCCGCGTCTTCCCGCTGTCGAACTGGACCGAGCTGGACGTGTGGCAGTACATCCTCTCCGAGGGCATCGAGCTGCCGCCGATCTACTTCGCGCACGAGCGCGAGGTCTTCTCACGCCGGGGCATGTGGCTCGCCCCCGGCGCGTGGGGCGGCCCGAGGAGGGACGAACGCCTGGAGCGGCGTCTCGTGCGGTACCGCACGGTCGGCGACATGTCGTGCACGGGCGCCGTCGACTCCGGCGCCGCCACCCTGGAGGAGGTCATCGAGGAGATCCGCTCCTCACGGCTGACCGAGCGAGGGGCCACCCGCGCCGACGACAAGCTGAGCGAGGCCGCCATGGAGGACCGCAAACGGGAGGGGTACTTCTGATGACCACCACACTGCTTCGCTTCGCCACCGCCGGATCCGTGGACGACGGGAAGTCCACCCTCGTGGGCCGGCTGCTGTACGACTCCAAGTCGATCCTCGCCGACCAGTTGGAGGCGGTGGAGAGCGCCTCGCGCAAGCAGGGGCGGGAGACCGCCGACCTCGCCCTGCTCACGGACGGCCTGCGCGCCGAGCGCGAGCAGGGAATCACCATCGACGTCGCGTACCGCTACTTCGCCACCGCGCGCAGGCGCTTCATCCTCGCCGACACGCCGGGACACGTGCAGTACACCCGCAACATGGTCACCGGCGCCTCGACCGCGGAGCTGGTGCTCATCGTCGTCGACGCCCGCAACGGCGTCGCCTCGCAGACCAGGCGGCACGCCGCCGTCGCCGGGCTCCTGCGGGTGCCCCACGTCGTGCTGGCCGTGAACAAGATGGATCTCGTCGGCTGGGACGAGGAGGTGTTCGCGGCGATCGCCGAGGAGTTCACCCGGTACGCCTCCGGCCTCGGGATCGGCGAGGTGACCGCGATCCCGATCTCCGCGCTCACCGGCGACAACATCGTCACCCCCTCGCCGAACATGGACTGGCACACCGGGCCCACGATCATGGAGCTCCTGGAGACCGTGCGGGTGGGCACCGACCCCTCGGGGACGCCCGCCCGGCTTCCCGTCCAGTACGTGATCCGGGCGAACGGCCGCCGTGCCTACGCCGGCCAGATCTCCAACGGCGTCCTGCGGGTCGGCGAGCGGGTCACGGTGCTCCCCGGCGGGCAGACGTCCACGGTGGAGGCGATCGACGTGCTCGGCGAGCCGGTCGACACGGCGTGGGCGCCGCAGTCGGTCGCCGTGCGCCTGCGTGACGACATCGACGTCTCAAGGGGTTCCCTCATCGTGCCGGAGGACGCGGCGCCCGCCCTCACCTGGGAGCTTCGGGTGACCACCTGCCACCTGCACGAGCGCGCCCTGCGCGTCGGGGAACGGGTGCTGGTCAAGCACACCACCAGGACGGTCCAGGCGGTCGTCGAGGACATCGTGCCCTCCGCCGCGCTCGGGGAGCTCACCTGCGCCCCGGGCGCGGACAGCCTCGCCGTGAACGAGATCGCGAGTGTCGTGCTGCGCACCACCGAGCCCCTCGCGGTCGATCCCTACGCGCACTCCCGTACGACGGGCTCCTGCCTGCTGATCGACCCGGCGGACGGGACCACCCGCGCGGCGGGGATCATCGAGGCTTCCTGAGCGGTGAGGTCCTCGCCCCGGGTGGAGGAGACGAGGAGGTCAGCGAGGAGACGCCGCCGGGGTGGGGCCACCCGGCGCCATCGGGGTGATTCATCCGGCATCTTCAGGATGAGTCACCCGGTGGGAACCTTCGGGGACGGGGCCGGCCGGTCGGTCGGCCAGGGACGGGAACAGCCGATTCGGTCGACCGGGGGCAGGGCCGGCCGGTTCAGGGCCGCTCGGTGGTGCCGGTGGGTGCGAGGGGCTCGGTCGGCCTGGTCGGTTCGGTGGTGTCATCGGGTCCGACGGGCCCGGCCGGTTCGGTGGGGGCAGGGGTTCGGTCGCCTCAGCCGGCGAAGGGGTAGTCGCGCAGTGACTGCTGGAAGGCCTTGCGGGCGATCGGGACGTACCCCGAGGACGCGGCGGCGGTGGACAGGGCCATGGTCACCGGCAGGGGGCCGGGCGGGGAGGGAAGGGTGAGCCTGGCAGCCTTGGGCAGGCCCCAGAGCTCGTCGCCGTTGGCGACGAGGCACGCCACGCCCAGGCCGGCCTTGGCGGCCGCGCGCAGTCCGACGAGTTCGGCGCCCTCGTAGCCGACACGCCACGGGACGGCCGACTCGTCGAGCGCCTCCACGATGCGGCCGCGCAGCGTGCACGGCTCGGTGAAGAGCGTGAGCGGGAGCGCGGCGCCCTCACCGTGGGCCGGGCGCCCGAACCAGTCCATCCGCATGTGGCCGAGCTCCTGGCTGGTGGCGCCGCTCCGGTGCGGTCTCGTCTGCAGGAGCAGCGCGAGATCCAGCTGGCCGGTGCTCACCCGGCTCTCCAGGGATTCGCTCAATCCCGTCTGGACGCTGACCTGGGTGTGCGGCATGCCCTTGGTGAGCAGCCGCAGGATCTCGGGAAGCGCCTCCGCGAGCTGGTTGACGATCCCGATGGACAGCCGCTGGTTTCCCGGAGGGGGGATGAAACGGCCCACCGCCTCGTCGTTGAGTGCGACGAGACGGCGGGCGTAGCCGAGGAGCTCCTCGCCCTGCGGGCTGAGCATCAGTTTCCTGCCGGTCGAGGTGAATATGGGGCCCTTGATGAGGCCGCTGAGCTGGCGAATTTGCTGGCTGATGGCGGGCTGCGTTATGTGCAGGGCCTCGGCGGCCCTTCGGAAACCGCCGACATCGACTACGGTGACCAGCGCTCTCAGTCGATTTATTTGCAGGTCGTGGTACATTTTTCCTCTTAAGCTAACCTAGTAGGAAAGTGTCAAGCCATTTGGTTGGCATGGCTCTTGAGGCAAGAGGTCGCTCGTTTTCCGGATATGCGCGGCCGTGCCCTAGTAGGGCAGGTAGACCCCGCTGGGAGTGCGGGTGTCGATGGTGTGGCGAGAGTCGGCCGCGCGCTTCTTTTTCTGCCGGGGGACCCGGATGAGCTTTTTCTGCGGCCGGCGGATTTGCTTCTGCTCCATGATCTCCTCCAGTCTCCTGGTCCGGATGCGGTCAGCGTAGACCGACGGGAGCGGGAAGTCCTACACACGGCGCCACGAGTGCGATGTGAGACTTTCACGTTCGTTTGGTGACGTGAAAACTGTTCCCCTCTCCAGGTCGAGCGCACAATTCCCTTATTCGAACTCACGCAGATCGAGGAGACCGCGATGGCGACCATGAACGCTTCCCTGGCCGACCGGGTGAACGAGCAGGACCTGAGCTTCACCGAGTTCCTCATGAGGACCTGGACCGGGTCCGAGAACGCCGGCGGGCACGCCGGTGACCTCGGAGGCACCGCGTTCGCGGGGTTCGGCGTCCTCCTCGGCGGCGAGGAGACGGCCGGGCCGCGTACGGGGATCGTGGAGCGCGCGCTCCTGGAAGACCTCGTCATCGAGGACCTCGACCACCCCGCTCCCGTCGTTGCCGCTTGGACCTACTGCGGATGAACCACTTCACTGAGAACGGGGCGAACTCACCGCTGATCGGATTCAAGCGCCACCTGCGGGCGGTGACGGTTCCGGGGGAGGCGGTCTATCTCACCTCGGCACGGGGGACGGTCGCCCTGTCCGGTGAGCAGATTCAGGCGCTCGCGCCGCTACTGGACGGTAATCACAGCCTGGCCGAGGTGCGCAGGCGGGTGGCGCCCGGGATCCCGGCCGCGCAGCTCGGCCGGCTCCTCGGCCGGCTGGCGGAGGCGAATCTCGTCGGGCCTCGCCGCCCGGAGCCCTCCCCGAGGGCCGACGCCGCCGCCGAGGCGTACTGGGACCTCGGGCGGCTGGACGCGGACCGGGCCGCGTCGGGGCTGGCGGAGTCGTCCGCCCACCTCGTCTCCCTGGGGGGAGTCGACACCAGGCCCACGGCCGAGGCGCTGCGGTCGATGGACGTCACCGTCGAGGAGGACGGTGACGGGTCCGCGACCCTGTTCCTCGTGCTCTGCGACGACTATCTCGACCCTGAGCTCGAACGGTTCAACGAACGGAGACTCGCGGACGGGCGGCCCTGGCTGCTCGTCAAGCCGGTCGGCGCCGACCTGTGGATCGGCCCGATCTTCCGGCCGAGGGAGGGACCCTGCCTGTCCTGCCTGACCACGCGGTTGCGTGCGCACCGGCGCGGGGAGACACGGCTGCGGAGCACGCCGGAGACGGGGGCCGTCAGGCCGCCCGAGGCGTCGCTGCCCCTCACCCGCGCCCTCGGGGCACGGTTCGCGGCGCTGGAGGCGGTCAAGTGGCTGGCCGGATCGCGCGACGAGCACCAGGACACGGTGTGGACGCTGGACACCTTCTCACTGCAGGGGGTGCGGCACCCCGTGGAGAGGCGCCCGCAGTGCTCTTCCTGCGGAGACCCCGGGCTGGTCGCGGAACGCGTCGGCAGGCCCGTCGCCGTCGCGTCCAGGAGTAAGGCGGCGGTGGGCGGCAACGGGCATCGCGCGCTGGAGACCGAACTGGTCTGGGAACGCTACCGCCATCTGGCCGACCCCCTCACCGGGATCACGGACGTGATCCAGCGCGACCCGCGCAGCCCCTCCTTCCTGCACTGCTACCTTTCCGGGCCGAACCTCGCCCTCACCGACGACAGTCTCTCCGCGATGAGGGCCGGCCTGCGCCGGCAGAGCGGGGGCAAGGGGAGCACCGACCTCGAGGCGAGGGTGGGCGCGCTCTGCGAGGCGGTGGAGAGACACTGCGGATCGCGGCACGGGGACGAGCCGACGGTGCGCGGCAGCCTCCGCGGCCTGGGTGAGCGGGCCGTGCGCCCCGACGAGTGCCAGCACTTCCACCGGCGCCAGTTCGAGGACCGGCACCGCTGGAACGCCGAGAGTTCGGCTTTCCAGCACATCCCCGAGCCGTTCGACGACGAGGAGGTCGTCGACTGGACCCCGGTGTGGTCGCTCACCGAGAAGCGGCAGCGCCTGCTCCCCACCGACCTGCTCTACTTCACCAGGGGCGGTCATCCTTCGCTGCGCGCGACCTCCAACGGGAACGCCGCGGGCTCCAGTGTGGAGGACGCGATCGTCCAGGGGTTCCTCGAACTGGTCGAGCGCGACGCGGTGGCCATCTGGTGGTACAACCGCACGCGTCAGCCCGCCGTGGACCTCGACTCGTTCGGCGACCCGTGGATCGCCGACCTGCGCTCGCGCTACGAGGGCATCGGCAGGGAGTTCTGGGTCCTCGACGTCACCTCGGATCTGGGCATCCCCGTGATGGCGGCGATCTCGCGGCGCGTCGACAAGCCGGCCGAGGACATCATGCTCGGGTTCGGTGCCCACTTCGACCCCCGGATCGCCGCGCGGCGCGCGCTGACCGAACTCGGGCAACTGCTTCCTGCCGTCGCCGGGGCACGCGCCGACGGGACGGGATACGGTGAGACAGATCATCACATCCAGGACTGGTGGCTCAGGGCGACGACGGAGAACCAGCCCTATCTGCGTCCGGGCGGGGATCGGGGGCCGCGGGCGCTGAGTGACTACGCCTACATTCCCCGAGATGACCTGCGGGAGGACGTCGAGCACATCGTCACACTGGCCGGGCGGGCGGGCCTGGAGGTTCTCGTCCTCGACCAGACGCGTCCCGACATCGGGATGCCGGTCGTCAAGGTGGTCGTCCCCGGTCTACGGCATTTCTGGGCGAGGTTCGGCCCCGGGCGGTTGTACGACGTCCCCGTCCGGCTCGGACGTCTTGACAGGGCGACGGCGTACGAGGATCTCAACCCGATTCCCCTGTTCATGTAGCCATTTTCCCGTCCCAACACGGATCAGGAGTCAACAGGATGGTCGGCGGCCAAGGCAATGATGCCGGTTCGCTCCAGATATTTCCCCAGTGGTCGTTCCGGGAGGACGTCTACATCGAACCGGAGCCGCACAGCGGAAGCGTGGTGGTGCACAGCCGCTGGGAGGACGTGATCCTGCCGTCCCCCGGACCCGCCGTGCTGGAGGCGATGCGCCGGATGAGCCTGGGGCCCATCCTGCTCGACAACGTCATCCGCGAGGAGGACGAACGGCGGGAGCTGGAGGCGATCCTCGACGGTCTCCAGCACATGGTGGTGCGCTCCTTCGGCTTCGATCCCGAGCAGCCGACGCTGTCGGTGATCCCGCTCACCCAGCGGGCGCGGTTCCGGCTGCCGGCGGTCCCTCTGCTCCACCCGATCCGCCTGTCGAGGTTCGCGCTGATCAGAACCGACGGCAACAACTACCACGTCGAGTCGCCGCTCTCGCTGCACCGCGTCATCCTGCACCGGCCCGACGCGATGGCCGGTGTCGGGTCGCTGATCCGCCCGGTCGCCCCCTCGGCGATCGGGCCGGAGTCCTGGCCCGTGGTCGCCTACCTGATGGCGGCGGGGATGGTGGTGCAGGCCGTGGAGGAGGACCCCTTCCAGCCGATGGTGTTCGAGGAGGACGTCGACCCCGCCCTCGTCGCCTGGACTCCCGTCGATCTCATGTTCCACACCCGTTCCACCCTCGGCAGGCACGATCACGACTTCGGGGCGACGTACCCGATGGGGGATCAGTGGAGCGTCGAGCCCGTCGTGAAGCCGGGGCCTCCGGAGGTCCCCGTCGGCGCGGAGCCGGCTCCCGTCGCGCTGCCCCGGCCGAAGTGGGGTGAGCTGCTCGCGGCGGATCCGCCGCTCACCGCGGTCGTCGAGGCGAGCAGGCACACCCGGCACTACGGCGAGCGGCAGCTGACGGCCGGTGAGCTGGGGGAGTTGCTGTACAGGACGGCCCGGGTCCGCTCGCTGGTCGGCTCGCCCGACGAGTCCTCGACGACCGCGACGAGCGATCGCCCCTACCCGAGCAGCGGGAGCTCTTATGAGCTTGAGCTCTACGCCACGGTGGACAGGTGTGCCGACGTGCCCCGGGGCATCTACCACTACGATCCGCTGCGGCACCGGCTGGAGCCGATCGGGTTCGACCCGGCGGACGTGGACGAGTTGCTGGAGACGGGCAAGGTGGCGGCGAACCTGGACGCGACGCCGCCCGTACTGATCACCATCACCGCGCGGTTCCGCAGGCTGTCGAGGAAGTACAACGGGCTGAGTTACTCGCTGGTCCTCAAGAACGTCGGGGCGCTGACGCAGACGCTCTCCCTGGTCTGCACGGCGATGGGGCTGGCGGCGTGCAGGCTGGACAGCGGCGACATCGAGGTGACGGGACGCGTCTTCGGCCTCGACTGGCGCGTCGAGTCGAGTGTCGGCGGGTTCGTCGTCGGCCACCGTCTCGTTCCCGAGCCGAGTCGGCTTTCCGGGCGATACGCGGCGAATGATGCCGAATGGGTTGTTCAGGCGAGGGCGGCACTCTCGTAATCCGATAGTTCGCCTTTCCCGTCGTTTCGCGGAGGGGATGAGGGCACGCACGGCGAGAGTCCGGTGAGCACCGCCCTCTCGCCGGACGTGCTTGAATCATGCGGTACGGCGACAACGCATGGTTTTCCACTGCTAGTCCCTGTCGATTCACCCAGAGCTACGCAAATAGGTCTATCTAAGCTTATTTAGCTGATATAGATTGCTTCAGGGTCTCGGGATGAGTGGGGACGGGAAACCGGTCGGGCTTCGAAGGAGACGATCGATGACGGTTGACGCCGACTCCCCGCAGGGCTGGCGCGGACTCGCCAGGTCGCTGCCCGGTTCATCTCGGAGAACCCGGAGAAAGCGGCACAGGGAGGGCGGACTCGCCGCCCCCAGGGTGGCACGCGCGATCATCGTCGCCGTTCTGTACGGCTACGTGTTCAACGCACTGATGTTCGTATGGGGAAGTGGCCTGCCGAGCACCGAACTGTCGGGCTTCGCCGGCTGTCTGCTGGCCGCGCTTTTCCTGCAACTTTCACATTCGACACAGGAGGCTCTGAGCTGGCCCGTACCGCTCCGTGTTCTCACACTTTCGGTACAGGCCATTGTTACTTTTCTGCCTTTCACATGGGTCGGCCCGCAGGCGGGATCCATCGCGGGATTTCTCGCCGGGTCCATGCTGCTGGTGGTGGCGGGGCCGTGGCGCTGGGGACTCTTCTTCGCCGTCGCGGCCGGTGTCGGCGTGCTGCTCGCGCTCAGGGAACAGCACCTGATGGTGGTGGACGTCGTCTACAGCGTGTACTTCACCCTGCTCACCGGGCTGATGGTGTACGGGGTCAGCTCGCTGGCGTCCCTGGTGCGGGCGGTCCACGCGGCGCAGGGGGAGTTCGCGCGGATGGCGGTGGCGCGGGAACGGCTGCGGGTGGCGCGGGATCTGCACGACCTGCTGGGCTACAACGTCTCGGCGATGACACTGAAGAGCGAACTGGCCTACCGGCTGCTGCCGGGGGCGGCCGAGCGGGCGCGCAGCGAACTCCGCGACGTCCTGGTGGTCGCCCGCCGCGCGCTGGCGGAGGTACGGGTGGTCGCGGGCGGGTATCTGCCCATGTCGCTGACGGCGGAGGCGGAGTCGGCGAAGGCGATGCTTTCGGTCGCCGAGATGCGGGCCCGGGTGAACGTTTCACAGGAGGGCCTGCCGGAGGCGCTGGACACGGTGCTGGCGATCGTGCTGCGGGAGGCGGTCACCAACGTGCTGCGGCACAGCAAGGCGCAGCACTGTGAGATCGAGGCGTCTGTGGAGAAGGGCCGGGCGCGGCTTCGGGTCTGCAACGACGGGGTCGAGCCGGAGCTGGGGGCGCGTTCGTTCGAGGACGGTACCGAGCCGAGGGCACGTTCGTTCGAGGCCGGTACGGGGCTGGGGAATCTCAAGGGCCGGCTGGAGGCGGCGGGCGGACGACTGTCGGTCACGGTCGACGACGAGTGGTTCCGGCTGACCGCGGAGGCCCCCGTGGCGCCGGTCACCGCGAGGGCCGCGGTTTCCCAGGCGCCGGGGATGTCCGGCACGCCGCAGGGCGAGTCCGCGCGACCGGACGCGCGGGATGACGGGCCACCGGGCAGGGGCCCGGCGCGGGCGTGGCATCTGCGGGTGGCCCGCTTCATCGCCGTGCTGGTGCTGTCGGGGTACGGCCTGCTCATCGTGGTCAACGTGCTGGCGCGGCCGACGAGCCCGCTCGAACTGGCGGGATTCACCGCCTGTGTCGCCGTGCTGGTCGGCGTGCAGATCGTCGACTCCCTGGGGGAGCCGCGTTCGTGGCCGGCGTGGCTCAGGAGGGCGACCCTGGTGGTGCAGACCGTCGCCACGCTCCTGCCGCTGCTGTGGATCGGCGCGCCGTGGGGTTCGATGGGCGGCTTCCTCGCGGGGGCGGTGCTGCTGATGGTGGCGAGCTTCTGGCGGTGGGTGCTGTACGCGGCGATCGGCGCCGGCGTGCTGCTGCTGTCCGTGCTGCAGGGCGACACGGTGGAGTGGACCGCGTACCTGGTGATCTCCACGCTGCTGACCGGCCTGGTGGTCTTCGGCATCGGCTCGCTGTCGGACCTGGTGGCGCGGGTGGACCGGGCGCGAAGGGAACTGGCGTGGATGGCGGTGACCCAGGAGCGGCTGCGGGTGGCGCGGGATCTGCACGACCTGCTGGGTAACGACCTCTCGGTGATGATCGCCAAGAGCGAGCTGGCGTACCGGCTGCTGCCGGGGTCGGCGGAGCGGGCGAAGTGCGAGGTGGCAGAGGTGCTGGAGATCGCGCGGCGGGCGGTCGCGGATGTCCGGGCGGTGGCCGGTGGATACCGGCACATGTCGTTCGGCGCGGAGTCGGACCTGTTGGTCTCCACACTCGCCGCCGCCGGAATCGACGTCGAGGTGAGGATCCCCGAGGACGTGGCCCCGGGGAATCTGGACGCGGTGCTCGCGGTCGTTTTGCGGGAGGCGGCCACGAACGTGCTGCGGCACAGCAGGGCGCGGCACTGCGTGGTCGAGATGGCCGTGGACGAGGCCGGGACGCGGCTGTGCGTGACCAACGACGGGGTGCCGCCGGGGACGCTTCCCGACGTCCGCGACGGCTCCGGGCTGGGGGACCTCACGGAGCGGCTGCGTGCCGTCGGCGGGCGGCTGACGGCCGAGGTCGTCGACGGCACGTTCCGGCTGGTCGTCGTCTTCCGTGCGGAGAAGCCGAGGGACATGCCCGGAGGCGTGCGGGAGGACGGGTCCGATGCCCTGTCCGGGGACATGCCGAGGGATGTGGAGGGAACGGACGGCGACGGGGGGTGATTCGGCCGGATCGTTCTGACTGACAAGTCAGAGTAAGCAGCTGTCAGATTCCGCTGGCATTGCCAAACGTAATTGACTGGGTACTATTCGGATCAAGATCGGTGGATCCAGTAAGCTTGATCGAACAGTGGTGAGGCGTACATGGAGGGGAGTCGCCTCGCGAGGTCGATCGAGAGACTGGTCACCGAGCCCCCCGTGACGACGATCGCGGGATCACCCGCGAGATCGAGAGCCCCTGTCGCGTCCGGGTGTCGTTTCTCGCCCTGAAGCCGAAGTCCGGACAGGAGTGCCGCTGTGCTGAAGATCCTCCTCGCCGAGGACGTACCGATGGTGCGCGGAGCGCTGGCGGCCCTCCTCGACATCGAGCCCGACCTCACGGTGGTGGCCCAGGTGGGCAGCGGGGACAGGATCGTGCCCACCGCGCTCGAGACGCGCCCCGATGTCGCGATCATCGATGTCGACCTGCCCGTGCTCGACGGTCTCTCCGCGGCGGAGGAGCTGCACGCGAAGCTGCCCACCTGCCGGACGCTGATCCTGACCGGCCTTGGAAGGCCCGGCACCCTTCGCCGCGCCCTGTCGGTCTCGGTCTCCGGCTTCCTGCTCAAGGACACGCCCTCGGAACGCCTCGCCCAGGCGGTCCGCGAGGTGGCCGCGGGGCGTCGCATCGTCGACCCGCAGCTCGCGCTGACCGCGTGGGACGTCGGGGAGAACCCGCTGTCCGGACGTGAGGTCCAGGTCCTGAGGCTGGCCGCGGGCGGCGCCGAGCCGCCGGAGATCGCGGCCATCATGCACGTGTCCGTCGGGACCGTGCGCAACTATCTCACCAAGACGGTCACCAAGCTGAACGCGAGGAACCGGGTGGACGCCATCCGTATCGCCACCGAGGCCGGCTGGATCTGACCGGCCTCCGACCGGCCGGGGTCGGGACCGTGCGCGACCATCTCGGCAAGACGGTCACCAAGCCGAACGCGGGGAACCGGGTGGACGCCGTCCGTCGGCTGGATCTGACCGGCCTCTGACCGATCAGGGCCGGCTGGGTCTGAACCGGCCGCGACCTCGCGTTTCTCCGGTCCTCCCGCCCTTTTCCCGGTCGCTGTTTCGTCTCTCCCGTTTTCTTCCTCGCCATTCCGTCTTCGCATCCTGAAAAGCATGTCTTATCGCGGGCCCATTGTCCTGATTTTGTTACCAGCTTAGCGTAATTGCTGGTAACAAAAAGAGCCGGCTTCCCACGGCCAGGAAAGGATGCCCGCAGATGAGTTCCAACAGGTGGCTGCACTACTTCGAGACGCAGGTTCCCCTCTCAGAGGAGCCGCCGAGGGTCGCGGCCAGGCTCGCCGCCTCCGGCCCGTACGCGGAGTACGTCGTGTACGAGAGCGGCGGCAAATGGTCCTACGCGGCAGGCGCGCGGGCCGAGGTCACGCTGGACCGCACCGGCGCCCGGCTGACCCAGGAGAACGAGCCCGACGTCGTCCTGCCCTGGAGCGACCGGCCGCTGCACCAGGTGGCCCGGCTGCTCGACATCGTGAAGGTCCCCGCCTGGCGCGCCTACGGCTGGGCGACCTTCGAGCTCTCCTACGCCAAGGACGGCAGGCTCGACCACGTCGGCGACAACCGGCTGCTGCACCTCGTGGTGCCGAAGGCCGAGGTCCGCATCGAGGACGGCCACGCCCACCTGCGCGCCGCCGACCAGGAGACGCTGACCGCGCTGCTGGAGACGATCTCCGGCCCCGCGGTCACCTCCGAGGCGCAGCCGAAGCCGCTGGACGTGCGCGAACGCGGCGAGGACGCGTACCGGACGGCGGTGCGGCTCGCGGTCGAGGAGATCAACCGGGGCGACCTGCACAAGGTCATCCTGTCGCGGGTCGTCGACGTCGACGAGGACATCGACCTGATCGCCACCTACCTCGCGGGACGCCGGGGCAACAACCCCGCGCGGTCGTTCCTGCTCAACCTCGGTGGCGTGGAGACGACGGGGTTCAGCCCGGAGATCGTGGTCAAGGTGTCCGCGGACGGCCGCGTGGTGAGCCAGCCGCTCGCCGGGACGAGGGCGCTCACCTCCGACCTGCTGGAGAACGAGAGCCTGCGCGCCGACCTGCTCGCCTCCGCCAAGGAGATCTACGAGCACGCCATCTCGGTGAAGGTCGGCACCGACGAGCTCGTCGACGTCTGCGTGCCCGGCTCGGTCGAGGTGCCGGAGTTCATGGCGATCCGCGAACGCGGCAGCGTCCAGCACCTCGCCTCCCAGGTGTCCGGCAAGCTCGCCCCCGGCCTTCGGGCGTGGGACGCCTTCGGCGCGGTCTTCCCCGCGGTGACCGCGTCCGGCGTGCCCAAGGAGGCCGCGTACACCACGATCCGCAGGCACGAGCCCGAGTCGCGGGGTCTGTACAGCGGGGCCGTGCTCACCGTCGACCACAACGGCGAGATGGACGCGGCGCTCGTGCTGCGCAGCGCCTACCGCCAGAACGGCCGCACCTGGCTGCGCGCCGGGGCCGGCATCGTCGGGCAGTCCACTCCCGAGCGGGAGTTCGAGGAGACCTGCGAGAAGCTCGACAGCGTGGCGCGCTACCTGGTTCCCGCCGGCGGGAGAGGCGCCCTGGCGGCCGACTTCGCCGCCTCCGCCGGTCTCGACGCCGGCCTGGACGCGGGCCTGGTCCCCGCCGCAGGGGGAGGCGTCCTGGCTGACGACTCCGCCGACCTGCTCTCCGCCGTGGGGGGAAGCGCGCGATGAGGGTCGACGACATCTACCTCGCGGGGGTGGGCACGTACCTGCCCCCCGTGGTGACCACCGAGCACGCGGTCGGAAGGTCCTGGTACGACCGGGCCGACCGCGAGGCCTCCGGGATGGAGGCCGTGATGGTGGCCGGCGAGACGCCGGCACCGGAGATGGCGGCCCGCGCGGCCCAGGTCGCGCTGCGCCGCTCGGGCCACGGCCCCGACGACTTCGGCGCGCTGCTGCACAGCGACAGTTACCACCAAGGGCCGGACGGTTGGTCGGCGCCGCACTACGTGCTGCGCAGGACGCTGGACCGGCCGATCACCGCCCTGGAGATCCGGCAGGGCTGCCTCGGCATGATCGCGAGCCTTGAGATGGCCGCGCACCGGCTCATCGCCGACCGTGGCAGGGACCGCAAGGACGCGGTGCTGCTGACCGCGGGCGACAACTTCTCGGCCCCGGGGGTGGACCGGTGGCGGGCCTCCAGGATGTTCCTGCTCGCGGACGGCGGCGCCGCCGCGGTGGTCTCGCGGCGCGGGGGCTTCGCCCGGGTGCTCGCCTTCGGGACGGTCTCCAACCCCGGGATGGAGGAACTGCACCGGGGCGGGGAGGTCATCTTCCCGCCGGGCGTCACGATCGGCCGCTCGCTGAACTTCGAGGAGCGCAGCGACTACTGGCGCAGGCAGTGGGCGGCGGGCATCGCACCCCCCATGGGGCACTTCGGCGAGTGCGTCGCCGAGGCGGCCGACCGGGCGCTGGAGGAGGCCGGGATCTCCATGGAGAAGGTCACCCGCGTCTGCCACACCGCCTTCGCGCGGAACTCCCTGGAGGCGATGTTCCTCGACCCCCTGGAGATCGACGCGGACCGGGGCCTGTGGGACTTCACCCGGAGGATCGGGCACGCCGGCGCCGCCGACCCGTTCATCGGCCTGGAGCACCTGTGGACGAGCGGACAGGTCGTCCCCGGAGACCACGTGCTGCTCATCGGCAGCGCCCCCGGCATGGAGGCCGGATGCGTGGTCCTGGAGATCATCGCCCCGTACGAGCCCGGCGACCACGGGTCTGAGAGCGACGAGGCAGCGAGCCGCGGAGCCGAGAGCCACGAGCTCCAGAACGACGACCACGAGCCCGAGGACCAGGAGATCCAGCACGACGACCACAAACGCCCGGGGCACGAGCCGCGAGACGGCGACCAAGGGCCCGAGAACCGCGAGCCGGAGAACGGAGGCCGGTAGATGCTTGACGGATGCACACCGTGGCCCGAGGAGTTCGCCGCCCTTTACCGGAGTGAGGGCCTCTGGCGCGGAGAGCGCCTCGGCGACCTCCCGAGGGCCTGGGCGCACGCGTTCGGAGACCGTACGGCACTGGTCGCCGGAGATCTGCGCCTGTCCTACCGGGACCTGGAGAACCGGATCGACCGGATGGCGGCGGGATTCCATCGCCTCGGGGTCGAGCCCGGCGACCGGATCGTCCTGCAACTGCCCAACGTGCCCGAGTTCGTCATCGTGGCCTTCGCGCTCTTCAGGGCGGGCGCCAAACCCGTCTTCTCTCTCGCGTCGCACCGGGCGAACGAGATCAGGCACCTGTGCGAGCTGTCCGGCGCGTCCGGATACGTCGTCCCCGGCGTCTATCGCGGGTTCGACCACACCGCGCTCGCCCTGCGGATGGCCGACGAGGTGGCGAGCCTGCGCCAGATCTTCGTCCTGAACGCGGAAAACGGCGAGGAGAGCGACGCGGGGAGCGGCGCCGAGACCGGCACGGCCGGTGCGACGGTGATCCCGCTCGCGCGGGTGGACGCCGACCCGGTCCCGCTTCCCGACAGCGACCCCTCGGACGTGGCGTTCTTCCTGCTCTCCGGCGGGACGACCGCGCTGCCCAAGCTGATCCCGCGTACGCACGACGACTACGTCTACCAGACAGGAGCGGTGGCCGAAGTCTGCGAGCTCGGCGCGGACGACGTCTACCTGGCGGCGCTGCCGGTGGAGTTCAACTTCACCTGGGGCTGCCCGGGGGTCGTCGGCACGCTCGGCCAGGGCGGCACGGTCGTGCTCGTCGAGACCCCGGTCGCCGAGGACTGCTTCCGCGCGATCGAGCGGGAGCGGGTCACCGTCACCTCGGTCGTCCCCACCGTGGCGCAGCTCTGGCTGGAGGAGGCGGCGTGGGGGGAGGCGGACCTGTCCAGCCTGCGCGTGCTGCAGATCGGCGGGGCGAGGCTCCAGCCGGAACTGGCCGCGCGGATCGAGCCCGAGCTGGGCTGCCGCCTCCAGCAGGTGTTCGGCATGGCCGAGGGACTGCTCTCCATGTCCAGGAAGGGCGACGACCCCGAGTCCGTCGTACAGACCCAGGGGCGGCCGATCTCACCGGCCGACGAGGTGCGGATCGTCGACGAGCACGACGCCGAGGTGCCCCCGGGCGTCACCGGCGAGCTGCTCACCCGCGGCCCGTACACCCTGCGCGGCTACTACCGCGCCGAGGAGCACAACCGGCGGGCCTTCACCGAGGACGGCTTCTACCGCACCGGCGACCTGGCCAGCCTCACCCCCGAGGGGAACCTCGTCATCGAGGGGCGGCTGAAGGACGTCGTGATCCGCGGCGGAGACAAGATCTCGGCCGGAGAGGTGGAGGGTCATCTGCTCACCCACCCCTCGGTCGCGAGGGCGGCGGTCGTACCGGTGCCCGACGAGTTCCTCGGCGAGCGGATCTACGCGTTCGTCGTCCACCGGGGCGAGAAGCCGGCGCTGGCCGAGCTGAAGCGGGCGCTGCACGAGCGCGGGCTGGCGGAGTTCAAGCTGCCGGACCGGGTGGAGTTCGTCGAGGACTTCCCGCTCACCCCGCTCGGCAAGATCGACAAGAAGGTGCTCGCCGCCGCGGCGAAGGACCCGGCCCTGTCCCGCGACTGGGCGCCCGCGCCGTCCACCCCCGACCCCCGGGACATCCCCGACCACGAGAAGACCCTCGTGCGCCCGCTCGCACGTCAGGAAAGGTGAACCAGCCATGCAACGCGACATCTCGGCACCGCCCACGACCGACGACCTGCGGCGGGCCATCGCGACGATCGTCGGGACCGAACCCGGCGAGATCACCGGCGACGCCAATCTCGTCTACCTCGGACTGGGATCCCTGGAGATGATGCGGCTCGTCACCCGGTGGCGCCGGCAGGGCATCGCCGTGGAGTTCGGCGAGCTCGCCGCCGAGCCGACCGTCGACGCCTGGCAGAGGCACCTGCGCGCGGCCTGGGAGGCCGGGCAGGTGAAGACGAAAGAGGCCGCCCGATGAGCGCGCTGCTGATCAGGGGCGGCTGCCTCTACCCGGCCGACGCCGAGGCGAGCGTCGTCCCCGACGGCTCCGTGCTCGTCGAGGGCGAGCGGATCGTCGCCGCGGGGAGCACCGAGGAGGTCGAGGCCGCGCTGGAGCCCCGGCACCGCGAGAACCTGCGCACGATCGACGCCAGGGGGAAGATGATCCTGCCCGGTTTCGTCAACGCGCACTGGCACGACCTGTTCGCGATGCGGTTCCCCTTCAAGGGCGCGCTGCGACCCGCCGCCGACCGCGACGACAAGCCCGTGTTCATGGCGCTGGGCGGCGACCTCCGGCAGATCTCGATGGTCTTCGACTCCTTCCACGACCAGATCGACCGGCTCACCCCCGAGGAGGCCGAGGCGATCGCCCGCTACTCGATGTGGACCCAGCTGCGCTCCGGCGCGACCACCCTCGGGGACGTGGGCTCGTTCAACCGGCCGGAGGCACTCGCCTCGGCCGCCCGCCACCTCGGCATGCGATGCTCGGTCAGCACCTGGGCGAGCGACGCGGTGTGCGCCCCCGGCGAGTCGCGGTTCCGCAGGACCCGCGACGCCGACGTGGTGCTGCGGCGGATCGAGGACCTGCTGCGCGCCTGCGAGCAGGACACGAGCGGGCTGGTACGGGCGAGGCCGACCTCGGTCTACGGGGTCACCATGACCGACGAGCTCGGCGCCGGTCTCGCCGAACTCGTCGCCAGGTACGACGTGCCGTTCGCGACGCACGTCGGCGCGCTGCGCAACGAGGCAGAGGTGATGCGGAGCTACTACGGCACGACCCCGGTCCGCAGGTTCGCCGACCTCGGCCTGCTCTCCGACCGGTTCATGGCGGTGCACTGCGCGTTCGCCGACGAGGACGAGCGCAAGATGCTCGTCGCGGCGAACGCGCACATCAGCCACTCGCCGGCGAAGTACGGCCCCGCCGGGGAGTCCTCGCTCACCGAGACCCGGGTGATCCCGGAGTTCCGGCGCGCCGGGCTGGACGTCTCGCTCTCCACCGACGGCGCCGCGCTGCCGATCGGCGGCATGGCCGAGGCGATGCGGGTCACCTGGCAGATCTACAACGAGATGTACGCCGACCCGACCGAGGTGCTTCCGACCGACGCGCTGGCGATGGCCACCCGGATAGCGGCCCAAGGGCTGGACTGGGCGGGGGAGATCGGCAGCGTGGAGGCCGGCAAGCAGGCCGACCTGCTGCTCGTCCCCGCCGACGACTGGCGCTACCTGCTCAATCCACGCCCGCTGGAGAGCTTCCTCGCCCTCGGCGGCTCGGCGGACGTGGACACCGTGATCGTCGCGGGCCGGACCCTGGTGGAGGGCGGCAGGGCCACCGGCCTCGACGAGGACGAACTCGAAGCCGACTACCTTGAGGCACTCGGAACCTTCTCTGTGCGCTGTCTCGGTGTCGATCCCGACCTGGTCGCCACGCTCACCCGTGCGGCACGAAGATGAGGAGGCACGACCGATGCGCGATAAAACAGCTCTGGTCACCGGGGCGGCAGGCGGTATCGGCGAGGCGGTGGTGCGGGCGCTGGCCGCCGAGGGCGTCGCCGTCGCGGCGATGGACGCGAACGCCGAGGCACTGAACACGTTCGTCAAGGAACTCGCCGAGGCCGGGCACCGCGTCCTGGGCCTCGTCGCGGACGTCGCCTCCAGCGCCGAGGTGGACGCCATGGTGGAGCGGGCGGAACGCGACCTGGGACCGATCGACTACCTGGTCAACGCCGCCGGGGTGCTGCGCGTCGGCGCGGGGGCCTCGCTCAGCGACGACGACTGGGACACCACGTTCGCGGTCAACGCGACCGGTGTGTTCCACGTCAGCAGGGCGGTGGCGAACCGGATGATCCCCCGGGGCTCCGGGGCGATCGTCACGCTGGCCTCCAACGCGGCGAGGACCCCGCGCTGGAACATGGCCGCCTACGCGGCGTCCAAGGCGGCGGCGAGCAGCTTCACCAAGTGCCTGGGGCTGGAACTCGCCAAACACGGGATCCGGTGCAACGTCGTCGCCCCCGGCTCCACCGACACACCGATGCTGACCTCGCTGTGGAACGGAGACGACGCGCTGCGGATCTCCATCGAGGGCGCGCCGGAGACCTTCCGGGTCGGCATCCCGATGGGACGGCTGGCCCGGCCCGCCGACGTCGCCGACGCGGTGCTCTTCCTGCTCTCCGACCGCGCCGCGCACATCACCCTGCAGGACCTCACGGTCGACGGCGGCGCCGCCCTCGGCAACTGAGCACGACCCGGCCCACCGAGGCCGGAACCCGGTGGGAACGCCCTCGGTCCGCCCAGGCGAACCCGATGAGCACGACCCCGGCCCGCTCGGGCGACCCCGGCCGGTACGGCCCCGGTCCGCCGAGGCGAACCCGATGAGCACGACCCCGGCCCACCGAGGCCGGAACCCGGTACTTCACGAAGAACGGAGGCACACCATGGCGATCCCGGCGATCGACTCCTATCCCATGCCGACCGAGGACGAACTGCCTGAGAACATCGCGCGCTGGACCGTCGATCCCGATCGCGCGGTGCTGCTCGTCCACGACATGCAGAACTACTTCCTGAGCCCGTTCCCGCGCGGCCAGGCCCCCACGACCGACCTGGTGGAGAACGTCGTGGCCCTGCGGACGCGCTTCGCCGCGCTCGGCGCGCCGGTCGTCTACACCGCGCAGCCGGGAGGGATGACCGACGAGCAGCGCGGCCTGCTCAAGGACTTCTGGGGCTCGGGAATGAGCGCCGACCCCGAGCACCGGATGATCCTGGACCGGGTGGCCCCCGCCGGACCCGACGTCGTGTTCACCAAGTGGCGGCCCAGCGCGTTCTGCCGCACCGGCCTGCTCGACCTGTTGCGCGAGCGGGGTCGCGACCAGTTGGTGATCTGCGGGGTGTACGCCCACGTCGGAATCCTGATGACCGCCCACGAGGGCTTCTCCCAGGACATCCAGACCTTCGTGGTGGCGGACGCGGTGGCCGACTTCTCGCGGGAGTACCACCGGCAGGCGCTGGACTACGCGGCGTCGCGGTGCTCGGTGACGCTGTCCACCCGGTCCGCGCTGGCGATGCTGGACGAGGCGGTCGCGGACAAGGTGGCGTTGAACGAGGTGGCGTTGCACGAGGCGGCCCTGGAAGGAGCGGGACGGTGACCGGGCCGACGACCGGCACGGGGACCGGGACGGGGACCGTTCCGCCCTCCCGGACAGGGGCCGCACCGACGACCCGGACGGAGGCCGGAGCGATGACCGGAACGACAGCCGACGCGAGGAACGAGACGACCCTGCTCGACCGGATCCTCGGTCCGGACGCACCCCCGTTCGCCCTGCTGCACCGTCCCGGCTCGACCGGCGCGGACCGGCTCGACCTGCTCGTCGGGGAGACCACCGAGGTGAGCCGCATCGCGGACATCCCGCTTCCCCCCGAGAACGCCGACGACGACGCCCGGGGCGCCGGTGCCCGGCACGAGGTGCTCGCGATGCTGCCGTACCGGCAGATCGGCGAGCGCGGGTACGCGTTCCCCGACGACGAGGCCCCGCTGCTCGCGATGACCGTCGTCGACCAGGCCGTACTGCCGATGAGCGAGATCCTCGACCGGCTCCCCGACGGGCCGATCGAGCTGGGCGAGGGAGACTTCGACTCCGACGACGAGGAGTACGCGGCCACCGTGCGCCGGGTGCTGTCGGAGGAGATCGGCCGGGGGACCGGCGCGAACTTCGTCATCAAGCGGTCGTTCTCCGCCGAGATCACCAACTGGTCGACCCGCACGGCGCTCGCGTTCTTCCGGCGGCTGGTCGGCAGGGACCCCGGCTGTCACTGGACCTTCGTGATCCACACCGGCGGGCGTACCTTCGTGGGCGCCTCGCCGGAGCGGCACATCACCCTCGACGCGGGCACCGTGGTGATGAATCCGATCAGCGGCACCTACCGGTATCCCGCGGACGGCCCCGAGGTGTGCGGGGTGCTCGGCTTCCTGTCCGACAGCAAGGAGGCGAACGAGCTCTACATGGTGCTCGACGAGGAGCTGAAGATGATGGGCCGGGTGTGCGACCTCGGTGGCCGCACGGTGGGTCCGTACCTCAAGCAGATGGCGCGCCTGGCGCACACCGAGTATCTGATCGAGGGGCGCAGCTCGCTGGACGTGCGGGACATCCTGCGCGAGACCATGTTCGCGCCCACGGTCACGGGCGGCCCGCTGGAGAGCGCCTGCCGGGTGATCAGCCGCTACGAGCCGGAGGGCCGGGACTACTACGCGGGCATGGTCGCGCTGATCGGCCGGGACGAGACCGGCGCGCGGGCGCTGGACTCCGCGATCGTCATCCGTACCGCCGACATCGACGCGTCGGGCCGGATGCGGATCTCCGTCGGCGCCACGCTGGTCCGCGACTCCGACCCGGCCTCCGAGGCGGAGGAGACCCGGACGAAGGCGGCAGGGCTGCTGGAGGCGCTGCGCCACGCGCCGGGCGGCGGCATCGGCGCCTCCGCCCCGGTGGTGGACATGAGCGTCCACCCGAAGGTGCGGCGGGCGCTGATCGAGCGGAACGCGCCGCTCGCCGGGTTCTGGTTCGAGGGACCGGACAGCAGGAGGCACCTGGTGCCGAGACTGGTCGGCCGCAGGGTGCTGGTGATCGACGCCGAGGACACCTTCACCGCGATGGCGAGGCACCAGCTCGCCGCGCTGGGGTGCGAGGTCAGCGTGCGCCGGTTCGACGAGGACTACCGGCTGGAGGAGCACGATCTGGTCATCGTCGGCCCCGGTCCGGGGGACCCCAGGGACCACGCCGATCCCAAGATCGCTCATCTCAGGGAGACGACGCTGCGCCTCCTTGAGCTGGGCATCCCCTTCATGTCGGTCTGCCTCGGCCACCAGGTGCTCAGCACGCTGCTCGGGCTGGAGATCAGGCGGAACCCGTTCCCCAACCAGGGGGTGCAGCGGAAGATCGAGTTCATGGGGCGGACGGAGCTGGTGGGCTTCTACAACACCTTCGCGGCCCGCAGCTCCGCCGACCGGTTCCCCTGCCTGGAGCGCGAGGGCACGGTGGAGGTGTTCAGGGAGGCGTCGAGCGACGAGGTCCACGCGTTGCGCGGCCCCGGCTTCGTCTCGGTGCAGTTCCACCCCGCGTCGGTGCTCACCAGGAACGGCGTGGAGATCCTCGGCGAGGTCCTCAGCGACCTGCTCACGCACGCCGAGCGTCCCGTCCCGGCCGGGGCGGGAGTCTCCCGGTGAGTTCTCGCCCGTGCGGGTCCCGGCTCCTGCGATGAGCCCTCGTCCCGTACGGGCTCTCCCGTTTCGTCGGGGTCTTCCGGTGGGTTCCCGCCCGTGCGGGTCCCGCTCCTGCGGTGAATCCTTGTCCCGTACGGGCTCTCCCGGTGAGCTCCCGTCCCGTGCGGGTCGGGGCTCTCCCGGCGAGCGTGCCAGCGAGACGGAACGGCGGAAACGGTCAGGGGCGGGGGAGGGCCTCGATGGTCTCCATGTGCGACTCGCCCCAGTCGCCGAGCGGGATGAGCGCGGTGTTCAGCGAGTGGCCGAACTCGGTGAGCGAGTACTCCACCTTCGGCGGAACCTGGTGGTATACCTCCCGGTGCACCAGGCCGTACGACTCCATCTCCCGCAGCTGCTGGATCAGCATCTTCTCGCTGATGCCCGACACGCTTCGCCTCAGCTCTCCGAACCGGAGCGGGTTGTGGTGGAGGGCCCACAGGATCAGCGCCTTCCATTTGCCGCCCACGACGTCGATGGCGGCGTCGAGCCCGCACGAATAGGTCTGTTTCTTCATCCCACTCTCCATACTTACAAAAAGGTTAGTACCTGACAAAATAGTAGGTACTTGAGGAAGTTTCAGCGGCGCGACAGCATCAAAACGTCCCAGCCCCGGGGTCACAACGAAAATCCGGGCCTGGGACCTTCGCATGCCGACACCGTATGAAACAGGGGGATAAATGAATATCGACGGCCGTCCGCCGGTGACAGTCATCGGCCTGGGGGCGATGGGAAAGGCGCTCGCCGGAGCCTTCCTGGACAACGGCCATCCCACGACCGTCTGGAACCGTACGGCCGGAAAAGGCGGGGAGCTCGTGGAGCGGGGCGCGACCGAGGCGGCCACCGCCGCCGAGGCGATCGCCGCGAGCCCGCTCGTCGTGGTCTGCGTGCTGGACGACGCCGCCGTACGCGCCACCCTCGGCGCACCGGCCGCGCCCGGCGCGTCCGACAGCGCGGACATCCCACACGCCCCAGGCCCGTCCGGCCTCGCGAACACCCCCGGAACCACCGGCGGCCCCGGCACTTCCACCGGCCCCGGCACCGCGTCCGAAGCCCTGGCGGGCCGGACCCTGGTGAACCTCACCAACGGCACCCCCCGCCAGGCGCGCGAACTGGCCCGCTGGGCCTCCGCCCAAGGCACCGACTACCTCGACGGCGGCATCATGGCGGTGCCCCCGATGATCGGGCGTCCGGGATCGCTCGTCCTCTGCAGCGGATCGCCCCGGGCCTTCGCCGCCCACGAGGAGACCCTGTCGGCGACGGGCACCGTCAGCTACCTGGGCGAGGACGCCGGCCGGGCGGCCCTCTACGACATCGCCCTGCTCAGCGCGATGTACGGGATGTTCGGCGGCTTCCTCCAGGCCGTCGCCCTGGCCGGCTCGGAGAAGGTCCCGGCGACGGAGTTCACGCCGATGGTGGTCTCCTGGCTCAACGCCATGATCGCCGGCCTGCCCGAGATGGCGAAGGCGTACGACACGAACGACCACTCCGCCACCGCCTCGAACCTGGAGATGCAGGCGACGGGGTTCGTCAACCTGCTGGAGACCGGCAGGGACCAGGGCGTCGGCACCGAACTGCTGGAGCCCATGGGGGCGCTGCTCAACCGGGGGGTCGCCGCAGGCAGGGGCGGCGACGACCTCTCGGCCCTGATCGACCTGCTCCGCACGGACCCCGCGAGGAGGGGCCCGGACGCCGGATCGAACGACCTCGGATCGGAGTAGAAGATGACCCACGACCATCCCGTACCGGTGACGGTCCTCGGTCTGGGACCGATGGGCCAGGCGCTGGCCGGAGCCTTCCTGGACAACGGCCACCCCACGACCGTCTGGAACCGCACGGCCGCGAAAGCCGAGGCCCTCGTCGCCCGGGGCGCGACCCACGCCGACACGGTCGCCGACGCGGTCGCGGCGAGCCCGCTCACGATCGCCTGTGTGATCGACTACGACGCCGTACGGGCGATCGTCGAACCGGCCGCCGACGCGCTGAAGGGCCGCACCCTGGTCAACCTCACCGCCGACACCCCGGAGCACGCGCGCCGGATGGCCACGTGGACCGCCGAGCGCGGCGTCGACTATCTCGACGGCGCCATCATGACCCCGACGCAGACCATCGGCGGACCGGCGGCCGTCGTCCTGTACAGCGGACCTGAGGAGATCCACCGCGCCCATCGGCGGACGCTGGCAGGCCTGGGCGGAACCTCCGCGTACCTGGGCGCGGATCCCGGAAGGGCGGCGGCGCACGACCTCGCCCTGCTCGACCTCTTCTGGACGTCCATGAGCGGTCTCGTCCACGCCTTCGCACTGGCGTCCGCGGAGAACATCGCCGCCAGGGACCTCGCCCCGCTCGCCAAGGGGATCGGCGCCCTGCTGCCCGACATCATCGACGAGTTCGCCGAGCAGGTCGACAACGGTGAGCACCCGGGCGACGAGTCCACCATCGTGTCGGCCGCGGCCACCATGGAACACGTCGTCCACGCGGCCCGCGCCCGGGGCATCGACACCGGCGTGATGAGTGCCGCCCACGCCGTCGCCCGACAGGCGATCGACGCGGGTCGGGGCGGCGAGAGCTTCTCACTCCTGGCGGAGGTGCTCAAAAAGCCCGTACCGGCACCCTGATCGGCACTGTGACGGCCCCCTGACCGGCGACGCCTGCCGCTATGCCTGCGACAGGCAGCGGGGAAACCATGAAGAACGCGGGAGCGGCCGAGGGAACCACGACGAGCGCGAGATCGTTGGGCGTAGTGATCGACTCACAGCCTTCGACCGACGCGAGTCGGCGACCGCCTCCCAGGAGCGTGCAGCATGGAAGTGACGGGCATCATCTCCGCTCTCATCATCGGTGTCGTGATCGGAGCGCTTGGCAGGCTGGTGGTCCCGGGACGTCAGTCCATCCCGATCTGGCTCACCATCGTGATCGGCATCATCTCCGCGTTCATCGGCACCGCGATCGCGACGGTGCTGGGAGTGGCGGACACCCGTGGGATCGACTGGATCGAGCTGGTCATCCAGATCGCGGTCGCCGCCGGTGGCGTGGTGCTCGCGGTGAAGGCGTACGACAAGCGCCAGATCCGCTGATCTCTCACTGAACGATCCGGACCGGCCTGTCGTTGAAGGCCGGTCCACGGTGCTCAGGACGCCTGAACATCTGAGCGCCTGGGCCCTTGAGCACCCGAGCATCTGAGCGCTTGGGCACTCGACCCGAGCCCTTGAGTACCCGAGCCCTTGAGTACCCGAGCCCTTGAGCGCCCGAGCGCTTGGGCATCTGGGCGCCGAGAGGCACCGAGAGGAACCGCGGCGGGTCCGTCCTCGCCCGACCCGCTCACCGCCACGATCGTCGGCGCTTGAGCCGAGGGGAGCCGCGCCGGGCCCGTCCCGCTGCGCTGGCGAGACGGGCCCGGCGGTGTGGCCTCTCCGGTGGGACCTCGGTGAGATCGACGGGTCGATCTCACCGAGGTCCCACTACTCGTCCTCGCCCTCGTCGTCCTCGAAGATCTCGTCGACGATCTCGGCCGCGACGAAGCCGCCGACCACACCGGCCGCCCCGGCCGCGGCGACGCCACCCCAGCCAGGCCCGCTGCCGTGGCCACCGTGATGGCCTCCATGGTGACCGCCGTAGTGGCCGCCGCCCTGGTGGGCGTACGGGTCGTGGTGACCACCGTAGGGTCCGCCGCCGTGACCGCCGTAGGGGTCGTGGCCGCCGGCGTGGAAGCCGCCGTGCCCGTTCTGGGCGAGAGCGGCGAGCCAGCCGTTGATCTCGGCGGCCCAGTCACGGTGCGGGGCCTCGTCGTGGCTGGTCTGCCAGCGACCGAAGGCGTCCCCACCGGAGCTGTAGCCGCCGGAGCGCTTGTCGGCCTCCACGATGACGTCCAGGCCCACGGGACTGGCGACGAAGGTGAGCTCGACCTCGTTGATCTGCCCGGCGTACGCGGGCGGCGGGTAGAACTCGATCTCCTGGTAGAACGGCAGCTGCTGGCTGACACCGTAGAGGTGACCGTGCTCGATGTCGGCGCTCTTGAAGTGGAAGCCGAGCCGCACGAACGCGTCGAGCACGGCCTGCTGGGAGACGAGCGGTGCGATCTCGACCGGGTCCATGTCGCCCTTGTCGACGGCCGCGGCGATCGCGAGCTCGGTGCGCACCCCCATGACCATGCCGTGCAGGCGCTGGCCCATCACCTCGGTGACGGGAGCCTCCCACGGCACCGGCAGCTGGAACGGCACCACCCTGTCCTCGCCGCTGCGCAGCCGGAACGGCCCGCTGACCTGCGTACGGAAGAACTCCACCAGGCCCGTCTGCTCACCCTCGCCGTGCTCAGACTCCATCCTGGTGACCAGGCCGAGGGCGATGTACTCGATGTCGGCGTCGAAGTCGCCGCCCTTGACACGCACCTCGCCGCTCAGCAGCTCGCCGGGCCGCACCCTCGGCGCGGCCAGCACGGTGTCAACCGAGGGAGCTCCGACCCCGAAAGCCCCCAGCATCCGTTTGAAGATCACGGTTTCCTCTCTCTGTCTGGTGTGACGGTCGAGATGGAAACGATCACTCCGTGGCCCGGGTTCCCGATGTCCCATGCCGAATCGGCAGGTAAGAAAAACGTGTCTCACCTGGCGCGGAGGTCACAGGTGCACGATTCCTGCCGAGGTGCGGGTGTCATGTCCGTTGTGTCCACCGTGTCCGCCGCGTCCGCAGTGTTGGTTGTGCCGGGGGCCCGCATCGCCTCGACCGTGGCGTTCAGCCGGGAGAGTTCCTTCAGCACGGTGTTGAGCTTGTCCTCGGTCCGCTGCTCCTCGGCGGAGGTGTTGTAGTCGTCCATCGCGTTGACCACCACGGCGACGAAGAGGTTGAGCACCACGAAGGTCGTCATCAGGATGTAGATGACGAAGAAAGTCCAGGCCCAAGGGATTTCGTCCATCACCTGATCGGCGATGTCGGGCCAGGCCTCGCCCGTCATGACCTGGAACAGGCTGAACAGCGAGGTGGGCAGTTCGTCGAAGTAGTCGGGGGCCACCTCGCCGAACAACTGGGTGGCGAGGACGGCGAAGACGTACATCACCAGGGCGAGCAGCCCGACGATGGAGGCCATGCCGGGGGTGGCGGCGAGCAGGGCGTTGACGACCTTGCGCATGCTGGGAACGGCCGCGACCAGCCGCAGCGCGCGCAGGATGCGCAACGCCCGCAGGACCGAGGCCGGGCCGGAGGCGGGCACCAGCGCGATGGCCACAATGACGGTGTCGAACCAGTTCCAGGGATCCTTGAAGAACGCGCCACGGTAGGCGTACAGGCGGGCGGCGAGTTCGACGACGAAGATCGCGACCACGATCCGGTCGGCGACGTGCAGCAGACCCCCGATCCGCTCGATGAGGAAGGGGGAGGTCTCGGCGCCGATCGTGATGGCGTTGAAGACGATGACGGCGATGACGAAACGTTCGACGAGGGGGTTTTCGAGGGAGGAACGCACCCGTTCTCGGTCTGGCAAGTGGTCAGCTCCTGCTGGGGGCGAGACTACGACAACGATGATCGTAAACACGTGCGAACAGGGATCGGCGAGACGATCGAGGTATGACCTGCCTCACAACCGGGCACTCGGCCGGCAGGTGAGACGTTGGCCTGGGCGAACATGTCGCCGTCGTTTTGTCCCGCAGGGGTCCACAGCATGGTGAGACCACCCGGGCCGACGGTGTCCGGATCAGCCGAAACGGTTCACTGGAACCGAGGAGAGAGCCAGGTGATGATGTCCGTGTCGTCGGACTCATGCCATAGAGCGGGACACCACGAAGATTGTCGATCACGGGACAGGGGTTCGCGGTGAGTATCGCCCTCGGCCTCCTGGCCGTGTTTGTGCTGACCCTGGCGACCGGTTACTTCGTCGCCCAGGAATTCGCCTACGTCACCGCCGACAGGCTGGCCCTGTCCCAGCAGGCGGCCGCCGGCGACAAGAAGGCGGCCAAGGCCATCAAGGTCATGGAGCGGCTGTCGTTCATGCTCTCGGGTGCCCAGCTCGGCATCACCGTCACCGCGCTGGTCGTCGGTTTCATCGCCAAACCCGCGCTGGCCGAGCTGGTCGCCCCCGCGCTGGTGGCCGCAGGACTGGGCGGCGCGGTCGACGCCGTCGCCCTGGTGATCGGTTTCGTCATCGCCACGATCATCCAGATGGTGCTGGGTGAGCTCGCGCCCAAGAACCTCGCGCTGGCCAGGCCCGAGCCGCTGGCCCGCGCGCTGGCCTCCTCCACCCTCGTCTACCTGATGATCGCCGGGCCGATCATCAAACTGTTCGACTCGACCGCCAACAGGTTGTTGCGGGCGGTCGGCATCGAACCGGTCGAGGAACTGCACCACGGTGCCACCCTGGAGGAGCTCGGGCACATCATCGGCGAGTCCGAGGCGCACGGGCACCTGCCCGGCGAGCAGGCCGACCTACTGGAGCGGGCGCTGGCCTTCTCCGACCACACCGCCGAGGAGGTCATGGTCGCGCGTGCGAACGTCATCGCCGTCAGCGGCTCGGCGCTGGTCCCTGAGCTGGACGAGATCATCGCCCGCCACGGACACACCCACTACCCGGTGCTCGGCGGTGACGGCGTGGACGACCTGGTCGGCATGGTGAGCCTGCGCGAGCTGGCCGCGCTGTCACCGCAGCGGGCCGCGGGCACGCACGTCGCCGACATCGCCCGCGACGTGCTGGTGGTGCCGTTCTCGACCTCGCTGCCGGACCTGGTGGCGCAGATGCACGCCCGCGGGCAGGAGGTCGCCTGCGTCCTGGACGAGCACGGCGGCCTGAGCGGGCTCGTCACCTGGGAGGACGTCGCGGAAGAGCTGGTCGGGGAGATCGCCGACGAAAACGACCTCGACATCCCCGCCGTGCTCCACACCGGCGAGGACTGGGAGATCGAGGCGGAGCTGCGCATCGACGAGGTGGCCCTGAAGACCGGGCTGGAGCTGCCCGACGAGGACGACTACGACACCGTCGGCGGTCTGGTGCTGGATCGCCTGGGCCGTTTCGCCGTCCCCGGCGACGTGGTCACCGTGGAGTTGGTGCCCTCCACGGCCGATAACGCGCCCACCCACGTCGAGATCGAGGTGTTGACCTTGGACCGGCACGTTCCCGAACGGGTACGGCTACACCCCCTGCGCCGCCTCGGCCCCGCAGGTGAGCAGGCCCACGGACGGCTTCAGTCCGACGAGAGCGAGGAAAGGTGAACCTGCCCCTGGGCCTGGCCCTCACCGTCGCCCTGCTGATCGGCAACGGCTTCTTCGTCGCCTCCGAGTTCGCACTGGTCGCCGCGAAACGGCACCGGCTGGAGAAAGCCGCCGCGCACGGCAGCAAGGCCGCGGCCGCGGCGGTCAAGGGCATCCGCGAGCTGTCGCTGATGCTCGCCGGAGCGCAGCTGGGCATCACGTTGTGCTCGCTGGGCCTCGGCGTGGTCTCCGAACCGCTGATCGCGGGAAGTCTGACCCCGCTGTTTCACGACCTGGGCCTGCCCGAGGCCGCCGCGCACGCGGTCGCCTTCGTGATCGCGCTGGCGATCGTGACATTCCTGCACATGGTCATCGGCGAGATGGCTCCCAAGTCGTGGGCCATCGCCCACCCCGAGCGCTCGGCCACCATCCTGGCGCTGCCGTTTCGCGGCTTCACCGTGGCGGTACGGCCGATCCTGACCACGCTCAACGGTGTCAGCAACCACCTGCTGCGCCTGTTCCGGGTCGAGCCGCGTGATGAGATCTCCAACCCGCGCACCCCTGCCCAGCTGCAACGTCTGGTGGAGGAGTCGCGACGGCTGGGTCTCATCGAGACCACCGACCACGCCGTGCTCACCCAGGCACTGCGCGCTCCGGTCGCCGAGATCGCCCCGCTGGTCACCCCCGCGGACGGCATCATCGCGGTCGCGGCCGACGACTCCTGCCAGGAGGTGATCGACACCTGCGCCCGCACCGGCCGCACCCGCCTGATCGTCCGGGACGACGCCGGTGAGGCGGTAGGCGTCGTACACGTGCGCGACGCCTACCTGGCCCGCCGTCGCGGGACCACCTCTCGCGCGGGCGATCTCGCCTACCGCCTGCCCGAACTGCCCTCCACCGTCTCGGTTTCCGAGGCCGTGACCACACTGCGCGTCGCCCACAGACAGTTGGCGCTTGTCCGTACCCCCGACGGCGCCCTGGCCGGCCTGATCAGCCTGGACGACTTGCTGAGCACCCTACTCATCCCCGCCTGACGGCAAGGACCCCGCGTGAGCACCTGTTCTCTCGGGTCGCGGAGCGTTCGAACCTGCGGCGTACCCACCTTTTGACCGCCGCCCGCACACCGTTCCCTCAGCCGAGGGTGAGGGAACGGTGCAGGATCCCGGCGGTGTCGTCCTCGCCGACCGGGAGCGGGGCGGTGGCGAGCAGACGCTGCTGCCTCACCGCCTCTCTGCCGCGAGATTCCCGTCGCAAGAGATATGCAAATCCCCCGCAAGTCGGGATCAATAGCATCGCCGTCATGATGAAGAGAACGATCACGCTGGCCGCCGTCGCCGGAGCCGCCGTGCTGGCGGCCCAGCTCCCCGCGTCCGCGAGTTCCTCCACCGCGCTGCTCCGGCTGCGCGGCGGTTTGACGTTGGAGATCCCGAACTCCTGGCGGGTGTACGGGACCGCGGACCAGGTCCGGGTGGTGACCGGTGCCTGTGCGCGGCCCAACGGCGGCTACTTCCAGCCGAAATGTGACAGCTTCTGGGTGATGGGACCGAAGGCCCTCAAGTCCGGGGGAGAAGGCTTCCGGCGATACGACCCCACACAGGGCCCGTACTACCCGGCCTCCGACGTGGTGCCCTGCGCGACCAACCCCAAGTACGGCCAGGTCATCGGCAAGGCGATCGCGGTCGGCTACCGCAACATCGGGGTGGCTCACAAGGCGCACTACCGGGTCTGGCCGGGCCGGTGCGTGACCTACAGCGGCGGCGAGCAGAAGTCGACGTTCAAGCAGCGCGAGTGGTATCTGCCCCAGTCGAAGATCCTCGTCATTGACCAGTGGGCCACCCCCGGCCTCGCCACCATCCTGAAAAACGCCACCTGGGCCAACTGACCACCTGCTCGAACCGCCCCCTCCGGTTCCAGTGAGCCACCTCCTGGAGCCGGACGGCTACCCGTCCGAGTGTGACTTCCCTCTGGACCAGTCGAGTGCCGACATCCCGACCTGTGGTTCGCCAATGGTCATCGAATGAGACGCGGTCCGAGGTCGTCCCATCGAAGGTGGCGGTTTCTTGAGGTCAGGACCGCTTTCCTGCTCCCCAGTAGAACGGCCCAGAGGTCGAGTGAATCTTGATGCGCCATCCGATCTGCTCAAGTTGCCGTTCGAGGTCCGACGGGCGGTGCGGGACTTTGACGATCCGGTAAGCGGTCCCGTCCATGAGCCGGCGTTGTATGGTCGCGGATTGCTCGCCCTCGATGAGTTCGTCGGCGGTGCGGTAGCCGTCGTCGACGAAGAACACCCGCCCCTCCGGCTTTAGGCAGTCGGCCACCAGCGACCAGAAGGACGCGAAACGTTCTGGCGGAACGTGCGACAGCCAGAACCCGAAGAAGACGACGTCGTAACGACGGTCCGGCTGCCAGCGGAACAGGTCGGCCGACACGAAGCGCACCCGCTCGTCCTCGCCCACCCGCGTCGAGGCGAGAGCGAGCATTTCCGGAGACGCGTCCACGGCCGTGACATCGGTGGCGTGCTGGAGCAGTTGGGCGGTCCATCTGCCTGGGCCGCAGGCGAGTTCGAGCACGCTGCCGGTCGGCCGGAACGCATCAAGCGCCGCCGACAGCTCAGAGGCTCCGGGAAAGGGGAGAGCATGACGCTCGTATTCTGTGGCAATCGCCCGGTAGTAGATGATCTGCTCGTCGAGTAGCTCCTGCTGGTTTCCGCCATCAGCCGATTCCATGGATCGACTATCACAAAATCATTCGGCGGGTTGCAACACCGACAAGATCGACGACTGATCTTCTCGGTGCTGTCCGGGAGGGCTTGGAGAGCGGCCTCCCGAATCAGATGAGAGAGGCTGCCGATCGTGCCGCCCGTCCGATCATGCAGGTAGGAGCCTCATAACCCACACCGAGCTCGGGGCTGCCAAGACCGCCCACGTGATCCCATGCTGTGACTACTCTGTATCCGGACAGGCTCGACAGAAGACGCAGGTGAGCGGATGGCGGATTCAGGAGGCGAAACAACGCTTCAGAAAGGTCGTGCGGTGAGCGAAGGTCCTCAGAGGGGCACTCGGCACGGAGGGCAGGTGGTCGACGTCATCGACATCGCCGAATGCCGCCACCTCGAAGGGGACGCTCCGGACTTCAGGCGATTTCTTCTCGCGGCCCCCGACTGGGACGACGACGTGGACTTCCCGCGAAATCAGGACTTTCCCCAGGCAGTCGATTTCCGCTGAACTCTGGCCATTCGGAAAACAACGACTTATCCGGCACGTGGGTGTCCGTCGTCAACCCGTTCGACGTGCTGACCTGACCTGCGCCGCCCTGGGCACTACCCCGTGACCTGGTACCAGACCGACCTGCCCGTGCCGTCGTGGTGGGATCCCCACTCGGTGGCGAGCAGGTCGACGAGCCACAGCCCTCGCCCGCCGTCGTCGTCGGCCTCCGGCACGCGTACGGCGGGCGCGCTCGTGGCGGAGCCGTCGTCGGTGACCTCCACGTGGACCAGCGTGGTGGTACGGGCCAGGTAGACGGTGAGGCGGCCGTCCGTGGTGCGCCCGGAGTCGGAGTGGGCCACCGCGTTCGTCGCCAGCTCGCTCAGCAGGAGCAGCACGTCGTCGAGCACCGGGGCCGCGACGCGTCCGGCGAGCAGGTCCCGCGCCCAGGCCCGAATCTCCGGCACGGATGCCACCCGGCCGGGAAAGACCTGTCGCCACGCGCTGTACGGCCCACCCGCCCACGGCATCGCGTCGTGACGTCCCGTTTCCCGGCATGACATCGTTGAGGTCCCCTCACCGCGATGCCCGGAACGGTCGCTCTCTTCCCCTGGCGCCTCCGGCTCGGACCTCATGCGGTCACCGCCGACATGATCATGTCGGCCGCGTTGTCGGCCTCCGCCCAGACCCATGCGCCGCGCTGCCACAGCCGCGCCCACCAGGGCCGCCAGACGAACGCCCAGCCGCAGTGCCGCCGGACGACGGTGACCCTGACCAGTGCCGTGCCCGTCCGGATCTCCAGAATCGGCTGCCCGGCCACCGGAAGGACCAGAGAGGTGCACACCCCGAGGCCGTGCAGATCCCAGCTGAGCCGGGTCAGATGAATGAATCGCGCACGCCGCTCGATCGCCGTGACGCTTCTGTCCTCCGGATGCGTACGGCGAACACGACCGAGGCGCGAAAGGTCGCCGTTCTGATCATTCATAACTCGTTCTCGTCCCTGATTTAAAAGTATGAGGATGCTTTCTTTTTCGTCCTGTCGGATCGAGAGGACGTGTGATTAGATTGCCCGCGTGGCAGGTGGATTCATGGCTGGATTGACACCCCGGTGGATGCTCTGGAATGTCTGGCGAGGGTTTCCGCATGCCAGGGCCTGGAATCGCCGCTATAACCAAAAATCCGTTTTTCTCTATTTCAGGAGGAATGCGATGAGCGACGAGATCCCCCCGGACCCGGGCTCCCCCCGCGCGCGCTTCGGCGCCGAGATGCGCCGCCTGCGCGAGGCCGCCCAGCTCTCCCAGGCCGCCGTGGGCAGACGTCTCGGCTGCACCCAGACTCAGGTGAGCCGCCTGGAGAGCGCCGCCCGCACCCCGTCCAAGTCCGACGCCGAACGCCTGGACATCCTCTTCGGCTCAGACGGCAGCACGTACTTCACGGACCTGCGCGAACACATCGTCGCCCATCACGGCGGCCCGGTCTGGTTCATGAGCTGGGCTCAGGAGGTCGAGCCGTTCGCCCTCGTCCTGCGCTCGTGGGATCCGCTGCTCATCCCCGGTCTCCTGCAGACCGAGGCGTACGCCCGAGCGATCTTCAAGAATGCCCCTCGGATCACCCCGGAGGAGTTGGAGGAGCGGGTCAAGGCACGCATGTGGCGTAAGAAAATCCTCGAAGGGGACAATCCGCCGCTTTTCCTCGTTCTCATCGATGAAAGCGTGCTGCGCCGTAATGTCGGCGGCCCGGAGGTAATGCGGGAACAGCTCACCTACTTGCTGGAGGTCGCCCAGCAGCCCTCTGTCTCCGTCCAACTCGTCGATCGGCTCTGCCTCTCCGGAATGGTGGGCCCTTTCATGATCGCGAAACTTCCGGACAATCAGCCGGACGCGGTTCATGCAGGCTCTGCAATGGAAGGACAGGTTTCGGCCGACCCTAGCGTCGTAACCTCGATATGGAATCGCTATGAAGCGATACGTGGATGGGCTTATCCTGACCACATGTCCCTCAAAATGATCGAGGAAGCGAGGCAGGAATGGACCTGAGTGTCGCGGTATGGCGGAAGTCGTCGCTCTCCGCAGACGATGGTGGCCAGTGCGTCGAAGTCGCCTCGAACCTTCCTGGTGTGGTCGCAGTCCGCGATAGTAAGGACCCCGACGGCGCCAAGCTGCTCTTCGCTCCCGGTGAGTGGCGGTCCTTCGTCGGCGGTATCAAGTCGGGGAAGTTCGACCGCCTGGCCTGATCACCCCCGAAAGGTCGGACATCTTCTAAAGAAGGTGAGGCGAAAATGGATCTGAGCTCCGCCGCATGGCGGAAGTCGTCGCTCTCCGGAGACAACGGCGGTCAGTGTGTCGAGGTCGCCGCCAACCTGCCTGGCGCGGTCGCGGTCCGCGACAGCAAGGACCCGCACGGCCCTCACCTGCTCTTCACCTCTACCGGGTGGCGGTCCTTCGTGCACGGCATCAAGGCGGGAGACTTCGACCGTCTGATCTGAGCCGGGATTGAACCGTTCTTGGTTATCCCTTAATGGCGAGGAGTCGCCATCGCAACCCCCGATCGGTCACCGGTCGGGGGTTCTGTGCGTCCAGTAACAGTCTCGGGACAAGCCGGGATAAGAAGTCCGAGCAATCATGTGAGGTATCGGGGTCGGCCCACACCGACGTGGTGGTGAGCGCGCCGAACACGGCACCTCGCGCGGTGAGCGGCGTTAACCTCGCCAGACGGCCGATCTCCGGCGCCTCATCGGCGAATCCGGTACAGCGCATGCCGCCGTAGCGGCCCCTCGGGCACGTTCGGGTGATCGAAGTCTGCGTTGGGGTCACGGGTCATGCCGATCCGGCGCATCACCGCGTGGGACCGCAGGTTGGTGGTGGTCGCCATTGCGACGATCTCCGGCAGTTCGAGGGTCTCGAAACCGAAGGTCAGGCAGGCCAGGGCGGCCTCGGTGGCGTAGCCGTGGCCCCATGCCGAGCGCGCCAGCCGCCAGCCGATCTCCACGCCGGTGAACGGCATGCCCTCGACCGGATTCAGGCCGGTGAAGCCGATGAACTCACCGGTCGCCACGACCTCCACCGCCCACCACCCGTAGCCCCGCCTGCCGATTTCTTCCTGGATGCGGGTGAGGAAGGCGGCACTCTGCTCATGTGTCAGCAGGTCCGGGAAGTGTTCCCTGACCTCGGGGTCGGCGTTCATCGCGGCCCAGGGATCCAGGTCGGAGTCTCGCCACTGGCGGAGCAGGAGACGGTCGGTGCGTGGTTCGAGCATGCGGCCACGCTAACGTGATCAAACTTGGGGAGTCGATCGGTTTCGCCGAACGGCGATCCCGGTCCGTGGCGGGGGACTATCGGCCCACGACGGAGACCTCCCGGTCAGGTGCCGGATGTTCAGCGGGGCGAACCCGATCGAACCGTCGTCGGCCTCGTACGAGACGGGGGCAACCGACGGCGCCGCGTCGTCTTTTCCCGATAGCGTCCAGCCCTCAGACAGGCGCCGACCCGCAGATGGGACTACCGTGAAGAAGCTGATCGTCCGGCTCTGGAGGCTCGTCAACGGTTCGCTCCAGTGGCGCATCCTCTGGCTCCGGCACGCCAAGTTCACGGTCGGGGTGACCGGAATCGTCCGTGACGCGGATGGCAACGTGCTCCTGCTGAAGCATCGTTTCTGGCCGGTGGGCAGGCAGTGGGGGCTGCCCACAGGGTGCGCGAACAGGTCGGAGACCTTCGAGGACACGGTCCGCCGCGAGGTGCGCGAGGAGACCGGGCTGAAGGTCAACGTCGGAGAGCTCGTGCAGCTCAAGAGCGGCTACAAGCTCCGCCTGGAGGTGGCGTACGAGGCCGAGTTCGTCGGGGGCACGCTCAAGCTCGACGACTTCGAGATCCTGGAGGCGAGATGGTTCGCGCCATACGATCTGCCGAAAGAAATGCAGGAGGCACATCGCCTCCTCATTCACCGCAAATAGGTCTGGTTCCCGATCTGGGTTGTGTCCTGCCTGGTGTCGAGCGAGCATCTCGAAGGCGATTCGGCTGCACGCAGTCTTCTGATCGATGGGTCTCCCGGCGCACTCGCGCCGGGAGACGCTCAGGCGGCCGGTTCCTCGACGATGGAGTCGACCCGGTCGGGATAGAAGGCGACATGGTCCTTGATCTCGGCGACGGCCGGATGCGGCGACTCGTAGAACCACACCGCGTCCACCGCCTGCTTTCCCTCCACCGTGACGGTGTAGTAACTCGCGTCGCCCTTGAAAGGACAGTAGGTGGCGGTGTCGGTCCGCTCCAGCAGCGAGCGGTCGACGTCGGTGATCGGGATGTACTGCACCGGCGGGTACGCCGCCTCCCGCAGTGTCAACGCGCTCCGCGAGTCGGCGACCACCCGGCCGGCCACCGAGACGACGATCCGGGCCGGGTTCGGCGTGATCGTGATCGGGTGACTGGGGCTGGGCTCCAGGATGGGCTTGTCGGTCATGACGAGAACCCCTTTCTGTCATATCCAGTCTGCCGGACCCCGGACCCTGAACCGCGTCGCCGTCCCCTACCCGGTGGAGGGGAGATCTGTCGCCTCCCGCTCAGGCGGGGCCGACGCCGGAGATCTGGTAGCGAGACACCTCGGCGTCGCGGATCATCGTCTCCTGGCCGTCGCTCGGCCCGGAACCCCGGAAGGCGTCGAGGGTCTCCTCCGACTCCCAGCGCTCGTAGACGTTGATCCGGCCGGTGTCGACGAGGTCGGCGCCGAGCGTGAAGTCGAGGCAGCCGGACGCGGCGCGGGCCTGCTCGATCACGCTCACGCATCCCTTGAGGTAGTCGTCACGGGCATCGGGGTCGACACGGATCCAGCCGGAGATAATGATCACGCCGGCAGGGTACGGCCCGCCACCGACATTTAGCCTCGCTCATGGACACGCGTGCCCCCTTTTCGCGTTGTCCTGGCCCACCGCGCCCCCTCCTCGTCGGCCGCGTATATAAAGGTGTCCGTCCTCCGCGCCGGTCGCGCATTCCAGACGTCGATCCTTCCGCGCCGGTCGCGCATCTCGGGCGTCGATCTTTCCGTACGGTTCGCGCATATCAGGTGTCCGCCGGGCACGTAGGATTCGACGGCTGGGCAGGCGACGACGAGGACGACGAGGACGACGAGGACGACGAGGACATGGTGTGAGCTTTGATCTCGGAGTCTGGTTCGCGGCCGGACCGATCACCGCGCGGGAGGCCCTTCTTCGATATCTCGCCTGGGGCGAGAGCGGAGCCGCGCCCGGTGAGCCGCGCCCGGAGGTGGCGGCCTTCTACGAGGAGTTGACGGCGCTCTTCCCCGACCTGACCGTCGAGAACTACGGCGCCTCACCGTGGTCCGAGCCGCTCACCGTGGGGGAGGACTTCGTGCTGATGAACGCGGTCTTCCCACGGGCGGGGGAGGTGTGCCGCGTGGTCCTGGAGATGACGCGGCGCCATCCCCTGGTGCTCTTCGAGCCCTAGCTCTCCGGCTTCGCGGGCCTGTCCATTACCCCCGAGACTCACGGCGCCCTCGCGGACGTGACGTGCGGCCCCGAACGGCCTCGTTGAGCATTCGTCGGGCGTGGAGGGGTGGCACCCGCTCGGCTTCGTTCCTCTCTGTACCGATAATTTTTGCCTGGACCAGGGCAGAACTGTCCCTCGGGGTGGTTGACAGGCCAAAATTGATCCGTGGTCAGGATCGGATCGGTAGAGATGAGCGATTGCGAGCGTGAGAGACTCCCGCCAGTTCTGGGCCAGTTGTTCGCCGATGGGGGAGAAGGAGCCCACGAAGGCGAGGGGGACGGGGGAGGCGGGGGCAGGAGGCTCTCGGTGGAGTTGCCGCCGGGGGACGTGGTGTGGCCCGACCCCGGTTACGCTCAGCTCGCGGTCCGTCGCCGTCCGGCGTTCTGGCTGAGTGAGGTGACGGTCTCCGGTGAGTACTGGGCCCGGTTGAGGGCTCAGCACGAGCAGTCGGGCCTGTGGCCGGTCCTGCTGGAGGACTCCGTCCAGCCCTGGTCGGCGGGTCAGATCGCCCCCGACACCGCCGCTCAGATCGACAACTACAACGCCGCCGCGTTCATGGCCGAGGTGTGGTCCGACTGGATCGAGAGGGCGACCCTGGACCAGCTCGAACTCCTCGATCCCTACGGTCCCGAGTGTCCGGGCCCGGCGCCGGCGGGAAGGCTCGCCGCCGATCCCGGTGTGGTCGCCGACTGGTACGCCGGGCTGGTGGCCGAGCGCAGGACCCCGCTCGGGCTCGTCGCGGTGGAGCGCGGGGCCGACGCCCTGGCCGTGATGGGCTGGCAGGGCGCCCTGAACCACAACGAGTGGATGGTCCCGCTCGCGGCCGTCGTACGGAGCTGGGAGGAGAGGTTCGGGGTGCGGGTGGTCGGAATGGGGTTCAACACCCTCGACCTCAGCGTCGCCGCGCCGCCGACGACCTCCGAGCACGCCCTGCACGTCGCGGCGGAACACTGGACGTTCTGCCCCGACAGCATCATCCAGGGAGCGGGGACCCTCGTCGACTACGCCGAGCAGATCAAGGGCAGGAACGCCTGGTCGTTCTGGTGGGACTGACCGGACGGGGATGACCCGCTGGGTGGGGGAGATCCCGTGCGGGTCTCGGTGAGGGTCCCGCGATGGGCTGTCGACCCCCGGTGAGGAGGCCCTGTGTGGGTCTCGGGGGAGGAGCTTCGTCCCGCGGGCGGGGGTGCCGGCCGCCGGCGGGAAGGCCCTCGTACGGGTCCGGGGCGGGGGTTCTCGCGGCGGATACCGGGTTGGGGAAGGCGTTCTCGCTGGTAGGGCGGGTGCCGACCTGGCGGGGCGATCGATGGGGCTTCCTTGAAGCTTGTAGGTAGATCTTCTGGGTTTTTCATGGTGTTTGCTTTGCTTTGTCCGGTTTGGTGGGTAGTGTCCACTGTTATCGGTTGGCGACCTGCCCTTCACAAGAGGAGGCGGCCGGCCGACGTCGAATCCCGAGGGCCCGCAGGGCTCCGGAGCCGGGGAACCAATTTTCCGGGGTGAATCCGCCGCGAACGCGCGGCGGTAGGGCAACTCCACCGCCCGAACCCGTCAGCTAACCCGGTAGACGAGATGGAGAGGAGATCCCCTCATGGATCACCGCGTCACCACGTCGGTGGACCCCCTGTCGGCACCGACCACCTGAACTTCAACGCCGCCCCCCGTCCCCTCGACCTCGCCGCCGCGCCTGATCGTGGCACCTTCAGGACCGTGCTCCGCGTAGCGATCGGCTGATCCGGCTACGCCACCTTTTCCGATGAGCGCGTCCCCGCCAGTGCACCCCTTCGGTGTTCGCACCTGGCCGCCCCGTTCCCTCGCGAAAGAGCCATTTCTCCATGCACCCCTCCTTTGGTATGCACAAGAACGACCTGAACACGCCCTGTCCGGGCGAGCGATCCCCGTACAGGAACACCTCCCTCGGGCGCGGCCTCGCCGCGGCCCTCACCGCCGCGAGCCTCCTCGTCTCCGGCGGTGTCGCCCTCGCGCTCCCTGCCTCCGCGGCCCCCGCCTCCGCGGCCCCCGCCTCCACCCGCCTCGCGAACGACCCGGCGGCGGGCGCGCCCGCCGGTACCGAGGCCGTTCTCCTCCAGGGCGCGACCACGGCCTCCTACTTCTGGGACGACTCCTCGGGCCGGGCCGGTGACACCGGACTTCCCGCCAGCGGCAAGCCGATGCAGAAGGGCATGATCGCCAGCCCGAGCTGGCCCCTGTTCACCGAGGGATACATCCTCTACAAGGGCAAGAAGGCGAAGTTCTTCGTCGGCGACCGCGGCCCGGGTAACCCCTCCAACCAGGGCATCATGATCGACATCGACGCCAAGACCTTCGCCGACCTGACCGGCGGCACGTTCAACGCCGGCACGCTCGGCGTGGACGGCAACGGTGGCATGGGCCACATCGACATCCAGTACGTCGTCACCAAGTGGGGCGGCGGCACGGGGATCAAGAACCACCCGGTCGCGTTCTCCACCGGCGCGTGGAACCGCAGGGACACCAACCCGGCCCAGCCGCCGACGACCGTCTTCGCGATGGCGAGGAAGCTGGGCATCGGCCTGCAGACCCAGCTGGTGAGCGCGGAGGCGCGACCCTGGCTCGGCAAGCCCAAGGTGATGGTCGAGCATGTCTCCGAGTACGTCCCCGGCGGCGTGGCCGCAGAGGAGAACTGACCCCGACGGTGTGGCGGCCGGGCAGAGACGGTCCTCGTCACCGGCCCCGACGGCGCGGCCACCGGGCAGAGACGGTCCTCGTCACCGGCTCCGACGGTGTGGCGGCCAAAAAGAGCCGTCACCGTCCCCGGCGGCGCGGCCATCGGGAAGAACCATCCTCGAAACGCCGAGGGTTCCGGTGCGGTCCGCGCCTGCCGGGGCGCGGACCGCGAACCAAAGGGTCAGACTTCGAGCTTCTCCTCGATGCCGCGCAGGCTGTGCCGGGCGAGCGCGAGGTTGGCCCGGTTCCGGTCGAGGGCCAGGTAGAGGAACAGCCCTTTACCGCTCCGGCCCGAGATCGGGCGGATCACGTGATACTGCGTGCCGAGCGTGATGAGGATGTCCTCGATGCCGTCCTTGAGACCGAGCGACTCCATGGTCCGCATCTTCGCCCTGACGACCTCGGTGTTACCCGCGGCCGCGACCTGGAGGTCGAGGTCCTTGGACCCGCCGAGCGCGCCGAGCGCCATCCCGCTGTTGTAGTCGACGACGACCGCGCCGATGGCACCGTCGATCGCCATCATCTCCTTGAGCGAGATGTCCATGTTGCCCATTACTGTCTCCGATCACTGGGATATCGATGTGCGTGAGCTGACGGCGGCGAGTCGGTCCGCCGTTCTGCGGCCCTCCAGCCTGAGCAGCCCGAGATTGGTCCCCGGGCGTGCCAGGACTGTGAGAACGATCTTGGGTCCGGCGGCGTAGAACGCCGCGTAGCCGTTGGTTCCGGAGATGAGCGTCTCCTCGAAGGCGCCCTTGCCGGCGATGCCCGTCATCCGGCGGCTCAGGGCGAGCACCGCGGAGGAGAGCGCGCCCGTCTGCTCGACGTCGTTTCTCAGGTCGCTGGCTATCGTCAGGCCGTCGACACTGCACGCGATGCTCCCGTCCACGTCGGGTACGCGTTCTCGCAGCATCGCCATCTCACGGCGTATCTCCTCGCGCAGTTCCACCGGCATCCTCCTTCCGATCAACTTCAGCGTCCGTAGCCTTATCGGCATGTGACCGGGCTCAAGTCATTGCCTCCAATGCGTTCCTGAGCCGGATGAGCAGGTTGACGTCGGCCGGGTCCCCGTTCGCCCTGGGGATCCACTCCGACGTCTCCACGGAGCCCGTCCCGGCCGCCGGGATCTCCGTGGCGCCCTTCGTCCGCCTGGGCAGCGGGTCCGGGGCGGCGGGGGCCTCGGCCGGACCGGGCTCCGGGACGCGGAGCAGCCCGGAGGAGGCGAGCTGTCGTACGGCGAGCAGCACCGAGTACGCGGGACGGCCCAGTTTGCGCGCCAGCTCGGCCGGGGTCGCGACGGAGTCGGCGCCGACGAGCACCTCCCACTGGAGCGCGCTCAGCACCACCCGGTGGGCGCCGATACGCTCCACCGGGACGACCGGGAGCGTGTCCAGCTCCGCGGACGGCCAGATCTGTTCCAACTGCGCCTTCCTCCGCTCGCACTCCCGGAGCAGGCCGGTCGCGTCGAAGTACCACTGCGGTCCGAGCCAGTGCAGCTCCCCCCGCCGGAACCTGGGCCGGTGCCCGGTGGCCCGCAGCAGGAAGTACGCGGCGTCGAGCACCGTGCTGAGCACGCAGAACTCCAGCTCACCCCTGGTGAGCAGGCCCTGGGCGATCAGCCGCTCGCCCCCCGTCGGCTGGGGCTCCCGCGACTCCTGCGGCCCGGGAGGGAGCGCGGGGTCCGGTCGCCGGCGGGTGGTGGCCTGCCTGATCTGCCGTACGGCATGGGCGGATATGCCGCGGCGGGCACCCAGCAGGTCCTCCAGCCGAGGGGCGGACGCGCTCTCGGCGTAGGTCACCCGGCCGTCGGTGAGGTAGATGACCCCCGCCTTGCCGAGTCGCAGGGATCCGGTGGCGTGGTCGCCGGCGAGTCCGCTGAGGATGTTCTCGACGCTGGGCACGGGCTCACGTCGATATCAGACGGCCGGAAAGGGCCTGGAGGCGGTGGCGGGCCAGTGCCAGGTTCGAGCGTTCCGGATCGAGCCTGACGTAAATGACGAGCGGGCCGTCGAACGGCGTTTCCAGCGGTTTCAGTAAATGGTGTCCGCCGTCCGTGGTCACGATCATGTCGTTGATCCGGACCGTGCCGCCGGGCACGGTGACGGCGAGCCCGTCGAGCGTCGCGCGCAGGGTCTCGCTCAGCCCCGCGGCCGACCTCTCCACGTCGGCATGGCGGCTCGCACCGCCGGCGGCCACCGCGGTTCCGCTGGTCTGATCGATGAGAATCGCGTCCAGGGCCCCGGGGATGGCCATTACCTCGGTGAGGCAGTCTTCGATTCCGAGCACGTGCTCTCCCTTGCCGACGACTTCGAACGTCGCCCGGTCAGCGTAGGGAAAAGCCTCGGAAACCACTCTCTCCGGCTGGGGCTTTGATGGGAGAAGGGGGAGGATTCACCACCCCGAGGGGAAGTTATGCACCCCGGGTGGAAATCAATCCTTTAGTCCTCGGCGATGAGTGCCTTTTCGTCCGGCTTGAAAATGAGAATGTTCTTCACATAGGAATTCACCGCGGCGGGCAGGCCGACATCGGTCCCGGCCTCCTCCGACATGTACCAGCGGTGGTCGAGCACCTCGTGGAAGAACTGCGCGGGCTCCAGCTTGCCCCGCATCTGGAGGGGGACGGCCAGCACCGTGGGCTGGAAGACCTCGGCGAGCCAGCGGTGGGCCACGATCGCCTCGTCCTCGTGGCGAAGGCCGTGTGACACGCGGAAGGAGTCGAGGTCGTTGAGGAGGCGTCTGGCCTGGTTCTCCTCCACGTCCAGGCCGGTGAGCCGCAACAGCCTGCGCTGGTGGTGCCCGGCGTCCACGACCTTGGGCCGGACGATGAGCCGCCCGGTGCCCGCCTTGCGGCGGACCATCATCTCCGCGACGTCGAACCCCAGGGAGTTCAGCCGGCGGATCCGCTGGTCGATCATGTGCCAGTCGACCTCCTCGATGATCTCGTCGGAGGTGAGCTCGCCCCACAGACGGTGGTAGCGGCGGCAGACCGAGTCGGCGACCTGCTCGGGGTCGATGGAGGAGTGCAGCAGCCCGCCCGCCTCCAGGTCGAGCATCTCGCCGAAGATGTTGGTGTGCGCCACCTCGATGTCGTACAGCCGCTGCCCCTCGCTGATCATGGGGTGCAGCTCGCCCGTCTCGGCGTCGACCAGATAGGCGGCGAAGGAGCCCGCGTCCCGGCGGAACAGGACGTTCGACAGCGAGCAGTCGCCCCAGTAGAAGCCGCTGAGGTGCAGTCGTACGAGCAGCACGGCGAGGGCGTCGAGCAGCCGGTTGAGCGTCTCCGGGCGGACCGTCCCCGACATGACCGCGCGGTAGGGCAGCGAGAACTGCAGGTGCTGGGTGATGAGCGCGGAGTCGAGCGGCTCGCCGTCCGAGCCGGTCCGCCCGGTGACCACGGCGACCGGCTCGACGGACGGGGTGTCCATCCGGCTCAGGTCCCACAGCAGGCGATACTCGCGCTTGGCGTAGTACTCGCTGATCTCCTTGATCGCGTACACCTTGCCCGACAGGCGGGCGAAGCGCACCACGTGCCGGGAGATGCCCCGGGGCAGGGAGACCAGGCGGTGCTCGGGCCACTGCTCCAGCGGGACGTCCCAGGGCAGGCGGATGAGGTCCGGATCGCTCGGCGCGCCGGTGAGCTGCAGGGGCATGGGGTCAGTCCTCGCGATGGGTGGTCCGGCGGTGTGCAGGACGGGCAGGTGGTCGCGCCGCGCTCAGTCCTCGCGGCGGGGAAAGGCGGGCGGGTCGAGGGCGCGCCGGACCACCGAGGCGAGCTGCTCCTCGGTGAGCACGCGGGGCTCGCCGACGCTCCTGGCCCGCACGTAGACCTCGCAGAGCCACTCCAGCAACCTGGTCGCCTCGAAGGCGCCGTCCAGGTCGTCGCCGATCGTGACCCCGCCGTGGTTGGCCATCAACGCGGCACGCCTGTCCTTGAGCGCGGCCCTGACGGAGGCGGCGAGCTCGGGGGTGCCGTAGGTGGCGTACTCGGCGACCCGCACGGTCCCGCCGAGCAGCAGGACGTTGTAGTGGATCGGCGGCAGCTCGCTCATGGTCGTGGCGACCACGGTGCCGAAGACGGAGTGGGTGTGCACGACGGCGCCGGCGCCGGTGGTCGCGTAGACCGCGAGGTGCATGGGGGTCTCCGACGACGGCCGCAGATCGCCCTCGACGAGGTGTCCCTCGATGTCGACGACCGGGCAGGCCTCGGGCTCCAGCCGGTCGAGGGAGACGCCGCCGGGTGTCACGGCGACCAGGTCGCCCACGCGGACGCTGAGATTTCCCGCGGTCCCGACGACCAGTCCGGTCGTGGCGGCCCGATGGCCGTACTCACACAGCAGGCGGCGCTGCTCGGCCAGCAACATGTCGTCAAAAGTAGGGGGTTGCGGTACCGGGCGGCAAACCTTCATTATCTGGTCTAGACCGGTTGCCGCCTGTCGGCGGTCGGCGAGCAGGGTTCCTCTACCTCTCCGGCGGTCGTGCGTCAACGGTTGGTAGAGGAATTTAGACCGCTATGTGCTGTTTCGTTGCCGGATAGCACTTCCCTGGCGTTTGGTTGCTACCGGATAGGTCGCGAGGACATCACGGCTCGGTCTAGACCGGATGCGGGCCCTTGACGGTGGGCTCCAGGGATACGTACCTTCGGGCAAACGTTTAGGAAACTTTCCTAATTGATCCCCCGTGCAGGAGGGTTACATGTCCACATCGGCCAGTACGCCCGGAGATATCACCCGGCGGCAGATGCTCCGCCGGATCGGCATGACCGCTCTGATCGCCGGCCCCGGCGCAGGGATGCTCACCGCCTGCGCCACCGGCGGCGGCCCGGCCCCCGCCGCCTCCGCGGCACCCTCCGCGAGCGGCGCGGTCTCCGCGGCGAACCCGTTCGGCGTCGCCGCCGACGCGCCGCTCGAGGTCGTCATCTTCAAGGGCGGCCTGGGCGACAGCTACGCCACCGAGGTCCACGAGCCGCTGTACAAGAAGGCGTTCCCGCAGGCCCAGATCAAGCACGTCGCCACCCAGCAGATCGCCCAGACCCTGCAGCCGAGGTTCGCCGGCGGCGACGTCCCCGACATGATCGCCAACTCCGGCACCGACCTGATGGACAACGGCGCCCTGCAGCAGGAGGGCCAGCTCCTGGAGCTCACCGAGCTGTGGGACGCCCCCTCCATCGACGACCCGAGCAAGAAGGTGCGCGACATGGTCGCGCCGGGCACCGTCGAGTCCGGCCTCATCGACGGCAAGCCCTACCTGATGAACTACGTCTTCTCCGCGTACGGCCTCTGGTACGACTCCGCGCTGTTCGAGAAGAACGGCTGGACCCCGCCCAAGACCTTCGACGAGTTCAAGACCTTCGCCGAGACGGCGAAGGCGGCGGGGATCACCCCCTTCGCGTACGCGGGCAAGAACGCCTCCTACTACATGTACTGGATGATCCTCATCTCCGCCGCGAAGATCGAGGGCAACCAGATCCTCATCGACGTCGACAACCTCGCCGACGGTGTCTGGCAGCGCGACGCGATGAAGCAGTCCGCCGCAGCCTGGGCCGAGATCGCCAAATACATGGACAAGTCCTTCGAGGGCCTCATCCACACCGAGGTGCAGCTCCGCCAGAACCAGGGCAAGATCGCGCTGTACCCGTCGGGCTCCTGGCTGGAGAACGAGCAGAAGGAACAGACCCCCGACACCTTCAAGTACGCGCTGACGCCCACCCCCAGCGTCACCGCCGCCGACAAGATGCCGTTCGAGGCCATCCGCGCCGCGGCCGGCGAGGCCTACATCGTCCCCGCCAAGGGCAAGAACCCCAAGGGCGGCCTGGAGTATCTGCGCATCATGCTCTCCAAGGAGGGTGCGCGCGGCTTCACCGAGAAGTCGGGCAACATCACCGTCGTGACCGGGGCCGCCGACGGCCTGGAACTGTCACCGGGCAACGCGAGCCTCAGCGCCGCGCAGACCGCCGCCGGCCAGAACATCGTCACCTTCAGCAGCTTCGAGAACTGGTACAAGGAGTTCGAGACCGAGCTGCGCAAGCAGACCAACGCGCTGATGTTCGGCCGCATCTCCGCCGACGAGTTCTGCGAGAAGGTGCAGAAGGCCGCCGACAAGACCAAGGCCGACTCGTCCATCACCAAGCAGGAACGGACGGTGTAGCTCCCGATGCGGCAGGGCAAGTATCCGTTCATCGTCGGCTTTCTCGCCGCGCCGGTCCTCCTCTACGTGGTCTTCGTGATCAGCCCGTACATCCAGGCTTTCCAGATCTCGATGACCAACTGGAAGGGCATCTCGGCGAACCCTCAGTTCATCGGCCTGGAGAACTTCACCAGGCTCTTCGAGGACGAGGTCTTCTGGGCCGCGGTGCGGCACCACGGTGTTCTGCTGCTTGTCATGCCGCTGGTCACGATCGTGATCGCCCTGTTCTTCGCCTTCCTGCTCAACCTGAGCGGCGGGCAGCGGGACGGGCGGATGACCGGGATCTGGGGTTCGAAGGTCTATCGGGTGATCTTCTTCCTGCCCCAGGTCCTGGCCGTCGCCATCGTCGGCGTGCTCTTCCAGGCGATCTACCGCCCGGACGGGACCGGCGTGATCAACGGCCTGCTCGGCAAGGTCGGCATCGAGCCGGTCGGCTGGCTCATCGACCCGGACATCGCCCTGATGTCGATCATCGCGGTGATGGTCTGGCAGGCCGTCGGCTTCTACGTGGTCCTGTTCTCGGCCGGCATGTCCTCCATCCCCAAGGACGTGTTCGAGGCCGCCGCGCTCGACGGCGCGGGCCGGTTCACCCTGTTCTTCAGGATCACGATCCCGCTGCTGTGGGACACCATGCAGGTCGCCTGGGTCTATCTCGGCATCGCCGCGTTCGACGCCTTCGCCCTGGTCCAGGTCCTCTCGGTCGACCGCGGCGGGCCCGACAACTCCACCACGGTGCTCCCGCTGGAGATCTGGCGTACGGCGTTCAACTTCTCCAAGTTCGGCTACGCCTCGGCGATGGGCGTGGCGCTGTTCTTCATGACCATCACGTTCGCCGCCCTCACCCTGCGCGTGACCCGGCGCGAGAGGATCGAGTTCTGATGGCTGCGCCTCCCACGGACACGGCTCGCAAGCCCGACGCCACCCGCCCCGCCGCCCCCGCGCGCGCCGGGCGCCGGGTGAGAAACCCACTCGGGATCTTCGGTGCGCTCTCCCACGTCGCGCTGCTGGTCTGGGCGATCCTGATCGTCGGCCCGATCCTCTGGACGTTCCTGTCCTCCTTCAAGACCAACACCGAGATCTTCGGGGACGCGATCACGCTCCCCGCCACGTTCGGCTGGGACGCCTGGGGGCGGGCCTGGGAGAAGGCCCACATCGGCCAGTACATGCTGAACACCGTCTTCGTGGTGGCGTGCAGCACGGCGGGCACCATGCTGCTCGGCTCGATGGCCGCGTACGTGCTGGCGCGCTACACCTTCCCCGGCAACAGGTTCATCTACTTCCTGTTCGTCTCGGGGATGACCTTCCCGGTCTTCCTCGCGCTGGTCCCGCTCTTCTTCGTGGTGAGAAACCTCGGCCTGATCGACACCCACTTCGGGCTGATCCTCGTCTACATCGCCTACTCGCTGCCGTTCACCGTCTTCTTCCTGTCGGCGTTCTTCAAGACGCTGCCCACCTCGGTGGCCGAGGCGGCGATGATGGACGGCTGCTCGCACACCCGGACGTTCTTCCAGATCATGGTGCCGATGGCGAGGCCGGGGCTGATCAGCATCACGATCTTCAACATCCTGGGCCAGTGGAACCAGTATCTTCTGCCGATCGTGCTGCTGTCGGGCAACGTCGAGGACAAGTGGCTGATCACCCAGGGCGTCGCCAACATCTCCACCAGCGCCGGGTACGAGGCCGACTGGCCGGGGCTGTTCGCCGCGCTGAGCATGGCCATCATCCCCGTCATGATCATTTACATCATCTTCCAGCGCCAGATCCAGTCGGGTCTGACCTCGGGCGCCGTCAAATGACCGGATCCGGTCAAATAAACGGTCTCGGCGAGTAATCCCGGAGGCGTCGTTGGGAGTCGTTCATATTCGGAACGACTCCTGTCCCCTTCTCCCGTGGAGAACCCGACACATGGCCCACCCCGACCAGGATTTCCCCTTCCCCTTCTTCGGCGCGGGGGAGGCGAGTTACTACATGTGGGCCGAGGTGCACGTACGCTTCGCCCGTCAGCCCAGCAGCTCCCAGCGCGCGGTCATCGTCGACACCGTCCCGGCGCCCCTGCGCGGGGCGATCGACTGGTGCGAGGGCCGTCAGCTCATGGTGGCGAGCGGCCTGCTCCTGCACGGCACGGTGGTCCGCACCTACCCCGTCGCCGACGGCGAGTCCGACCGCATCGGCGACGACGGCTGGCTGTACGCCGCCCCCTCCCGGATCGCCGCGTTCAACGCCGACATCGAGCGATGGCTGCTCCGCATCAACCGCGAGTGCCCGATCCTGGCCGCCTACCGCGCCGAGGACCCCGACAGCGGGGGCACCCGCCTGTCGGGCTGGCACGAGTGGAGCCTCGCCGGGCTGCCCGAGTTGCTGCCCGAGCTGGAGCCTCTCCTCGACCAGGCCAGCCACGCGACCTCCATGGCCCAGGGCATCATGGCCATGGCCAGACGCGCCGGAAGCCTGCCCAGGCTTGGTGTCCTCGCCGGAGACATGATCTCCTGGGGGGATGAACCTGCTTGACGACTCCACGGTGGACGCTCGGCTGACCGGCCTGCCCGAGTGGCGGCGCGAGGGCGACGAGATCCGCCGCACGATCAACGCCACCGACTTCCCGACCGCGATCCGCATCGTGGACGAGATCGCGGTGGAGGCCGAGAAGCTCGACCACCACCCCGACATCGACATCCGCTGGCGCACCCTCCACCTGGCGCTCAGCACACACAGCGCGGGCGGCCTGACGGAACTCGACTTCACCCTGGCCGCCCGCATCGACGAGATCGCCTCGGCCAACGCCTGAACCGCTCCCGCGCCGATCACGTCTCGCGCTTCCCGGCGGCATGGCCGAGAGCGGTCAATACCAAGAGTGATCATATGATTACTCGATATGGTGGGCTCTGCTCTTCTCCGGCCGCTCAAGGAGATCGTGGATGCGCATCATGGGAGTTCTCGCCGCCGTGGCTCTGCTCTGCGCGGGCTGCGGTGATCAGGCCGCCGATCCGGCCGGGCGCGGCCCGGCCGTGGCGTCGGCCACCCCGGGCGCCCGCGAGATGCGTCTCGTCGGGGGCGGCACGTTCACCGATCCGGCGCCGCGCGCCTCCGCCATCGTCTACGACACCCGGCTGGTGCCGCCGGGAGCCTGGGCACAGGTCAACGTGGAGTCCGGGGCGGTGCTCGCCACCGCCACGGTCACCGTGAAGGGCATGCTCCCCGGGCGCACGTACGGGGCGCACCTGCACGTCAACCCGTGCGGCTTCAAACCGGAGGACGCCGGGCCGCACTACCAGCACTCCCACACCCACGCGAGCGCCGAGAACGAGGTCTGGCTCGACTTCACCACCGACGCCCAGGGCGTCGCCACCGGCACCGCCACCCAGGACTGGGCGCTCGTCCCCGGGCGGCTCCCCAGGTCGCTCGTGATCCACGCCGAGCCCACCCGCAGCACGGGTCCTGAGGCCGGCGCGGCCGGTCTTCGCGTCGCCTGCGTCACCCTCGTCGAGCGCTAAGCCCGGCACCGGATGGTCGGTGCCGGACCGCGCTCAGGCGTGGCCGGCGGGGATGGTGCCGAGGCGGCCCGCCTGGTAGTCCTCGAACGCCTTGGCCAGCTCCGCCTGGGTGTTCATCACGAACGGCCCGTAGTGCGCCACCGGCTCGCCGATCGGACGGCCGCCGAGCACGATGACCTCCAGGTTGGGGCTACGGCTCTCCTGCGTACCGGCGGCCGAGAGCGTGATGGACTCGCCGTCGGTGCCCAGCCCGGGCAGGTTGCCGAAGCCGTCGAAGACGGCCAGCTGACCCGACTCGATCGGCTGCCGGTCGCCGCCGACGGTGCCGCGTCCCGACAGGACGTACGCGAGCGCGTTGAAATCCTTGCGCCAGGGGAGCGTCAGCTGGGAACCGGGGCTGAGGGAGGCGTGCAGCAGGGTGATCGGCGTCCGGGTGGAGCCGGGGCCGGTGAACTCGCCGACCTCGCCCGCGATGAGGCGGACCAGTGCTCCGCCGTCGTGGCTGCTGAGAAGGACGACGTTGGTCCTGCCGATGTCCTGATACTTCGGCGCGACCATCTTCTCCTTGCCCGGCAGGTTGACCCAGAGCTGGATCCCGTGGAACAGGCCGCCCTTGGCGACCAGCCACTCCGGGGGAGCCTCCTTGTGCAGGATGCCACCGCCGGCCGTCATCCACTGCGTGTCGCCGTCGGAGATCGTGCCGCCGCCGCCGTGCGAGTCGGCGTGGTCCATCACGCCGTCGATCATGTAGGTGACGGTCTCGAAGCCCCGGTGCGGGTGCCAGGGGGTGCCCTTGGGCTCGCCCGGCGCGTAGTCGACCTCGCCCATCTGGTCCATCATGATGAACGGGTCGAGATACTGGGACTTGATCGTCGCGAGTGCCTTGCGGACCGGGAATCCCTCTCCCTCGAATCCGCTCGGCGCGGTGGTGACGGCCAGCACCTGGCGCTCGCGGGTCGCGTTCAACGGCTGCGGCAGGCGGGGCAGGGTCAACGGGTTCTCAACGGTTACGGCGGGCATCTCGGATTCCTTCCTGCGATGTTCGCCGGTGACAACTCGGTTGATGTTTCAACTATTCCTTGCCGGGTCGGCCAACGCGAAGCCGCCCCGGCTCAGCGAGATCAGTTCGGGGGTCGCGACCCGCTCGTCCAGCGCGCCGGCGGGGTCGCTGGTCAGCGCGGTCACGACATAGGTCCTCCCGTTGGCAGAGCGTGCCAGGTACGACAGGTCGAGGACCCCCGGCTCCGAACCGCCCTTGGCCCAGACCACCGGCCACTTCTTCCTGTCGAGCTTGATCCCGACGTCGTTGGCCGACATCACCGCGCTCACCTGCTTGCCCCCCAGCTTGAGGAGCCCGGCGTAGGCGCGGCAGACGTCGCGGGGCGAGCCGAACCACTCCAGAGTGTCGATCTCCCTGGGCTTCTGCCAGAGCACGATGTCCGACAGCGACTGTCCGGCGACCGTGTCCTTGAGGTAGGCGCGCTTGCCCGCGGTGTCGAGTGCCAGGTAGGCGCGGGCCTGCGCCGGGTGGTTCACGCCCTTGAGTAGGAAGACCTCGCGCGTGGTGAGGAGGGGGATGTTCCGGGTGGCGTGGCTCGACCACTGCCGTACCTTCGCCTCCACCGCCTTGCGGCCGACCGTGTGGATCAGGATGTCGGTGGCGGTGTTGTCGCTGATCGAGATCATCAGCTTGGCGGCCTCCTTCACCGTGGTGGTGCCGCCGTCCGGACGGCCCGTCAGCCCGTCCTCGCCCAGGCTCTTCCACTCGGGCTTGATCGTGAGCTTGGTGTTCCAGCTCAGCTTGCCGTCGCGGACCTTCTCGGCCACGGCGCCCAGCACGTACAGCTTGAAGATCGAGCCCAACGGCCGGACCGTGTCCGGCGCCACGGCGTGCGCGACGTCGCACCTGCCCCGCGAGTCGATCTCGGCGGAGAGGAAGCCCACGCGCGGTGCGACCTCGCGGAGCCGGGCGTCGAGCTGCTTCCAGTTTTTGGGAGCGGCGGGTACGGAGGGCTCCGGAGGCGTCAGCCCGAGCAGGTTGATCTTCCCGTCGCCGTCCACACCGAGCTGCAGGACGAACGCCTGCTCGCCGATCGCCCCGGTCCCGGCCAGCGCGGACGGCGTCTCCTTGGTCAGCTTCTCCAGGCGGAACCCCTTCGACGCCTGCAGGAAGGCGTTGACGCCGTTGACCGTGAGCGACGAGAGGTAGCCGGAGTTGAGATGCACCCCGAGCTCGCTCTCCGAGAGCGGTGCCCGGTCGGGCGCGCCGAGGAACCAGCGCAACTGCCGGCCGGCGGGGCTGTCGGGGATCTCCGGCTCGGCGAGAACGCCTCCGGCCGTAACCGTTCCCGACGTGGTCGTCTCGGCCGTGACCGCTCCTGACGCGACCGTCCCCGCGGTGGTCACGGAGGTGGCCGCTCCCCCGGTGACCACCTCCGTGACCACCTCCGTGACCGCTGAGGCGGGGACGGCCAGTGGCAGGGCCGTCGCCGGAACGGCCGTGACGGCGACGGCGACGGCGAGCAGGCGCTTCGATCGGAACGGCAACCGCATGAGGTTCTCCTTCTGATGGTCTCCGGCGTTGCGGCCATCTCCCCGATGGCCCTCATCCGAAACTAGAAAGCGCTCCCGGCTCACGACACCCGGTGGTCCTCCGTCTCGCGGGTGCGGCGAACCGCACCGGATGTGCGGACAACCCCCTGGACGGCGGAGCCGGTGGCAGGTCACCCTACGTGCCATGACGTCCACGGCCTCCCACACCGTCCCGGCACCCGCGTCGTCGCCGGGTCCGTCGGCGTCCACCGCCCCGACTCGTGTCCTCGCCACGTCGATGGCCGCGGTGTCGGTGGCCGGGATCGTCGCGGGCGTCCTGCTGACGGGCGGCATGTCCGTGCCGTTCACCGAGTGGTTGTTCCTCGTGGCCTGCGCGGCCCTGCCGTCGGTCGGTCTGCTCATCGCGCTGAGGCGCCCCGACAACCCCTACGGCTGGCTGCTGCTCGCCGCCGCCTGCTGCCTCGGCCTCGGCCTTCTCGGGGTGGGCATCCTGACGACGTACGGGGACGGGAGCGGCCCTCTCGCCGTGGCCGCCGTGCTGCTGACCTCGGCGCTTCCCGTCTTCTACGGTCTGAGCTGGGTTTTCATCCCGCTGATCTTCCCCGACGGCAGGTTGCCCTCGTCGCGCTGGCGCCCGGTCGCCTGGATCGCCGCAGCGGCGATCTTCCTGCACTGGCTGGGCATCCTGCTGAGCCCGGACGAGGTCTACGCGCCCCTCGCGTACGGCAACCCGCTGGGGCTCGAAGGCATGGCAGGGCTGCTCGCCGCGCTGGTGGGCGGGTTCGGGCAGCTCGCGGCCTTCCTCGTGTCACTGTCGGTGCTGGTCTCCCTCGTCCTGCGCGCTCGGCGCGGACCCCGCGCCGAGCGCCGCCTTCTCCGCTGGATGGCCCTGGGGGTGGCGGCCGGTCTGAGCGGTTCCGTGCTGACGGTGATCCTCGGGCAGGTCGGGCGGGTCGGGCAGGGAAGCCACGCGCTGAGCTGGCTCGGCGTCGTGACGGCGATGGCGGCCCTGCCCGTAGTGATCACCACGGCTGTGTTCCGCCACAACCTGCTCGACATCCGGGTGGGCATCAGGGGCTCCAGAGTCTTCCTGATCTTCGATCTCAGGCCCACGGTGGACGAGCTCCTGACGGAGCTCGGGCCCGACCTGGAGGAGGTGGAGCCCGTGGAGCAGCTGGGAAGGCTGGCGGAGGCCGTACGGGCGGGCCTGGAGACGCGCTGGGCCGCCGTGACGCTCGCGGACGGCACGCGGGTGGTGGCGGGCAGGGAGGACGGTGAGGCCGTGCTCACCGTCCCGGCGGGGCTGGGGCAGATCGCCTGCGGACCCAAGGTCGTGGGGCGCCTCAACGCCGAGGACCGCAGGCTGCTCGGCTCGCTCGCGGTGCCGATCGGGCTGGCGATCCAGAGCGCGGGCCTGGCGGCACGCCTGGTCAACGCCCAGGAGGCCGAGCGGCGGCGGATCGAGCGCAACATCCACGACGGGGCGCAGCAGCAGCTCGTCGCGCTGATCGCGGGGCTGGAGCTGGCCCGCGCCACCGGCGGCGGCCCCGACAGCTTGACGCTCCTGCGCGAGCAGGCTCGCCAGACCCTCGCCGACCTGAGGGAGCTGGCGGCGGGCATCCACCCGTCCGTGCTCAGCCAGGGCGGTCTGGCCGAGGCGGTCGAGGAACGCTGTTCGCGGCTGCCGGTGGCCACGACCGTGACGGTCGATCCCGCGCTTCGCTCGCGGCGCTTTCCCGACGAGATCGAGGGCGCCGTGTACTTCACGGCCAGCGAGGCCATCGCCAACGCGCTCAAGCACGCCGACGCCTCCAGGATCGAGGCGCGGCTGGCCTGGTCGGGCGGGCGCCTGCGGGTCGCGGTCTCCGACGACGGCAGGGGTTTCGAGCGGGACGGGTCCGGCCACGGGGGCCTGGGCGCGCTCGCCGACCGGATGGCCGCGCTCGGCGGCGGCCTCGACGTCTCCTCGACGCCCGGCGAGGGCACCCTGGTCAGCGCCTGGGTTCCCGTCCCGGACTGAGGCGCGGAACGGGGGGCAGGGGCGACGCGTTCGGCCCGTGCGTCGGGCTGGGGTGGCAGGCCGGACGGACAGCCGGACCGGTGCGCCGGAGGGAGAGGGGCGGAACAGGCCGGGAGGCCGGGTCAGCCGAAGACCGCGGGCGGGGGGACGGGGATGACCACGGCGTCGCCGTCGTGCAGGGGCCGGGCTCCGGCGATGAAGTTGACGATGTCGTCGCCGTACACGCAGCGGGCCTGGGTGAGGCCGCCCGCGGCCCTGCGGGTGAGACCCGAGACGGGCAGGGGCAGGCGGGAGGCGGCGACGATGAGGTTGCCGAAGCGCCGTCCCCGCATGACGCCGGGTTCGGCGAGCAGTACGACCTGGGGGAAGGTACCGCGGACGGTGGCGAGCACCCGGCGGACGAAGGCGAGTCCCTTGCCGTCCGCGACGTTGATCAGCACGGTGCCGTCCGTGCGCAGGACGCGGGCGACGTCGCCCATGTACTCGGAGGTGGCGAGCTCGATCGGCATCGTGGCGCCGCTGAAGGCGTCCAGCACGAGCAGGTCGGCGGAGGCGTCGCCGAGTCCGGCGGTGGCGGTGCGGCCGTCGAGGATCCTGACCTTGAGCCGGGGCACCGACTTCAGCCGGAGCTGGTCCCTGACGAGCTGGACGAGCCCTTCGTCCGGCTCGGCGACGATCTGCCGGGACCCCGGGCGGGTCGCCGCGACGTAGCGGGGCAGGGTGCAGGCGCAGCCGCCCACGTGCACGGCGTCCAGCGGACCCTCGCGGAGGAGGTCGACGACGTCGGCCATCAGCCGGACGTACTCGAAGTCGAGGTAGGTGGCGTCGTCGAGGTCGACGTACGACTGCGGCACACCGTCCTTGGAGACCACCCAGCCGGAGGGCCTGTCGAGGTCCTGCAGGAGATCGACCTCGCCGAAGGTCACCGGATACCGTCCCGGCATCGGCTCCCGCGCTTCCCGCCTGCCCATCGGTGCGGTCCTCTTTTCCCTGATGCGAATCCGTGGGTTCCTGATGCGAACCCGAGGGGAAACCATATGCGCAGTGGCGACCGGTCGGCGTCCGGGTGGGGCGGATCACCGTCTGCACGGTCCGGCGTGCGGCGCCTTGTTCTGGCCGAGGCTCTCGCCGAGTCGACGCCGTGTAGGACGGATCACAACCTACGAACGCGTAACTTACGCTACCGTAGGTTCATGGCCACGTCCCTCACGGAAACGCTCACAGAGTCCGTCAAGCCGCGCCTGCGCGGCTGGTTGCACGCCGGGACGCTGCCCGTGGCGCTCGTCGCGGGCTTCGTCCTCGTCGCGCTGGGCCCCACCCTGGAGGCGAGGCTCGCCGCCGTCGTCTACGCGATCACCTCCGGCCTGCTTTTCGGCATCTCGGCCACCTATCACCGGGGGAAGCTCTCCCCGGGCCTGGAGGAGGTGCTGCGGCGCCTCGATCACGCCAACATCTACCTGATCATCGCGGGCACCTACACCCCGTTCGCGCTGCTCGCCCTGGACGGTGTGGCGGGCGCGGTGGTGCTCGGCGTGATCTGGACCGGCGCGATCGCCGGGGTCCTCTTCCGGGTGCTGTGGACCGGCGCTCCCCGGTGGCTCTCGACCGCGCTCTACATCGGCCTCGGCTGGACGGCCGTCTTCGTGCTGCCCCAGCTCGTGGAGGGTGCGGGGACGGTCGCGGTGGCCCTGCTCTTTCTGGGCGGGGTGCTCTACACGGCGGGCGGGATCGTGTACGGCATGCGCAGGCCCGACCCCTCTCCCGGCTGGTTCGGCTTCCACGAGGTCTTCCACGCCTTCACCGTCGCCGCCTACCTGGCGCAGTACGTGGCGGTCTCGCTGGTGGTCTACGCGGCGACGTGATCCTTCCCACTGCCTTGTCGCACGACAGGCCGATTTGACCGGCTGATGGTCTCGGCGGGGGCGGGCTCGGGGAAGGAGAACGGTCATGCGGGAAGGCCGGGCCGCGCGGTCCGATATTCACGCCCAGACCACGCGTATGCAAGAAAATCTTCACAAGAACCGGCCTTGACACGTAATGTCTCCGTGTAGATGTGCGAACAGCGGGGGATCATCTTCTCGGATCACCGTGGAGGGGACATGGACGTTCATGGCCGTCTCGCCCGTCACCTGCTCGTCGACGGCTATCGGCTCGTACTGGACCTGGAACGGAGCCGGGGGTCCCGGCTCGTCGACGCCGGCTCCGGCCGGAGCTACCTCGACTTCTACTCCTTCTTCGCCTCGGCCCCGCTCGGGGTGAACCCGTTCGACGACGATCCGGAGTTTCTGGCTCTGCTCGGCAGGGTCGCCGCGAACAAGCCCGCCAACTCCGACCTCTACACCGCCCACCTCGCCGACTTCGCCGAGACGTTCGCCCGGGTGCTCGGTGATCCCGAACTGCCGCACCTGTTCTTCGTGGAAGGCGGCGCCCTCGCCGTGGAGAACGCGCTCAAGTGCGCCTTCGACTGGAAGAGCCGCCTCAACAGTTCGCGGGGACACTCGCCGGAACTCGGCACCAAGGTCCTCCACCTCACCCGGGCCTTCCACGGGCGCAGCGGCTACACCCTCTCGCTGACGAACACCGACCCGATCAAGACCGACCGCTTCCCGAAGTTCGACTGGCCCAGGATCGAGGTGCCCGCGATCCACCTCGGCGACGTCGAGGCGGCCGAGGAACGGTCCCTGGCCGCGGCGCGGGCGGCCTTCGAACGCCACCCCCACGACATCGCCTGCTTCATCGCCGAGCCCATCCAGGGAGAGGGCGGCGACAACCACATGCGGGCGGAGTTCCTGCTCGCCATGGAACGGCTCTGCCACGAGCACGACGCCCTCTTCGTCCTGGACGAGGTGCAGACCGGCGCGGGGACCACCGGGACCCCCTGGGCGTACCAGCAGCTGGGCCTGCGTCCCGACGTCGTGGCCTTCGCCAAGAAGGTCCAGGTGGGCGGGATCATGGCGGGCCGCAGGGTCGACACGGTGCCGGGCAACGTGTTCCAGGTCAGCGGCAGGATCAACTCCACCTGGGGCGGTGGGCTGGTCGACATGGTCCGCTCCCGCCGGATACTGGAGATCGTGGAGCGTGACGGCCTGATCCCGCGTGCGGGAAGGCTCGGCGCCGAGCTCCTCGCGGGGTTGCTGGAGATCCAGGAGCGCTTCCCCGACCTGGCGGAGAACGCGCGTGGACGCGGCCTGATGTGCGCCTTCGACCTGCCGGACGCCGTGGAACGCGATCTCCTGGTGGCCCGCCTGCGGGAGGAGGAGGGCGTGCTCGTCCTGCCCTGCGGAGAGCGGTCGGTACGGTTGCGTCCGGCGCTCTCGATCACCTCGGCGGAGCTGGGGGAGGGCACGTCCGCCATCGCCCGGGCCCTGGAGGCGTCCCGCTGCCTGCGGCTCACCGCCTAGCACGGACCTGACGGTCCCGGGCCGGCGGGCGCTAGTGGCGCTGCGGCTCCTCGTGCGCGGCCCGTTCCAGCCACAGGTCGATCGCGGTGACCCGCGAGTCGACGCCGAGCTTGGCGTATATCCGGTTCACGTGGTTCTTCACGGTCTTCTCGCTCAGGAACAGGTGCTGGGCGATCTGCCCGTTGGAGCGCCCCATCGCGATCAATTCCATGACCTCGGTCTCACGCCTGCTCAGATCCGTAACGGCTCTGGGCTCCGCGTCGAACGGGGCATCGTCGACTCTCATCCGGCCTCCGTGGCTGAAACACGGTCAGGTCGCCGAAACCCCCGGTCCTAACGGCGTTGCGATAGCAGCGAGCATAACCTGCAATATCCACTTTTGGTGGGTAATAGTGCCGGAAATGCGGAACGGCCGGTCCTTAAGGACCGGCCGTTCCAGTGGGGTGAGCGAGGGGACTTGAACCCCCGACATCTAGGACCACAACCTAGCGCTCTGCCAACTGAGCTACGCCCACCATCGCCGCCGCAGCAGCACATGAAAAGTGTAGCGGTCTTTGGGAGTCGTTTCGTACCGGGTTTCTCGTGAAACGTTCAAGGCCGACGCGTGGACACGCTCTCGGCCAACTCCCTCGCGGTGGCGGAATCGGGGCCAGGCTGGGACACGAAGACCGCCGCGCGGTAGTAACGCAGCTCCCGGATGCTCTCGACGATGTCGGCGAGCGCCCGGTGGCCGCCCTGCTTCTCCGGCGAGGCGAAGTAGACCCGGGGGTACCAGCGGCGGGCCAGCTCCTTCACCGAGGAGACGTCGATCATCCGGTAGTGCAGGAACCCGTCCACGGCGGGCATGTCGCGGGCGAGGAAGGAACGGTCCGTGGAGATGGAGTTGCCGCACAGCGGGGCCTTCTTCGGCTCCCGGATGTGGCCCCTGATGTATTCGAGCACCATGGACTCGGCCTCGGCCAGCGTGACGCCGCCCTCCAGCGCCTCCAGCAGGCCGGAGGCGGTGTGCATCTCCCGCACCACCTCCGACATCTGCTCAAGGGACTCGGGCGGGGGTTTGATGACCACGTCCACCCCCTCGTCAAGCTGGTTCAGCTCGCCGTCGGTGACCACGCAGGCCACCTCGACAAGCGCGTCACGGCCAAGGTCGAGCCCGGTCATCTCACAGTCGATCCAGACCAGCAGGTCACTCATAGCCCTCAGGGTAGTACTCACTTCAGGGCAGCTTGAATGACTTGATCACCTTGTCTACTGCAGATATGTCTAGATTGTCCGGTATGGAGACGTAGGCCAGCGCCGGACGGGTGTTCTCGCCACGGTCAACGATCAAGAACGCGGCCCGCTCCCGCTTCCACTTCCAGCCGTTGACCTCGGACTGCTCGGAGAAGTCCAGGTCGAAGACGAGCAGCCAGGCGTCCTTGCCGCTCACCTTGACGGCCTTGTCCTCGACGATGTTCCGCTTGTGCGGAGGGCTGTAGAAGGCGGGCTCCACGACCTGCAGCAGGGTCGCGGCGGCCGAACGCAGGCTGCCGACGCCCTGGTAGCCGTACTGGTCGGGAAGCTCGCCGGTGAGCACGTTGCCGAGCCAGTCGCCGCCCCTGCCGTCGAAGTTCTCCTGGGCGACGGCGATGGCCGCGCTGTTCCAGACGAACCCGAGCCCGCCGCCGACGGTGGGAGGCACCTCCCAGGGCCCCTCGGGCATCTCGAACGACAGGCCGGTCACCGGGTCCGTGACGCGCCCGTCCACCGCCTGGGGCGGCGCGCTTCCCGAGGGCGCGGGCGTCGCCTCGGGAGTCGGCTCGGTGGGCTCCAGGCTCGCCGTGGGGGGTGGTGTCCGGGGCGCGGGAGACCTGCCCGCGGTGTTCGTGCCGTCGGGGTTCATCAGGTACATCGCGGCGACCACGATCACGATCACGAGGATCAGCGCGCCTCCGCCTCCCAGGATCCACGGGAGAGGGCTGCTCTTGCGCGGCGGAGGCCCGGACGGGTAGCCGCCGTGCGGCGGCATGGGCATCTGCGCCGTGTCGCCGTTCGGCGACCCGCCGCCCCACAGTGGCTGTCCCGTGCCCGCCGCCCCGGGGCCGGCCTGCTGGGTCCACTGGCCGGTGGGACCACCCCCGTGCGCCCCTTCCCGCGCGGGAGGCGGGCCCGCCTGCCGGGAGTCGGGTCCCGCCGGGTGCTGCTGGAGGGAGGGGCCGGTCCGCGGCCCCTCCGCCGTGCCCTGTCCGGCGGGAGCGTCCGCCTGGTGGGTGGCGTCGGTCCACTGGTTGCCGTCCCACCACCGCAACAACGGTGAGCCGTAGGGATCGGGGTACCAGCCGGAGGGGGTCTGCGTGGTCATGGCCGCCAGAGTAGTAAGAACGGCTTTGTGTCGCATTGTGGACCTTGGTGATCAATCATGAACATTTGTAGGCGAAGGTAGCCTTGTCCTGGATCTTCTTCCCCTCGGGTACCGGGGAGAGCAGCACCAGGGTGGCGGTTCCCTTGAAACTTCCCTCACCCTTGACCGTCCACTCCAGGCTCACCTCGTGCGAGGTCGTCCCGGACGGGATCTGGTCGGTCTGCGCGATCGGCTTCTTACGATCGCTCCGCTTCCACTGGTAGCGCACCTCGCCGCCCGCGCCGTTGGTGGACAGCACGCCGGTGATCTTTACCGTGGTGTCGCACCCCTGCGTCTTCTTCGGGGCGCTGACGTCCACCTTCGTCACCTCCAAAGGCGTCGCCGAACCCCGGAACAGCCAGAGTGCCAGCGCGCCCACGACCATCAGCGCGAGGATCACCGAGGCGAGGATCGTACGGCCGCGTCTTCGACGCGCACGGGGGGCCGCACCCGCGTCGAGCCTGCCGGAGGGCGGTTCGGTCTGCTGCTGGTCCCTTCCGGCCCGCCAGAGCTGGGCTGCCGTGGTCTCGGAGGGCACCCCGGGACCGAACCTCATGACCACCTCCTCGGCCCCCCGCCGGTCGCCCCCGGGGGCCCACTCGCCGGTCTCCCGGGCGCGCGGCTCATCGGCCCTCGGGACGTGCAGCAGGGTCGCGATCTCCCCCTCGTCCGGGGCCGGCCGTACGGGGGCCGCGGGACCGCCCGGAGCGGGTGCCTCGTGCGCCGGCCACAGGTGCAGGGTCTCCACGAGCCTGTCACGGGTGGTGAACCCGGACGGCAGCACGTCGCGCCCGGCGAGCAGCGCGTCCCGCGCGGGGGCGAGCCCCCTGGTGGAGGCCGTGGCCGCCGCCCTCTCCAGCAGGGCCGCGGCACCGCGATCGGCCGAGGCCCAGGTCGCGGCGAGCCCTCGGGCGAGCGACGCCCAGGCCGCCACGTCACGTTCCGGTGCGGAGGGGCGGCCGAGAAGGGCGTCGGCCAGCCCTCGCCCGGTGAGCAGCGCCGACCCGTCCGAGGCGATCACCACGGTGCCCGGGTGAACCTGTCCGTGGGCGAGCCCGGCGGCGTGCACGGCCAGCAGCGTCTGCGCGGTCTCCACCAGGACGGTGGCCGCGCTGCCCGCGTCGGGCCGGGACGATCCGGGCGAGAAGGCCGGCCCGGCAGAGAGCAGGTCGCCCACCGTCGGATCGACCGGTTTCGAGGTGATCAGCCAGACCTCGTCCCTCGCCGTGATGAGGTCGGCGACCGGGACCAGCCCGGTCACGCCGCCTCGCGCGAGCCCGCGATCGGCGAGCACGGCCGCGACCAGCCGCTCGCGCGCCGCGGGATCGGCGACCAGCCGCGGGTCGAATCTGAGCGCGCCGGCCGGTCGTCCGTCGGGCGCGACGGCCGACGACCAGACTCCCAGGTCGTCCGCCCGGGTACGGCCGGTCAGCCGGAACCCGGCGATGTCTCCGCGATCGGTGCTCATGGGGTGATATTCATGATCGCGATCGTTCCCCTGTCTACCGGTCTACCGGCGTCTCCGGTGCCGTCCTGCCATGCCGCGCTTGACGGCCAGTGTGAACGGTACGACACCGCTCGTCACCAGGCCCAGTGCGAGGAACGCCGCGGGGGCCGTCTCGACCGGCGGCAAAGGCGAGCTGGAGAGGGTGGGAGGCGGCTCGGTGCCCGGTGAGGAGGGGTCCGTGCGGGTGGGAGTGGGCTCCGGGGGCGGTCCCGACGGCGTTCGCGTAGGGGATGTCCGGGTCGGCTGGGCCGTGGGCTGGGTGGGGGCGGTCGTCGGCCGGGTCGGGGTGGCCGACGGCGGCGCGGTGGTGGGCCGGTCCGGGTCGCGGGGGCCGCCGTCCAGGGTGGTGCTCTCCTCCGGGGTGGGCTCCGTGGACGGCCGCCGCGTCGGGGTCCTCGTCGGCCGGGTGGTGGGCCTCGTGGTGGGCCTCGCCGACGCTGTGGGCGTCGCGGCCGCCGACGTCGCGGTGGGTGCCACGGGCGGAGGACCGGAGGTGGTCGTGGTGCTCGGCGTCGGCGTCGGCGTCGGGGTGGGGGTGCCCGCGGACGGAGAATCCTCCACAGGCTCGTCGAGCTCGTCGGGGTCGTCCTCGGGGGCGAGCGTCTCCAGCGGGTCGGAGGGGGAGGGGCTGTGCGAGGTGACGGCACCCTGCGACTGGATCTCCGTGGGGTCGCCGGAGCCGACCAGCACCGCGGTCAGCCCGCCGATCACCGCGATGCAGCCGACACCGACGAGGATCTTGATGCCCAGCCTGCCGACCGAAGAGGTTCTCGTCCCGTCGAGGTCGCCGCCGTCGAGCTCGGTCATGGCCAGCGAGGTGTCGGCCCCGGGAACGGGCGCCTCCATCGGGAACATCCCGGCGAGCAGTCCGGCGACCGCGGCCAGGCGACGCCGGCCGCGGTCCTGCCAGTCGGGGCCGTAGGCGTCGGCGGCCACCGCTTCGAGTTCGGTGAGGAACGCGCTCGCGGTCGGCGGCCGGTCGGCGGGGTGCTTGGCCAAGCCGCGTTCGACCAGTCCCTGCAGGGCGGAGGGCACCTCCTCGACCGGCGGCGGCATGATCTGGTGCTGGCGGGCCAGCGCGGCGACGTTCGTGGCGCGGAAGGGCCGGGTGCCGGTCAGGCATTCGAAGAACACGACGGTGGCGGCGTAGACGTCGGTGGCGGGTCCCGCGGGCCCGCCCACCCACTGCTCGGGGGCCATGTAGGGCGGCGTGCCCGCCGGGAGGTCGCCGTCGCCGGAACGGACCGCGATGCCGAAGTCGACGAGCTTGCTCCTCCCGTCGGCCTCCACCATCACGTTCTCCGGCTTGAAGTCGCGATGTACCACGCCCGCCGAGTGCGCGGAGGCGAGCCCCAGGAGCGAGCCCTTGAGCACGAGCAGCGCCGCCTCGGGACCGGTCGGCCCCTCGGAGCGCAGCAGCGCGCGCAGGGGGACGCCGTTGATCAGCTCCATGACGATGGCCGCGCCGTCGCCGGTTTCCACGTAGTCGTACAGCCGGACGGAGTGCGGGCTGCTCAGGGCGTTGAGCAGCCTCGCCTCGTGCCGGAAGCGCGCCACGAACCCGACGTCGCTCCTGAGCTCGTCGGACAGATACTTGATCGCGACCATGATGTCGTCGGCGTCGTGCCGAGCCATCACCACACGCCCGGCCGCACCGGCGCCCAACTCGCGGATCTCGGTGTATCCGGGGACTCGCCAGGCCGATGGCGTGCCGTACATAACGGTCTCCTCAGTTGTCTGGGCCCCCACCCATAACAGACGAACCGCAGCTTAGCGATAGATAACGGCATTCCGCTCATTAACCGGGGATCAGTCTCACAGAGTGGAGCTGATCAGTGATTATCCACCGTGGCCGGCCCGGACGGGCGGCTTTCGCGACAGGACCGAAATCCCGATCAATCCTCGGTTTCGGCGCTACGTCGCGGTTCGCCGGCGGCCTCACGACGGCCCGCCGGGCACCGGCGACCGGCTCCTCCGCCGACGCGGTGGAGGAGCCGGTCG
>NZ_JBEZEL010000022.1:0-149927 GCF_040648855.1 Streptosporangium sp. NPDC049078
ACGACATCGCCCGCGACCTCACCGTCTGGTTGGCCGCCCGCCACTTCCCCGGACGGCCAACCAGGCACATCACCGACTTCTAAAACACGCCCTAGGTGAGCGTGTGCCGTCTGACCACGATTGTGTCCTCAATAATCCTGTTCGTCCCCTCAACGCGACGTGCCGCTCTTGGAAGACTCCCCACCGAAATGCAGTCCGTCATCGAAAGCATGTGACGTAGACAAGTAGTGGCTCGTGGGACGGCATGGCGCAACGACCATGGACAGATGGTCAAGAAGGAAGCAGCACTGCTCCGCCGCGCCTCAGCGGAAACGATCCGACGACTCCTGGCCCGGTTTTGGGGACTGCCGAAACCCCAGGTCAGCTTTACTTTCCTGACTGCTGGGTGATCCACTGCCCGGGTGGACCTTGACCAGTTCTTTGCATTCGGACCCGAGGTACCGTTCACCGCGAATCGGGTGTTCACCGACCGGGAGGAGTACATCCGGGCGTTTCAGCAGCGGATCGCCGCCCATCTGGCCGAGGAATGGCCCGTCGAGAGGCTGATGGATTTCCAGCGGCCCGCCCGGAACGTGATGGGGCTGAGCGGGGAGGGCGGCATCGGGAAGTCCACGCTGATCCGTCACCTCGCCGATCTCGCCCAGAGCGGCGAGTTCGACGGGCTGCCGGATGACCGCTCGGTCGCCGTCATCGACTTCGCGGACCTGTCGAGCCAGAGCTTCGAGACGGTGCTGCTCCGAGTGCGTGCCGCGCTGGGACGTCTGGGCAGGTCGTGGCCCGCCTTCGACATCGCGCTCTCGGCGTACTGGGAGCGCAAGCATCCCGGTGAGTCCCTGGTCCGCTTTCTGGGAAAGTCCTCCTCGGTCGGTGCCGTCTCCGATTCACTGCGCCTTTCCGAGCAGGTCGCGTCAAGCGTCGACGGCCTGTTCGCGGGGCTCGGTGTCGTCACGACCGCCTACCGGGTGCTCGATCTGGTCGGCACATCCGCGCGGCAGTCGATCACCCTGCGGCGGCTCAGGCGTGATCTCCCGGCGTTCGGCCCGATCCTTCAGGAGGAGAACCCGGACCGGATGCTCGGCTACCTGCCGATCCTATTGAGCGCGGACCTGGAGCGGATCCGTCAGAAGAGCCCGGTCCTGGCTCTCTGCGTACTCGACACGTTCGAGAACGTCCAGGTCCTGCCGCCCGAGCGGGGCGGGTTGGAAGATCTGGTCGTCCGGATGGCCTACCTGTTGCCCAACGTGTTCTTCACGGTCGGGAGCAGACGCCCGCTGCGCTGGGATGACCCGGTACGCGGCGTCGGGCTGACCTACGGCGGGGCGCGACGATGGCCGGGGCTGGCCGACCTCACCGACCAGTTCCCGGTCGACGGCTTCGAGTCCTCGGACGCCGACCTGTTCCTCCGGGAGCGGTTGCTCGTCGACGACGAGCCGGCCATGGGTGCCGAAGTACGCGAGCGGATCGTGGCCGGTTCCGGAGGGTCGCCGCTCTATCTGGAGCTGTCGACGGGCCTGTTCGAACAGCACCTGGCCCGAGGAGATACCCCGGACCCGAAGGTGTTCGGCGAGCCCTTTCCCGAGTTGGTCCTGCGGATGATGCGTGACCTGTCGCCCGAGGATCGGGACCTACTCCGGGCCGCGGCGCTGCTGGAGGCGTTCGACGACCGACTGCTGGCCGCGATCCTGCCCGAGGCGCGCGGCAGGCGGATCGAGGATTTCATCGCCCGGCGGTTCGTACGGCACGATCCGACCGTGTGGCCGCCCTGCCGCCTGCACGAGAACCTGCGTCGCGGGATCACCGGCTGCGACGCGCACACTCCGGATGGATGGACCGCCCGAGAGCGGCGAGACCGGGCCTCGCAGGCGTTGGCGTATCTGACGGACTTCACGCTGTCGATCTGGGGTGACGACCCGCCGGACGAGCTGACCCCGGCCGATCACAGCCGCCGTACCGTCGCGGCCTTTCTTCTCGCCCTGTACGGCGCCGCCGAGCATGAGGTCCTGCCACCGGGGCTGGGGCAGATGGCCTACACCATGCGCTATCTGGGGCACTGGCAGGTGCTGACGTCACTGCCCAGGTTCAGCGCGTTTCCGCAGCTGGCCGCGCTCGCAGAGGTGGCCAGGTTGACGGCCCAGGCGGACCAGGAGGCGACGGAGCGCCACACGGCCATGAAAGCGGCAGTCGAGAACGCTGGCGCGAGTCCGTACGCCGACTACTTCCACTTCGAACTCGGCAGCCTGGCCCAGTTCACCGGTGACCTGACCGGCTCCGACCGCCATCTCGGCATGGTCGTCGACCAGCTGTCGCCGCTCGGTGTCGCCGCCCGGTTTGACCTTGCGGGCAACGCCTTTCGGCGCAGTCGTTACCCGGAGGTCGTACGGCAGATCGAGAGAAGGTCGGCCGGGACAAGGCTGGAACGGATCGGCACCGGTGACCTGATGGGTCATGTGTACCTGCACAACGCCAGGTTCCAGGAAGCGGCGGAGCTGTTCGCACAGGTCCTGGCCGAGGCACGGCAGGCGGACGCGCCGCTCTGGGCGGCGCGGGCCGCACGCCACCAGGCTCTCGCCTCCATGTGGTTCGATCCGGAGCTGACCCTCCGGACGGTTCCGGAGGCGCGTGAGCTCAACCAGTCGGTCGGGGAGGTCGTGGGGCTGGCCCAGTGCGACATGGCGGAGTCGATGGCCCACGCCATGCGAGGAGAGTGGGCCGTCGCCACCCGCCTGCTCGGCGAGGCTCACCGGACCTTCGAGGCCGTCGGCGCCTCCGCCGAGTTGCTGCCCATCGACGTGGTCGAGGTCCTGCAGCTCATCGCACGGGGCGAGAATGAGCAGGCCCTGGCCATCACCGTCCGCCTCGCGGAGGCGGCCGGAACCGAGGAGGCTTTCCTGCCCGTGTGGTCGGCGGTCACCGCACTCTGGACCGGGCAGCCGGAGCTGCACGACTTCACCCGTACGAGATGGTTGGATCTTCCTGAGACGACACGGGAGCGGTGGGTACAACCGCTCCATCGGCTGCGAGCGGGAGGCGGGTCATGAAGGTCTGCGGCCCGCTCGATGTCGGTGACAAACGAGGACTCATCCCAACTGGCCACGTTCCGGACGCCGAGATCGCCAAGGCACGTGACGTGGCGCTCAAGAGTGCGGCGTTCGACGGTGTGGCCGAGCCGTACGAGCCGGGGGCCACGGTGGTCTACGGTCGTCGAACGGCCGTCAAGGTCCAGCACCGCCTGCACGAACGCCTTGGCACCGCCCTGCGGATGGAGTCGATGCGTAAGACCGCGGGGATCAGGGTTCCGGCCCTGCTGGACGCGGGCACCGTGCGGACCGCGTCCGGACCACGATGGTGGCTCGTGCTGGAAAGGATCGGCGGCTCACCCGGCGAACATCCGACTCCCGCCCAACAGCGCGGCCTGGGCGAGCAACTTCGCCGCTGGCACGGCGCCACGGACCAGGGCGGCCTGCGCCTGGACGAACCCGGCGCTCTCGGGGTGATGCTCGGCTCCGCACGCCACCTCGCAACCCGCGATTACCCAGCCATCTCAGACCTGTTCGACCAGGCGTGCGCGGGACAGTCAATGACGGCCATCCACGGAGACGCCGCCGTGGGGCACAACGTCCTCTTCGAGGGCGACGATCTGCTCGCCGTCCTCGACCCGGGTGCGGTCGAGATCGGGCCTCCCATGCTCGATCTCGCCTGGTGCCTCGCCGTCGACCTGCCACGTGGCGCTCATCCGCGATGGCTGCTGGAAGGGTACGGCACCGACGCGGTCGAGCAGGAGGCACTTGATGCCCTGCTGCCGCTCATGATCCTGCGCAGGTTGATCGACACCCAGGCGGAGGGAAGCGCCGAGGACTCCCGATGGCTCGCGGCCTGGCTGGCCACGAACGCCCCTGACCTCGCGCCTCTGGCCTCGCCGGAATCATCGCGGTGAAGCAGGTCGGGCCGGCGGCCCGTGCGAGTACGCCATCCTGATCAGGCGCACCGAAGGGATGGCGATATGAGCGAGGCGACCACCGGCATGCTGCACCATGTCGAGCTCTGGGTGCCCGACCTGCCCCGGGCCGTCGCCGGTTGGGGGTGGCTGCTGGGCGAGCTGGGTTACACCCTCTTCCAGGATTGGGCCGACGGGCGCAGCTGGCGGCTCGGCTCCACCTATCTGGTCCTTGAGCGGTCGCCCGCTCTCAGCGCGGACGAACACGACCGGTGCCGTCCCGGCCTGAACCATCTCGCCTTCCACGTCGAGAGCCGGGCCATGGTCGACGTCCTGGCCGAGCGGGCACCGCGGCACGGCTGGACGCTGCTGTTCCCGGACCGCCATCCCCATGCCGGCGGCGAGCAGCACTATGCCGCCTATCTGGAGGACGCCGACGGATTCGAGGTCGAACTCGTCGCCCTCGAAACATCACGCCAGGACTGACATCGCGCAGTCAGCCGAGCTTGAGCAGCAGTTCGGTGAGTTCGACCGGCATGGTGATCATGCAGTCGTGGCCCGTCTCCAGTTCCCACACCTGCGCCGGGCTGCCGTTGGCCTGTATCGCAGGGATGGCCCGCCGCTCTATGCCCTTCGGCACGCCGGCGACGCAGTGGATGTGCGTCCGCGGAATCATGCGCACGGCCGGGTCGTCCAGCCGGACCGGTTGCAGGAGACAGAGCACCGACTGATCCGACAACATCGTCCGCAGCCACGCCACGTCCGCGGGGTCGGTGACCCCGAACAGGCCCAGGGGTGGTGGCCACTCGGGCATCGGCGGGATCCGCCAGCCGGCCTCGGACTCCGCGGCGCGGTCGATGAGGGCCTGGGTCACGGGCTGCACGTCCACCGCGCTCTCGCCGTTCTCCGGGACCATCGCGTCGAGATAGACCAGGTGGGCGATCCGGTCCGGGATTCGGTTGGCGGCGGAGGAGATGACCAGCCCGGCGTAGCTGTGGCCCACCAGGATCACGTCGGTGAGGTCCTCCTCGGTGATCAGTCTGACGATGTCGTCGACGTGCGTGTCCAGCCCTACCTCGGGGCCGAGCAGATGCGCCTTGTCGCCGTGGCCGGTCAGTGACGGCGCGACCACCCGATGCCCGGCCGATGCCAGCAACGGGACCACCCGTTCCCAGCATTGCCCGCTGTGCCAGGCCCCGTGTACCAGCAAATACGTTGACATGGTGTTGCTCCTCGCTCCGGAAAGGGGCCGTCGGCTGATTTCGCCGGTGTTCGTCGTCTTGGAAGCGAGGTTTCCGCTCACCCGCTGACGGAGCCAGAGTCCCCGCGATCCTGGGGGTGACAGGGCCAGGAACGCACGACGGCGCGCGGATTACAGTGGCGGCATGGGCGACGACCTCAATCTCCTCGGCGATTACGTACGCGCTCGCCGAGAGCTCGTCACTCCCGAACAGGCCGGCATCCCCTCCCAGGGGGTACGGCGTGTGCCGGGCCTGCGCCGGGAGGAGGTCGCGATGCTCGCCGGTATCAGCGCCGACTACTACCTGCGCCTGGAGCAGGGCCGCGACCGCAATCCCTCCTCGCAGGTCCTTGAGTCCCTCGCCCGCGTGCTGCTGCTCGACGACAACGCGACGTCCTACCTGCTCCGTCTCGGGGCGGGAAAACCCCGGCGAAGGCGGCGGCCCCGGAAGGAGACCGTCCCTCCGGGCGTCGCCAAGCTCGTCGTCACGCTTCCGCTTCCCGCGTACGTGGAGGGCCGCTATTTCGACGTCCTCGCCGCCAACGCACTGGCGACCACTCTGTCGCCGCGACTCGTGGCGGGGGGCAACCGCCTGCGGGACGTGTTCCTCGACCCCGCCGAACAGGCCCTCTACCCGGACTGGGAGGACACCGCGCAGGGCATGGTCGCCGGCTTTCGCGGGTCCGTCGGCACCGACATCGACGACCCCCGATTCATCGAGCTCGTCGGCGAGCTCTCCCTCGCCAGTCCTCGCTTCAGCAGGCTCTGGGCCCGCCACGATGTGAACACGTGCGAGGGCACCCCCAAGCACATCGACCACCCCCAGGTCGGTGGCCTGTGGCTGAACCGGGAGAGACTGGGTGTCAGCGGCGCGACAGGCCAGACGCTCGTCGTCCTCCACCCGGACCCCGGCACCGACAGTGCCGACAAACTGGCGCTCCTCGCGTCCGTCACGCGGACGTGACCCCGCTCATGCTCAGCCGCCGACGAGGCGGCGATCACTCGTGTCGATACTGTCCGGCCTGATCCGGGAAACAGCGAGTCAACGCGTCCAGCGGGTGATGGCGCTCACGGCGTGCAGCCAGGACCTCGTCACGTGCGTGACAGAACGACCGGCCGTGTCCAGAGCCGGCGAAGGCTTCGGCGTTCGGTGAGCTGATCTCCGACGCCCGGTTGTGGGAACGTGAAAACCCACGTCACAGGACCGGTGAGATCGGTCCTGGGCGGGTTCAGCCGATGGAGATCAAGCCCGGAAACGGTCCGCGTGCTCGTCCACCCACTGCGTGTACGTACGTGCGGGACGGCCACCAGCTCCACCTCGGATGGTCTTAGGTCCAAGGTCCCAGGCCATGCCGGACCGGACGTCCGATGCCGTCGGCCACGGCGAGCGGCATAGTCGTCCCGAAGACAGCGCGGCACACGCGAGGGAGGGGAGGGGCGATGATCGGACCGGACGGGCCGAGCGCGGGGGCCGCCCATCCCAGTGCCCTCAGGGGGTGTGCCAACAAATGTCCGCCGGTCGCGGTGCAGCCATGACAGGCCACCGGACCACATACGGACGAAAGGCACACCCATGTCCACAACCCAGTCCCCGGCGCGCAGTCGACGGCCGGGATGGAGCCTCGCGCTGCTCGCGCTCGGGCACCTGATCATCAGTCTCGACTTCACCATCATCTACGTCGCTCTCCCCGACATCGCCGCCGATGTCGGCTTCACCCCGCACACCCTGCAGTGGGTGGTCACCGCGTATGTCGTCCTGTACGGAGGCTTCCTGCTGCTCGGCGGTCGGCTGTCCGACCTGGTGGGACGCCGGCGGATGTTCGTGCTCGGCATGGCGCTGTACGGGGTGGCCTCCGTGCTGGGCGGCCTGGCCACGGCGCCGGCGGTGCTGCTCACCGCACGCGCTTTGCAGGGTCTCGCCGGTGCGGTGCTCTTCCCGGCGGTGCTCGCCCTGGTCAACACCACCTTCGCCGAGGGCAGGGAGCGCAACCGCGCACTGACGGTCTGGGCGATGGCGGGCGCCGGTGGGCTCACGGCGGGCGCGCTCGCGGGCGGGGTGCTAACCCAGGCCCTGGGCTGGCAGGCCGTGTTCTACGTCAACGTCCCGCTCGCCGCCGCGGGGGCCGTCGCCGCCTTCGCCCTGCTGCCTCCCGACGGCCGCGTCACCTCGGGGAGCGTCGACGTGCTCGGAACGCTCACCGGTACGGCGGGCATCACGCTGCTGATCTTCGCGGTCGCGCACGGCTCGGAGGTCGGCTGGACGCGGGCCGAGGTGGTCGCCTCGGCCGTTCTCGCGGTGGTCCTGCTCGCCGCGTTCCTGCGTGTCCAGGCTCGGGGGCGGACGCCGCTGATGCCGCTGCGGCTGTTTCGCAACCGCGCGTTCAGCGGGGCGGTCGTGGTCATCCTCGTCTTCGGGCTGACGATGCAGGCCGTGCCGTACTTCCTCACCCTGTATTTCCAGGATGTCCTTGGCTTCAGCGCGCTGGAGACCGGGCTCGCGTTCCTCGGGCCGACCCTCTCGATCACGGCGGGAAACTTCCTCAGTGAGCGGCTCGTCCATCGTTTCGGCACCCGGAGCACGCTGATCACCGGCATCGTCGTCAACGCCGTGGGCGCCGCGTTCCTCGCCCCCGGCATGCACACGGACGGATCCTTCCTCACCGTCCTGGCCGGGATCGTCGTCATCGGTCTGGGCATGGGCATCACCTACGAGGCAATGTGGATCGGCGCGGGCACCGGCGTCTCGGCGGACGAGCAGGGGCTCGCCTCCGGGGTGGCCTCCACCGCGCTGCAGGTGGGAACCGCCGCGGGTCTGGCGGTCCTGGTGGCGGTCGCCAACCACGGCATCGAAGGGCTGTCCGGGCAGGCGTTGCGCGTCGCCTCCGCCGAGGGGATGCGCGTCGCCGTCTACGTCCTGGGCGCCGTCATGCTGACGGCCGTCCTCGCCGCCCTCAGGCTCCCCGGTCCGCGTGCCCGGGACGCCGCCGCGTCCCAGTCCGTCACCGACTCGGACACCGCCGACCTGCACCCCACCGGCTGACACCGGCTGAGCCCGGCTGACAGGTCCGCGGTGCGTCCTGGAGGCCGTGACGACTCGAGTCGCCCACCCTCTCTCCAGGAAAACCATCGACCGACCTGGGTGATCGCCCCGGTCGGTCGGTGGCACGCTCGTCGACGGCGCCCCTGCTCGGGTAGGCCTGCCGCCGTGTCCGATTCGTTCAAGACGACATTCCTACCGCTCGGGCATGCTGATCATATGGAACAAAAAGTACATTTCATTACTTTGTCGACACGCGATCTCGATGCCGCCCGCGCGTTCTACCGCGAAGGTCTGGGCTGGACGCCGCTGCTGGACGTACCGGAGGAGATCATCTTCTTTCAGGTGGCCCCCGGGATGGTCTTGGGACTGTTCGACGCGGAGAAGTTCGTCGAGGACATGCAGGGCACGGCGGTCGACGGCAAGCTGGGGGGCTTCACCCTGTCGGTCAACGTGCCGACCCCCGCCGACGTCGACGCCACCGTGCGGCGGGCCGTCGAGGTGGGTGGCACGCTCGTGAAGTCTCCCCAGACCGCGAACTTCGGCGGCTACCACGGCCATGTCGCCGACCCCAACGGAGTGATCTGGGAGATCTGCTACAACCCCGGCTGGCGGCTCGATGAAACCGGCCAGGTTCACCTTGGCCTGGTGGAGACGGGATAACCGCACTGTCCGGGCAGCCGCCCCCCTGCCTCACCTTGTTGTTCACCGCTCCTCAGGGGCACTCCCCCCAGCACGGGCCGGGATCGACGGGTGCGGTGGGGCGGTGGCGCTTCTCCTCGTCGGCATGCGTCCGGTTGACGCCGTGGAGTGCGGCGTCCGGCTTCTCCGGTGTGTTGCAACGTCACGCCGCTGCATCGTCGCCGCTGAGAGGGTGCCAGTAATGATCGCGGTCGGCTGTCGGTAATCACGATTCAGCACTGAGATGGGCCATGATTCATGCCGCCGGTACTGGACGGCGGCGAATATATCGATGTGAGCCGACGCCCCATTCGCTGGTGGAATTCAGCCGCTCTGCTGGCCATCGTCGCGCTGGTCACCACAGTGGTCTCGGTATGGCGAGCGCTGAAACCGGACGACCCGGTCAATCCGGCTGATCTGGCCGCGGTCGCGATCGCCGCATCGGTGGCCACGGCCGCCGTCGTGGCATGGGCCAAGCGCCGCAACACCAGCGCCAACAGACCCGCCGATGTGACGAAAGCCGCCGATGTGCTGGCCGACCTGGTGCGCAGGCAATGGCAGGACGAGGCCCGTAACCGGCTGCTTGATGACCCCGCACCCATTCCGATCCGCTGGCAGCTCACCGCCAACGAGACGGTGATGAGCATCCCTCGGCTGATCAGCACCGCGACCGAGTTCACCTTCGCCGGCCGCAGCGACGACATCGCCGCCCTCGCGAGTGACTTTCGTGCCCTGACCCGGCGGCGGCTGGTCATCACCGGCGGCGCGGGCATGGGCAAGACCACCCTGGCGATCCAGCTGCTGCTGCAACTGCTGTCCACCCGCGCGACCGATCAGGCCTGCGCCGACGAGAGAGAGATCGTGCCGGTGCCGGTGCTGCTGCCGGTCTCCGGCTGGGACCCCGGCGCCCATCCCCGGCTGCAGGACTGGCTCACCGTCCGGCTGGTCCAGGACTACCCGGCACTGGTCGCTCCCGAGCTCGGTGCCGGCGCCGCCGCCGCGCTCGTCTCCGGCGGTCACATCCTGCCCGTCCTGGACGGCCTGGACGAAATCCCCGCACCCGCCCGCGCCCAGGTGATCGCCGCGCTCAACGCCTCGCTGACCACTCGCGACCAGTTAATCCTCACCAGCCGCCGCGCCGAGTTCACCACCGCCATCCACGAGGTCGGCCGCCCGCTCACCGCAGCGGCGATCATCGTCCCTCAATCCCTCCCCTCACACACCGCCGCCGACTACCTGGCCTCCTGCCTCCCCGCCTCCCCGGCCCAGGGCTGGAGACAGACCCTGACCGCACTGCGCTCCCGCACCGTCCCCGGCCTGACCCAGCTCGCCGCCACCCCGCTGGGCCTGTGGCTGATCCGCACCGTCTACGTCACCCCCGGCACCGACCCCGCCCCCCTGACCGGCCCGCTCGGAGCCGACGCCAGCGCGCTACGCACTCACCTGCTGGACCACGTCATCCCCGCTGTCATCGCCGCCCGCCCGCCCAGCACCGACCCCGCCGACCACTTCCGTCCCCGCCACCTGCTCGACCCCGACACCACCCGACGCTTCCTGACCTACCTGGCCCACGTCTTCCCTCCGGCCACCCGCGACATCACCTGGTGGCACATCGCCCGCACCACACCCCACATCCGTTCAACAGTCGGGATCGCGCTCGGCCTCGCACTCGGAATCGGGTTCGGGATCGTGTTCGGGATCATCGGGACCATGTTCGGGATCTCGTACGAGACCGCGTCCCGGATCGCGGCCAGGAGCGTGTTCGGTCTCGTGCTCGGGATCGCGCTCGGAATCACGTTCGGGCTCACGAGCGGGCTTGTGCGCGCCAAGCCCTGGGTCAACGAAAGGCCCGGCTACGCAGACCCGCACCTGCGCGGACGAACCTCTCTTCTCTTCCGCTCCATGAAAGACGCCCTCACGTTCGGGCTCACGATCAGGCTCACGATTGGGATCATGTCCGGGCTGACGCTCTCGTTCGTACCGTCGACGCTCAATGTCGATCTCGATTCCGGGGTCTTTTTACGTCCCGGCCGAGTCAATTTTTTCGATCTCAATTTTGAATTCATATTCGGGTTCGGGTTTCTAGTCTGGCTAGGGATCACGCTGGCATCCGGGCTGATCACATGGGCGGAACAACCCACACTCGCATCGACCAGCACGCCCCGCTCCAGTTGGCGAGCCGACAGAGCGCTTACCCTTCTGCGATTGGTCGTGGCCGTGCTCGCGTGCGGGCTCGTATTCGGGCCCTTGGTCGGGCTCGATATCGCGACCGAGATCAGGACCGGGATCTCGACCGAGCTCTGGGACTGGGTCTGGGAACAGCTCACGACCCTGCTCATGATCTGGCTCGCGTTGGGGCTCACGCTCGGGCTCGGGGCCGGGACCGTGATGGGCAAGCATCATGCGTGGCTGGTCTGCACCATCGCGGTGACCCGGTTAGCCCTCCAACGCCGGCTTCCCTGGCGGATTATGGATTTTCTCGATGACGCTCACCGCCTGGGACTGCTGCGTGCGGTCGGTCCGGTCTATCAGTTTCGCCATGCGGCCCTGCACGACCATCTCGCCACTACCGCCCCTTCTGGTGAAGCCTCGTAATCACTGATTCGTCTCGCCCTCTTCGCGTCCCCTTCGGCCCGGTACCGCTGTCAGAGGGACGGCCAGTTGCGCAGGGCCGCGTCGGCCGCCTTTGGAACACGGCGATGATCCGATGTTGTCCCCCGATCTCGCCTGGCCGACATGAGCCCTGGTCGGCAGCGGGTGCTGGAGCTCCTCGTCGAGGATGGCCGACGAGAGCCGGAGAAGTGGGGGCGGTGACGCTCTGCGTGAGCGGACCGGTCACGTGTCCCAGGTGACCGGGAGGCTCTTCACCCCGTAGATGTCGGCGGTCTCCGGGCGTAGGGCGATCTCCTCGGCCGGTACGGCCAGGCGCAGGGTGGGGAAGCGGGCGAGCAGGGCGGGGAAGGCGACCCGCAGCTCGACGCGGGCGAGTTGCTGGCCCAGGCACTGGTGGATGCCGTGGCCGAAGGCCAGATGCCCGCCGTCCTGCCTGCGCAGGTCGAGCCGGTGAGGGTCGGCGAAGCGCTCGGGGTCACGGTTGGCGGTGTTGTACGACAGGATCATCATCGAGCCGGCCTTGATGGTGTGGCCGTCCAGCTCGACGTCCTCCAGCGCGACCCTGAAGAACTGCTTGGCGACGCTCAGATATCTCAGCAGCTCCTCCACGGCCCGGTCGACGAGCGCGGGGTCGGCGCGCAGGGCGGCGAGCTGCTGCGGGTTCTGCAGCAGCGCGAAGGTGCCCAGCGCGAGCATGTTGGCGGTGGTGTCGAACCCGGCCGAGAGCAGGATCAGGGCCATGCCCTTGAGCTCCTCGTCGGTCAGGTCGCTGTCGAGCAGGTCGCTGAGCACGTCGTCGGTGGGGTTGGCGCGCTTGGCGGCCACCAGCTCGGCGAGATACTCCTGGGTCGCGGTGTAGGCCGCGATGAGTTCCTCGTCGGCGACCTCCCCGCCGAGGAACTTGTCGATGTTCTCCTGGAAGCGGCCGCGGTCCTCGTACGGCACGCCCAGCAGTTCGCAGATGATGACGGAGGGGATGGGCTTGGCGAACGCGGTCACCAGGTCGGCCGTCGGCCCGGCCGCCTCCATCGCGTCCAGGTGCTCGGCGGTGACCTGCTCGACGCGCTCGGTGAGCTGCCGCATCCGCCGGACGGTGAACTTTCCCACCAGCGGTTTGCGATAGCGGCCGTGCTGTGGCTCGTCCATCAGCAGGAACTCGCCGGGCGGTGCCGGAGGGACCTCGATGTCGCCGAAGTCGACCAGCGGGTGGTGGCGCATGAGCTCTCTGCGTGAGCTGAAGCGAGGGTCGGCCAGGACCGCTCTGACCAGGTCGTAGCCGGTGACCAGCCAGCCGGCGTGTCCGTCGGGGAAGGTGTAGCGGCTGATCGGGCCGTGCTCGCGGGCGTCGAGCAGTTCCTTGGGCGGGTCGAAGGGGCAGCCGGGCGTGCGTGTGTTCGGCAGCGTGGTGACGATGTGTTCCATGGTCGTTCCTCTTCTCGGCGTGGGGGTTACTCGCGATGGCGCCGCGTGTTCTTCGCGGCTCGAAGTCGCTGTCGACTTCGGGAGGCGCATGAGCCGAACCGGGTGTCCGCGAGTCGAGGTGCGGCTTGGCGGGTGGACTCGCGGTCGAACGGCTTCTTCGACCAGGCGGGGCTCAGCGGCTCTTCGACCGGACGCGGTTCAGCGGGTGGACTCGCGGTTGAAGAGCCTCTTCGACCAGAGGTAGCCGCCGAGGCCGATGACGAGGCACCAGCCGACCGCGATGGCGGCGCTGTTTCCGATCGGGGTGCCCATCAGCAGGCCGCGCAGGGTCTCGATGAGCGGTGTGAACGGCTGGTACTCGGCGAACCAGCGCAGCACGGTCGGCATCGAGTCGGTCGGGACGAACCCGCTGCCCAGGAACGGGAGCAGCACCAGCGGCAGGCCGACGTTGCTGGAGGACTCGACGGTCTTGCTGGCCAGGCCGAGCGCGACCGCCAGCCAGATGAAGGCGAAGGCCATCATCACCAGGACCCCGGCGAGGGCGAGCCAGTCGCCGGGGCCCGCCGACGGCCGGAAGCCGATGAGCAGCGCGACGCCGAGCACCGCCGCGATGCTGAGCATCGTCTGGATGAGGCTGCCGATGACGTGTCCGGTCAGGACGGACACGCGGGCGATCGCCATGGTGCGGAACCGGTCGACGATGCCCTCGGTCATGTCCATCGCGATCGAGATCGTGGTGCCCTGGATCGCGGCGGTGATCGTCATCAGGATGATCGCGGGGGTGACGTAGTTGACGTATTCGGCGCGTCCGCCGGTGACTCCGCCGATCCCGGCGCCGAGCGTGCCGCCGAAGACGTAGACGAACAGCAGCAGGAAGACGATCGGCATGCCGATGAGCTGCAGTGTCATGGACGGGTAGCGCACCATGCGTCTGAGGTTGCGGCGGAGCATCGTCGCCGAGTCGGTCAGGGCGTGCGACATGGTGCTCATCGGGAGGCCACCTTCTCCTTGTTGCCGGTGAGAGCGAGGAAGACGTCGTCGAGGTCGGGGGTGTGCACGCTCAGCGAGCCGACCTCGACCGCGTCGCGGTCGAGCCGGTCGAGCAGGGCCTTCAGCGATGTGAGGCTGCCGTCGTGCGGTACGCGCAGGACGAGCGTGTCGCTGTCGCGGGACACCTCGCCCACGGCGCGTGCGGCGGATTCGAGGTCGCGTTCGTCGGCGAACCGCAGCAGGACGTGGCCGCCGGGGACGCGCCGCTTGAGCTCGTCCGCGGTGCCCTCGGCGACGATCTTGCCGTGGTCGAGGACCGCGATCCGGTCGGCGAGCTCGTCGGCCTCCTCCAGATACTGGGTGGTGAGGAAGATGGTGACGCCACCGGCCACGAGCTCCCGCACGATCTGCCACATGGCGCGGCGGCTGCGCGGGTCGAGCCCGGTGGTCGGCTCGTCGAGGAAGATCACCTGTGGTGAGCCGACCAGCGTCATCGCGAGGTCGAGCCGTCGCCGCATCCCGCCGGAGTAGGTCGCCGCCGTCTTCTTCGCCGCGTCGGCGAGGTCGAACTGATCGAGCAGCCGCGCGACCCTGCGCCTGCCCGTCTTGCGGTCGAGGTGGTGCAGGTCGGCCATGAGGGCGAGGTTCTCCTCGCCGGTGAGCAGGTTGTCGACCGCGGAGAACTGGCCGGTGACGCCGATCGCGGCGCGCACCGCGTCCGGCTCGGTGGATAAGTCGTGGCCCGCGACGCGCGCGCTGCCTCCGTCCGCCCGGATGAGGGTGGACAAGATCTTGACCGTGGTGGTCTTGCCGGCGCCGTTCGCGCCGAGCAGCGAGAAGACGGTGCCGCGCGGGACGTCCAGGTCGACGCCGTCGAGCACGACGTGGTCGCCGTACGAGCGGCGCAGCCCGGTCGCCGTGATCGCGGAGGGGGACGGCATGTTCATGAGAGACCCTTCTGATGTCTGGTCAGGAGCGACGGACGGTGATGTCGCCGAACGACGTGTGCGCGCGGACCTCGACGGTCTGCTCGGACTCCTCGGGTGCCTCGCCGAGGTCGTCCAGCGAGTTGGACACCCGCCCGTAGGAGGTGTCCAGGTCGAGCCATGCGGCGGTGCCGGAGGCGATGCCGATGTCGAGGTGGCCGGTCGAGGTGTGCAGCGTGACCGTGTCGCGTGCGACCCGGCCGACGCGAATGGCTCCGTTGGAGGTCTTGGCGTCCACCAGCGCGTCGGCCCGGTCGACGGAGATGTCACCGTTGGCCGAGCGCACCCGCAGCTCACCGGTGACGGTGCCGAGGTCGGTGTTGCCGTTGGAGTTCTTGACGACGGCGGCGCCGTCGATCTCGCCGATGCGCACGCGTCCGGTGCCGGTGGAGACCTCGACGTCGCCGGTGACCGCTTCGACGGTGATGTCACCGCCGGAGGTGCTCAGTCGAAGCGGCCCGGTCCGGTCGAGGTGGAAGTGCCCGGCCGACGCCTTGAACCGGCACTCTCCCAGCGTGCCGACGCCGCGCAGGTCTCCCATCGACAGGTCCGCCTGCACGTGTGAGCCGGTGGGGAGCTCGATGAGCAGGTCGACCGATCTGGTCTTCTTGGAGAAGTCGAGCATGCGGGCCTTCGGCCCTCGCACCGTCAAGGTGCCGTTGGCGTATTCGACGCGGGTCTTCTGCGCGGCGTCCACGTCGGACTCGTCGGACGCGTCGCTCGGCCGCACCTCGACGACGGTGTCGGTCCGGTCGCTCGCGATGATCTGGACGTCGCCGATGAAGAGCTCGATCGTGGCGGAGATCGGTTCGGGCGTGGCGAAAATTGGCATGGCTGTCCCCTCGGAGTGAGTCAGAAGAACATTTCCGCTGGTCGGAAGTGTGTGGAGAAAGTGGCTCTGGATGTCGGGGTGGGCCGGTGAGCCCGGCCGGTGAAACGCCGTACGCCGCGTTCGCCGCGTCGGTCGGGTGGGCCGGTGAGCCCGGCCCGTGGGACGCCGCGCGACGCGTCGGTCGGCTGGGTCAGCGAGCCCAGCCGGTGGAACGCTGCGCGCCGCGTTTGCCGCGTCGGTCGGAGTCGTGGTCGCGCTCCGAGGCACGCAGCGCGGTCGAGGCGGCCCGCACCAGCCAGGCGTTGAGCGAACGGCCCTCCTTGGCGGCCGCCTCCTCGATCGCGGCCTTGAGCTGCTCGGGGAGGCGGACGTTGATCCGTGTCACCGGCCCGTCCTCGAAGCTCGCCGCGGCGTCGTCGGCCGACGGCGCGCTCAGAGCCGGGGTGTCGGCGGCGAGATGCTCCATCTGCCGAACCGCCACGACGAAGCTCGGGTCACGCCCCCGCAGGTGAACCTGGACCGAACCGGGAGCCAGATCTCGGGTGATCTCGTCGGCGGCCGCCGACAACGCCTCAAGCAGGGTGAGCCGGATCGCCGACTCCATCGAAACGGTCAACCGCTCGATCAGCACACTGGCGTCGCCTTCACCGGTCTCGGCGGCGGTCAGCAACTCGCGACCGAGCGAGGCCACATACGGGGTCAAGTCCATGGCATCACTATGGCACACGGTGATGCCACACACAAGCCATATTGGCTCAGCTTGGCATCACTCTGGCTCAGGCGCCGTTCGGGTGATGCCGACCTCGCAGGCGACGTGGCGTTCGACGGCATCCTCATCACCGCCGATCGCCGCACGGGGAGGCAGACGCTCGTTTCCGCCGTCGGCGGTCCGGCGCCTAAAGGGAAAGAAGACCCTGGTCAGCGGGCTATGTATGTGATCATCGCCGGGTGGTCGACCGGGACGGTGCCGTTGTAGCAGCTGACGTACCGGATGCTCACATACGTCGAGTACGTCTCCCAGGGGTAGTACAGATTGCAGAACTCCGGGCCGTAGCCGAACGCGGTCACCTGGACGTTGTCCGCATATCCGTTGACCCCGCCGAACATCACCTGTTTCCTGGCGACCCCGAAATTGTTGAGCTGCAGGCCCCCGGACTGCGAGTTGTAGCTGACCGGGTACGGCGTCGGCACATAGGGGCCCTGGGTCGTGGGGGCGTTGTCGAAGGTGTAGGCGAAGCGGTACCCCGAAGGTGTCCAGGTGATGGCCCGTTCGCGGTGGTAGGTCAGGCTCCATCCGGTGTTCAGTGATGTGCCGACGGCGTCGTAGCAGCGCACCACGATGCTCTGCGCGGCCGTCGTCGCGCTCCATCCGCCCAGCTTGCAGTGTGCCGGTACGGTCGGCTCGACCGCGGTGACCTGGATGTTCCCAGCCTGGCCCGCCGAGCCGAGTCCCGGCAGGGTGACCCGCCACGTTCCCGGGGCCGTCAGCGGCACGACGGTGTTCACCGCGGTCGGCCCCGAGGAGTTGAAGCCCGTGGCCACGGCGGAGCCGTCCCAGTGCACGTACCCGAACGCCTGGCGCGCGGGCAGGTACTGTTCGCTGGAGCCGAAGGTGACCGAGAACCGCGAGGCGATCGGCCCGACGCCGTACCGGTGACACCGCACCGCCACGATCTCGTCGGCGCCCGACTGCCACCAGCCTTCGACCTGGCACCAGTCGGCTGAGGAGGAGATCGCCGTGACGTGGGCGACTCCCACCGCGGCCATTCCGATCTGCGGGAACCTCACGAACACCTGACCGGGCTCGCCCTGGGTGGCCTCGACCTTGAGCCCTTGCGGCCACGAGCCCGCCTGGTGCAGGGTCTCCACCACCGCACTGCCTCTGACGACGGCGAATCCCCAGCGGGGAGGCTCGGCCGCGGTGGCGGTCACAGTGGCTGCGGCGGTCGCGACGGTCCCGGTGAGCCCGGTCGCGGCGAGAGCCGCGACGCAGAGCGTTCTTACGATCACTGCCCATAGCCGGCGCATGTCATCCCTCGTCCGCATCGGAGTGGTGGTCATGAGCGGGGATGGCGCGGGCGCCCCCAGACTCTTGATAACCCGCCGACCGGGCGGTCGAGAAGGCCCAATTTGACCGCTGAACTTGACTCCTGTTCGACGGTAAAGGTCGAGAGTGGTTCACCTTCTCAGCGCGGGGGGCACAGACCGATGACCACCGACCGCCGTCCCGCCTTCCGAGCCGCGCCTTCCGGGGTAACCCGGCGAGCTTCTCGCCGGGCCACCCCGGTCGGATTACGGGATGCGGGCCGATCGAGCGAGACGATCAGGCGATCAGGTGAATGGTCGAGAGAGACGGGCGGTGACGCCAGTCAGGTTTTCGGCTTCAGCAGGTGGTGCCGCAGCCGCACGTAGCCGTACCCGTCGGACAGGTTGAGCGTCGCCACCTTCGGCGTGACCCAGGAGAAGGTGCCGTCAGAGTCGTGATCCCGGAAGTCGATCTTCACCCAGGTGTGGGTGTCGCCCACCGCGACCACCGTTCCCTCCTCGAAGTGGAGCCGGCCGTTGATGGCCGGCATGTCCACCACCCACCGCTCCGTCTCAAGATCGGGGACGGCGTAGACGGTCTGCTCCGCGATGGAGGGCCCCAGCGGATAGTCCTCGAACAGCCGGCCGTCGGCGACGACATCGGACCACACGACCACGGTGCCGACCTTCAACCCCGCAACGGCCACCACCGGAGGCCGGGAGACGGCGGCCTTCTTCGCCTGGAGGTACTCCTCGTAGCTCGCGGCGGTGAACACCGGGGAGATCTCCCCGGGAATCACGAACTCCTCGCCGGGATGCCTCGGACCGAAGACGAAACGCACGGTGATGGTCTTCTCGTGCACCGTGAACCGGTATTCGATCGGCGAGTGATGACCTTTGTCGTCGCGTTTGTAGGAGTGAGCGCACAGGGCCTTGTAGACGGCGAGGACGCGGGGACCCCAGTTGGCCAGGTCACCGGGGTCGGCCGGGATCACGTACGCCGCTCCCATCTCGATCAGACGGGTGACCAGTTCCTTGATCGCCCCTTCCGTCGAGTCGGCGGAGCACTTGGGCGCCAGACCGGCGACCAGTCCGAAGGAGCACTCCCAGGCGCGCTGGAAATCCTCGATGTGTTCCCGTTCGGAGATGCGAACCTCGGCGGCGTCCTCGGTGGTTATCTCCGCCACCAGGTTGAAGGCGCCCCCCTTCGGCTCAGCGGGCTTCCACACGCAGGGCTTGCCCGACTGGAGATAGCGGACGATGCCGCCGCCCCACCCCTGGGAGGTGCAGGTCGCCATGTCGAACTGGAACGTGCCAACACCGATCCCGAAGGAGTCGTGCTGGGACGGGTCGTACGGCGGACCGCTGACCAGGACCAGGTCGCCGGGTTTCCCCTGCGTGGCCAGGGTGATCGTCCTCGGCGTCCAGTAGTCGCTTATCCCCAGCGCCTTGGGGAATCCGCGCAGCTGGTCGGGTGCCACGACTCGGTAGTTGTGAGGGGGGTGATAGGAGGTGCTCATGCTGGTCAACCTAACCCGCACGGGACTCGCCGACCAGCGCTATTTTCGCTGATTTCCATTTATGGTGCAGAGTTCAATATAAATCGCTTTTTTGATGGTTTCAGCTGTTTTGTAACTGAATCCTTCTCGCCGACGTACCGGGCGAGCGGGCATGACGAAGCCATGACACCCCCATGGGGTGACCGGGAATCTACAGCACCTTCCGTGGTGCGAATACCACGACACCCGGACCAAAGGCTCACTTCCCACTGGATAGCTTTGAAAGAGCGCCGTCAAGGCCCCCGGTCCGATGCCCCCTGAGCACACCCGACGTACGGCATCCCGGTCGGATCGGAAGTCCCGGAAGCTCAACGCCTCGTCCAGCACCAGGAGGTCACGTGAATTCCTTGGAGCTCGAACGCCGTCTGATCGAAGCGATCAACGCTCATGATCTGCACCGATTACTCGACTGCTACAGCCCGGACGCCGTCCTCGTCTCACCGGCGGGCACGCTGGAGGGACACGAGCAGATCGCCTGGTTCTACGAGCAGTACTTCAAGGGGTTTCCCGACTTCAAGAAGACGGTCTGGCTGGAGGTCCCCTGCGAGGATCCCGTGGTCGCGGAATGGACGCTCACCGGCACCCACACGGGGCCCTTCCTCCTGCCCGACGGGCGCGAGGTGGAGGAGACCGGCCGCCGCATCACCGTCCGCGGCGCGTGCATGGCCTACGTCGCCAACGACAAGATCATTACGCAACGGGACTACTTCGACCAGCTGGAGCTGTACAGCCAACTCGGCTTCGGCCTGACCGACCTCGGCCTCCCCGGCACGTAGGTCCTGACCGAAGGCGGGTAGGTCCTGACCGAACCCGGCCTCCCCGGCACGTAGGTCCTGACCGAACCCGGACACAGGTCCCGACCGAACCCGGCACACAGATCAGGCGCCCGCCCCCGGGCCACCCCACCCCCTGCCACAGCTCCTTAGGTTAGGCTCTGCTAACTTCTACAGCGATGCAGTTGCAAGCGCCATGATCGAAGGAGCACCCCGGTGCCGACGTCCCTCCCCAGAACCATGCTCAAACTGGCCACCACGGGTGCTCTCCTCTTCGGTCTGGCCGCGTGCGGCGGCGAGTCCGCGGACACCGGCGATGCCGCCGGCCAGGCGGCCGAGAAGAAGATCACCGTCTACAGCGGGCGCAACGAGGCCCTGGTCAAGCCCCTGCTGGAGAAGTTCACCGCGCAGAGCGGCATCGCCGTCGAGGCCCGCTACGCCAGTACCTCGGCCATGGCCACCCAGCTCCTGGAAGAGGGGGAGAAGTCACCGGCGGACGTCTTCTTCGCCCAGGACGCCGGCGCGCTCGGCGCCGTCGCCAAGAAGGGGATGTTCGCCCCGCTTCCCGCCACCGTGCTCGACAAGGTGCCCGCCACCTACCGCGCCAAGAGCGGGGAGTGGGTCGGCGTCACCGCCCGCTCGCGGGTGCTGGTCTACAACCCCGACCTGGTCCCCGCCGACCAGCTGCCCACCTCGGTGTTCGACCTCACCGCTCCGGAGTGGAAGGGCAAGGTCGGGGTGGCCCCGACCAACGCGTCCTTCCAGTCGTTCGTCACCGCCGTGACCGTGCAGCACGGAGAGGCCAAGGCGAAGGAGTTCCTCGCCGGGCTCAAGGCCAACGAGCCGCAGATCCGGGAGGGCAACGGCCCGATCCTGGAGGAGGTCGACTCCGGCAAGGTCGCCGTCGGCCTGATCAACCACTACTACCTGGGCGAGCTGGCCAAGGAGCGGGGCAAGACGCCCGACGGGCTCGCCGCCAAGCTGCACTTCTTCCCCGACGGGGACAGCGGCGCCCTGGTCAACGTGGCGGGCGTCGGCGTGCTGAAGAAGGCCGCCGGCAACCCCGACGTGCAGACCTTCGTCGACTACCTGCTCGGCGCCGAGGCGCAGAAGTACTTCGCCGAGGAGACCTTCGAGTACCCGGTCCTCGCCGACGCCGCCCCGCCCGCCGGGGTGCCCGCCCTGGACGAGCTGAAGGTCCCCTCGGTCGACCTGAACGACCTCGACCAGCTTGAGGCGACGATCGCGCTCATCAAGGAATCGGGACTGGTCCCCTGAGAACGTCGCCGCTCTCCGTGAGGCGGCCGGGTCGCGGCGGATCCTCGCCGCGGCCCGGCCGTCCCGGCGTCCCGGCAGGAGGTGCGAGGCGGCCCCGTCCGGCCAGGCCCGTGGTGCTGGCGCTGTCGGTGCTCGCCGTCGCGGTCGCCCTCATCCCGCTCGCCTACCTCGCCGTCCGGACCGCCGAGGCGGGCGGCGCCAGGATCGCCGAGGAACTGCTCACCGCGCGGGTCGCGGCGCTGGCGGCGAGCACGCTCGCGCTCGCGGCCGTGGTGACCTTCGCCTGCCTGGTGCTCGGGGTCGGCTCGGCCTTCCTGCTGGTGCGCACCGACCTGCCGGGCCGCCGCGTCTTCGCCGTCCTCGCCGTCCTGCCCCTCGCGGTGCCGACCTACATCGCCGCCTTCGCCTGGGTGTCGGCGGTGGACGGCTTCGAGGGCTTCTGGGCGGCGGCCCTGGTGCTGACGCTCTGCTCCTACCCCTACGTCCTGCTGCCGACCGCCGCGGCCCTCGCCGGTGCCGACCCGGCGCAGGAGGAGGTGTCGCGGTCACTGGGCCACGACGCCTGGCACACCTTCACCCGGGTGACGCTGCGCCAGATCCGCCCCGCGATCGCCGGTGGCGGGCTGCTGGTGGCGCTGTACGTGCTGTCGGACTTCGGCGCGGTCTCGATCCTGCGCGCCGACACCTTCACCCGCGCCATCTTCCTCGCCTTCGACCTCGGCTTCGACCGTACCGGCGCGCTGGTGCTGTCGACCGTACTCGTGGCGCTGACCGTGCTCATCCTGGCCGGGGAGGGCGCGACCCGACGGCGCGGAGCCCGCTATGCCCGGCTGAGCGGCACCCGCCGCCCGCCCGCCAGGGCCGCCCTGGGCGCGGCACGCCTGCCCGCCGCGACCGCGCTGCTCGCCGTCGCGGTCCTCGCGCTCGGCGTCACCGCGTACAGCCTCGCCCGGCGGATGGCCGAGGGCATCTCCCGTCCGGGAACCTGGCCGGAGGTGCTGGCCGCCGCGGGCAACTCCCTCCTGCTCGCGCTGGCGGGGACGGCGCTGACCATGCTGCTCGCCTTGCCGGTCGGGGTGTTGAACGCCCGGGTGCCGGGGCGCCTGTCCGCGACGCTGGAGCGGCTCAGCTACCTCAGCCACGCCCTGCCGGGGGTGGTGATCGGCCTGTCCCTGGTGTTCTTCGGGATCAACGTCGCCTTCCCGCTCTACCAGACGACCTGGCTGCTCGCGCTCGCCTACGCCGCGCTCTTCCTGCCGCTGGGCGTCGCCGCCGTCGCCACCGCGACGGCCCAGGCGCCGCCCGTACTCGAAGAGGTCGCCCGCTCCCTGGGCAAGGGGCCGCTCGCGGTGCTGGGCACGGTGACCCTGCCGCTCACCCTGCCGGGGATCGGCGCCGGCGCGGCGCTCGTCTTTCTCACCTGCATGAAGGAACTGCCCGCGACGCTGCTGCTCCGCCCGACCGGTGTCGACACCCTCGCCACCGAGCTGTGGTCGAACACAGCGGTCGCCGCCTACGCGGGCGCCGCCCCCTACGCGGTGTTGCTCGTGTTGTTGTCATCGGTGCCCACCTGGCTGCTCGCCGCGCGTACCGGGATTCTCAGCAAGGAGGTTCAGCGGTGAGCCGGTTGGAACTGCGCGGGCTCGCCCGGCGCTACGGGTCCGTCGCCGCCCTCGACGGGGTCGACCTCACCGTGCCGAGCGGCACCCTCACCGCCGTCCTCGGCCCCTCCGGCTGCGGCAAGACGACCCTGCTGCGCTGCGTGGCGGGCTTCGAACGCCTCGACGCGGGAGAGATCACCGTCGACGGGCGGGTCGTCGCCGGTCCCGCCGCGCACACGCCGCCCCAGCGGCGCCAGATCGTGATCGTGCCGCAGGAGGGCGCGCTCTTCCCCCACCTGTCGGTGCGCGAGAACGTGGGGTACGGGCTGAGCCGGGCCGAGCGGCGGGGCGACAGGATCGAGGAGGCGCTGAGCCTGGTCGGCCTGGCCGGGTACGGCGATCGGATGCCGCACCAGATGTCCGGAGGACAGCAGCAACGGGTGGCGGTCGCCCGCGCCATGGCGCCGCGCCCCTCCCTCATCCTGCTCGACGAGCCGTTCAGCGCGCTCGACGCCGGGCTCCGCGCCGAGTTGAGGCACGACGTACGGGCCGCGCTGCGCGCGGACCGCGCCACCGGGATCCTGGTCACCCACGACCAGGGCGAGGCGCTGTCGACGGCCGACCAGATCGCGGTGATGCGCGAGGGCGTCATCGTGCAGAGCGGCTCCCCCACCGACGTCTACCACCGGCCCGCCGACGCCTGGGTGGCCGCCTTCGTCGGCGAGGCGATCCTGCTGTCCGCACAGGACGAGCCGGGTCACCACGGTGATCCCGCGGTGTTGCGCACCGCGCTCGGCCCGGTCGTGGTGGCCGAACTCCCCCCGGGAGGCGGGGCGCTCACCGTGCTGGTCCGTCCGGAACAGGTCCGGATCACCACGCCACCGGCACCGCAGGCCGTGATCGCGACCGTGGTCGGCGACGACTTCCACGGCCACGACGCGCTCGTCACCCTGAGCCTGCCCGACGGCACGCACGTCACCGCGCGGGTGACGGCACCGACCGAGCCGATGACCGTCGGCGACAAGGTCGGTGTCCAGGTGGAGGGGGGCGGCCTGGCCTGGCGCGACCGGCCGGGCACCGGGTGACACGGGAGGACGCTCCTTCCCGCCCGGTCTTCCCACGGGGTGAACACGGTCGCACCGGGTGAACACGGTGGCACCGGCCATGGTCACGGTCCTCGTGCGGTCCCGTGAATGGGCGGCGCGCTCATCGACTCGCCGAGGAGGCCGGCTGGGCCGAGGCCGGCCGGGGGCCGCCGGCCACGGCTGCGCCACCAGGCGATGGCGGCCTTCATCTACCGCGTCGGCGTAGGTGTCGGGCCGATCATGTCCGGGTGGGATCACGCCGACGGCGATCAAGCTCACGTGTTCGCACCCCTATGTCTTTCTCATTATCGATAGTGATAATGTTCTGATCGTGAGTACTTCGACAGGGCGCTGGGCCGAGTTGGCGCTCCATCCCGTGCGCATCCGCATCCTGGGCGCCGTGGCCGGCGGCCGTCGCACGGCATCCGATCTGGCGGGCCTGCTGCCCGACGTGCCACAGGCGACGCTGTACCGGCAGATCGCCACGCTGGCCAAGGCGGGTCTTCTGGAGGTGGTGGACGAACGCAAGGTCGGAGGAGCGACGGAGCGGATTTACGCCGTGGCGCAAGGCGGGGTGACCCCCACCGCCGAAGCGCTGGCTTCGACTTCCACCGAAGATCACGCGCGGTATTTCACCGCGTTCATCAGCAGCCTGCTGTCGGAGTTCTCGCGCTACCTCGCCAGGGAGCACGTCGACCTGGCTGCCGACGGCGCCGGCTACCAGCAGCTGGTGCTGCACCTGGATGACGAGGAGTTCATCCGCTTCGCGCAGGGGTTCGCCGAGTTGGTCCAACCCCTGCTCACCAACGAGCCGGGACGAGGCCGCACGGCCCGGTTGCTGGCGACGATTCTCCTCCCTCTGACGAAAGAAGGCTGACACATGGCGACGGTGATCATCAAAGACGGTTCGATCATTATGGAGTTCGGCCCGTGGGAGCGATTCTTCGTCGGCCGCGCCCGGCACACCATTCCCTTGGCAGCGGTACGACAGGCGATCGCCGCGGATCAGCCGCTGCGTGTCCCGCGCGGCGCAAGAAGGGGACTGACCGTGTCAGGCCACACCAAGATCGGCGTGTGGGGCCTCTACGGTGGTCCACGGCAACTGGTGTCGGTCAACCGCCACCTGCCCGGAGTGCACCTGCTGCTGGATCGCGCGAGCTCCGGCGGCGAATTCGACGAGGTCGTCATCTCGGTCCCCGACACCGACCGGCTCGTCGAGGCGATCCGGGCCGTGGCCTCATGAGCGGCATCGAGGTCCGTAACCTGACGAAGAGGTACGGTGCGCTCACCGCCGTCGACGACCTCAGCTTCACCGTCAGACCGGGAGCGGTCACCGCCTTCCTCGGCCCCAACGGGGCCGGCAAGACCACGACCATGCGCATGATGATCGACCATGTCGTGCCCACGTCCGGCAGCGTGACGATCGGTGGACGACGCTACCGCGACATCCCTCGTCCGACCACCGTGGTAGGCGCGGTCTTCGACGCCGCCTCCTTCCATCCGCACCACTCGGCAAGGGACCACCTGCGAATCTACGCCGCGATGGGCGGATACCCCAGTGGCCGGGTCGAGGACCTGCTCAGCCTTCTGGGCCTGGCCGGGGCCGCCGGGCGCAGGACGGGCGGTTTCTCCACCGGCATGCGGCAGCGGCTCAACCTGGCCACCGCTCTGCTGGGCGACCCCCACGTCTTGCTGCTGGACGAGCCGAGCAACGGCCTGGACCCCGAGGGCATCGCGTGGCTGCGGTCCTTCCTGCGCGATCTGGCCGATGAGGGCCGCACCATCCTGGTCTCCAGCCACGTGCTCAGTGAGGTCCAGCAGGTCGTCGACGACGTGGTGGTCATCAGGCAGGGGCGGTTGCTGGCCGCAGGCTCCCTGCGTGAGCTGTCCGATACGACGCAAGCCGTGCTGGTACGCACGCCCGACGCCGCCGAACTGCGGCCGATCCTGTCACGCCAGGCCCACCAGGTGGACGCGACCGGCCCGCAGAACCTGCGCGTCCACGGTCTCGACCCGGCCCAGATCGCCGATCTGGCCGCCGCTCACGGGTTGCGCGTCCACGGCCTGACCACCGAACACCGCAGCCTGGAGGAGATCTTCCTCGACCTGACCGGCGAACGGACGAACGCATGAAGCCCCTCATCCACGCGGAGCTCCGCAGACTGCTCGCCACCCGGATGTGGCTGGGCACCCTACTCGTGGCCGCCCTCCTCGGCGGCGGCCTGATCGGACTGCTTGCCCTCGTCGGACCGGAGAACTTCGACCCCCCGATGCCAGGGCTGCACACCGAAGCCGGAGTGCGAGCCGTTGTCGGCTTCCTCAGCTTCACCGCCTTCATCCCCGCCGCGATCGGCACCCTGGCCGTGACCTCGGAATACCGGCACCGGACCGTCAACTTCACGTTCCTGTTCGCGCCGGAGCGCTGGCGGGTGCTGGCCGCCAAGCTCATCACCTACGGTCTGGCGGGCATGATCTACGGACTCGTCCTGTCGGGCACCGCTGCTGTGGCGTTGTTCGGCGCCGCCGCGGCCCGCGGCATCAGCCTGGGGCTGCCCGCCGGGACCGTCATCGAGCTGCTGGGCCGCCTGGCGGTCGCGATGGTCGCCTACACAGTGCTCGGCGTGGGCATGGGCGCGCTGATTCGCCACCAGATCGCGGCGTTGTGCGTGGTGATCGGCTACCTGTACGGGGCGGAGCTGCTGCTCATCATGATCCCCGGTGTCCGCAACCTGTACCCCTGGCTACCCGGTGGCGCGACCGCGGCACTGACCGACTTCACCGCCGTGGCCGACGCCATGGCCCGGCAACTGTCCAGCGACCCCGTCCAGTTGGTGTCTCCGACGGCCGGGACGTTGATCCTGCTCGGATACACCGCGCTGGCGAGCACGGCCGCGCTGCTCCAGCCGATGCGCCGCGACCTCGCCTGATCGCTCCCAGCCGGCTCCGTCGCCGCCCCGATCTCCGGGAAGCGCAACCATCTTCTTGTCGGCCAGGCACCGGCGCGGCCTGCTCCGGCCGTCTGTCCTGACCCGCCCTCGCGCGGACCGCGATCAGGTCACGCCGAACGCAGGTCGCCGTCGAAGACCTTGTCCAGGAAGTCCTCCAGGTTGACGGTGGTCCTCGCGATCCGCTCCTCCATGGTGAGCGTCTCCTCGAACCGCACGCCGGCCTCCGACCGTTTGATGCCCCGCATGTAGAGGGAGCAGGCGAGGTCGGCGCAGATGTAGGTGCCGACCGTGTTGCCCTGGCGGCCCGCGGCGCCGACCCTGGGCGCGACGAACAGGGCGACCCCGCTGCCGGAGTGGGGGGTCACGCAGATCGAGCACACGGTGCTCTTGGTGAAACCCCTGCGCACATCCTGCGCGACGCGCAGGGTGACGCCGACGAGCTCGCCCTGCCGCTCGACGACCAGGTAACCCCGGTCGGGAGCCCCAGGATCGCGCCAGCCGAGGAAGTCGAGGTCGGCCCAGGGGAGCTCGGGCAGGCCCCTGGGCAGGTTGATCCTGCTCGCCTCCCCCTTGGAACAGTTGACGAAGGCTCTGCGTATCTCTTTCTCGCCGACCGGATTCATCACTCACCTACCGTTACCACGATCATCGGAAAACCTCCCCGCGCCCCGCCTCCGCCGGCGCCGCGCTCGGCGCCTCCACCGGCCCGCGAGCGGTCAGGTCATGCGCGACCAGGACAGGTTAGGCCAGTCCGCCGACCGATCGGACCAGGTCGGACCCGGATGGGCAGGCCGGGGCAGGGCTCGGCCGGGCCGAGGTGCTCTCGGCTCTTCGGGCAGCGGCCAGTGTCTCAGCACGTCCCGGAGGACGTCGAGGGATTTTTCCACGGCTCGGCGGCCGAAAGGCGACGGGAAAGAGACGGTGGCCGGTCCCCGTGGGGGCCGGCCACCGCTTCAGCGGCCCTGACTCGGACGAGGCGTTCCGTTCCCCGAGGGAATCTCATGCCGTTTTCGGCCCTCGCCGAACAGCGGCCGTCAACGCGCTGAGCCCCGGTAAATCCAGCACGGACGAGAACAGCATTCGGCATAGGCTGAGGACCAGGGAACCTGGAAGCTTCCAGGGTGCTGTTAGGGCGGGTGGATGCGAACGATCCTCTTACAGGCCGAAGGCTCTGGCGCCGAACCGGCCGTCATCGAGCTTGCCCCAGGCCACGAGATCGTTTTTGGTCGCGGGACGGCGAGCGTCCCCGTCGACTTTCCGCTGGATCATCCGGAGATCTCCAGGCGGGCCGGGGTCATCCATGCCATGGAGGATTACTGGCTGCTCACCAACCTCAGCCGTAATTCCACCCTGGTCGTGGAGAATCCCGAAGGCGGAGGAGAGTTCCTCAAGGTGGCTCCTCGGCGGGTCGCGGCGCCCGTGCCGTTCGAGTTCGCCCGCGTGGTGCTTCCGGTGGCGGGCGGCGCCTGTTCCTTCCTGGTGTTCGCCTCGCAGCACAGTTTCATCGACCCCGACACACCCGAGAGTCTGACGGTCGGCGAGCCGACGATCTCCAGCTTCTCCCTGGACGAGACGGCGAAATACTTCCTCGTGCTGGTCGCGCTCTGCGAACCGCGCCTTCGCGACTGCGCCTCCTCGGTCATCCCGACGGTGCCGGAGGTGTTGGAGCTGCTGCGCGAGGTGCCCGGCTGCGAGGGGTTGACCCGCGCGGCGGTCAACTTCCACATCGACTATCTGGCGCGTAAGAAACTGCGCGTCAAACCGTCGGCCGGTTCGCGCAAGGCCGACTGGCAACGCGCCGCGCTGGTCTCCGTCGCGCTGCGCTTCGATCTGGTGCGGGAGGAGCACCTGCAGCGACTGAGCCTGTGATCACGGCTGACGCCCGGCGCCCCCTCCCCGCGATCACGGCCGACGCCCCCTCCGCGCGATCGCGGACGCCCCCTCCGCCCGATCACGGCTGACGTCCGACGCCTTTCCACGCGATCACGGCTGACGCCCGCGGCGCCCCTCCACGCGATCACGGCTGGTATTCGGCCCGGTGCTTCCGCACCCGTTCGACGAACGACCGGAACCGTTCGGGAACCCCGTTCTCCTCCCGGATCACCCCGTCGGAGGAGCGGAAGGCCGCGGCTCCCAGGAGGCCTGGATCTCCGGGCACCCCGGCCAGCAGAGGGAGACGTACGCACAGATAGCGGCCGACGGCGGGGATGGTGTCCTCCGGCGACAGGGGCGGGGTGAGAATGACGCCTCGACGGTCGGCGGGCAGGTAGTACTGCAGCACCGACGGCGTCCAGCGCGCGAGGCCGTACTCGTCTTTCTCCACGTCGTGCAGTCGCGCGTCGAAGCCGCTCTCCGTCTTCAGTATCGCGGCGACCAGCGCCGGGCTCAGGCCCGGCTCGTCGCACATGGTGCCGGCTTCGACGATCAGGGCGCGGTACTCCCGGGGGATGTCGGAATCGGCACGCAACCAGCGCCCGAACGGATCGGCCACGGACGCGTCGACCATCCCGGCCCCCGACGCGCCGGCCAGTACCAGAAAGGCCGCGGCCACCATCCCCGCCGACCGGATGCCCGTGCGCCGCGGCGGGGCCTCGGTGGTACCGGCCAGCACCCGCGCCCGGTAGAGCTGGCGGGCCGCACTGGGCCGGAGCCTCGCGTCAGGGGCGAGGCAGTCACTCACCCAGGAACGCCAGGTCTCGGGAAGCGAGACCGGGAGCGTCAGGGGGCGCTCGCCTGCCGCGTACTCGACGGCGGCGACGTAGCGCGCGCGGGCGGTCGGGGCGCTGAAGGGAAGATGGCCGGTGAGCAGCCGGCACGCCATCACGCCCAGCGCCCAGACGTCGGCCGAGAAGCGCACGGCGTGTCCCCGTTCGGTCACGGACTCGCCCCAGCGTTCGGGAGGCACGTGGTCCACCGAGCCCATCGGGGGAAGATAGCCGTGGGTCCCGTCTATCTCGGTGCTCAGGCCGAAGTCGGCGAGACGTATCGAACCGTCGGCCATCATGAGCACGTTGTTGGGCTTGAGATCTCCATGCACCCATTTCTCGGCGTGCATGTACGCTATTCCCTCGCAGATCTCGGCGATCAGCCTCGGCGCGTCGGGAACGGGTTCCCCCGCTCGGATCAGATCGGCGAGCGACCGTTCCGCCAGGTCCATCACCAGAACACACGCGCCGTCGAGATCGGGATTCTCCTGATCGTCGACGACAAGCGTTTCGTGTAATCGAATAAGCCGGGAATGCTGGAGCCTGCTGTGCAGACGTATTTCCCGCTGCGTCATTTCCATGAGATGTTTCAGCTGCCGTCGGGTGACCGTCCCCGTGGGCAGAAACTTCAACGCCGAGGGCGTCGAGTCCTCCCCGTCCCGAACCCCCACATAGACGCTCCCCCAACTCCCCGTGGCGACGGGCCTGCCGACCCGCCATTCACCGACGCGATATCCTCGGGGAACATCGACCGCCCACCCCGCGTTGTCCATCGGTCTCCGCCCCCCTTGATCATCCTTCGATCGGAATCATCTCAGCACGGTTCCTCGAATCGTTCGCCGGAATCATCGGCGCACAGTCCCTCGAATCGTTCATCGGTTTCACGTCGCGTAAATCGATGTTCTTTGTGAGCATCCTCGCCGGACTTTCCGCGGTGATCATAACAGGCGACTCGGGGTCGTTCCCCGTCCTGGATAACAGGCGCACCGGGATCGCCCCCGCCCCGAATGCCGAGCGGCTCGGAATCACCTCCCGCATCGAACGGCGAGCGAACCGAAAACCCCCTCGCGTCACCGGCGTCGAAAGCCGATGATGAACGGGTGCCCGCCACCTCCCCCTCCGCCCCGCGCACCCCAGGCACGACCGCACCGGCCGCCCCCTTCGCCGGGCGGCCCGTCGGCGCGGTCGCACTCGCCGCGTTCGCCGTGCTGCTGGTCGCGAGCCCACGCTACGGCTACCACCGGGACGAGCTGTACTTCCGGATGCTGGGCGAACACCCCGCCCTCGGATACTTCGACACCCCGCCGCTCACCCCGCTGATCGCGCGGGCCTCGGTCGCCGTGTTCGGCGACACCGTGGTCGCCCTGCGCGTCGTTCCCGCCCTGATCGCGTCGCTCACCGTCGTCCTGGTCGCCCTCCTGGCCCGGGAGCTCGGCGGCGACCGCGGGACGCAGATCGTCGCCGCGGCGGGAATCGCCACCACGAGCCTGCTCCTGATCGGCGGGCACTCCCTGCTCACCCTGGGTGTCGATCTTCCGTTCTGGGTCGCGGCGGCGCTGTTCGCCGTACGGGCGCTGCGTGGCGACGGCCGCTGGTGGCTCGCTGTGGGCGCCGTCGCGGGGGTGGCGACGTACAACCGGCAGCTGATCGTGTTGTTCCTGGTCAGCCTGGGGGTGGGGGTCTTGGTGGCGGGGCCGCGCGACGTGCTGCGGGAGCGTGGGCTCTGGCTCGGCGCGCTGCTCGCGCTCGTGATCGCCGCACCCAACCTGGTCTACCAGGCGACCCACGGCTGGCCGCAGCTGGTGATGGCCGGGGCGCTGGAGGCGGACGAGGGCTCGGGCAACCGTCTCGCCTTCCTGCCGCTGCAGTTCCTGCTGCTCGGCCCGCCGCAGGCGGTCCTCCAGGTGGTCGGCGCCGTACGGCTGTGGCGAGAACCCCGCCTGCGCTGCCTCGCCCTCGCCTATCCACTGGCCTGCGCGCTGACGCTCTACTCCGGCGGGCGCCCCGACTACGTGGCGGGCCTGCTCGTGCTGCTCTTCGCGGCGGGGTGCGGCCCGGCCGTCCGGTGGATGTCCTCGGGTGGGGGGCGACGCGTACTGGTCGTCGGCGCGCTCGCGGTCAACGCGGTCACCTCCGTCGTCATCGCGCTGCCGGTGATCCCTCCCTCTGCCCTGGAGGGCACCCCGGTCGCCGGGATCAACGAGGTGGCGCGCGAGTCGATCGGATGGCCGGAGTTCGCCGCGCGGGTCGCGGCGGTGGTCGACGGGCTCACGCCCGAGGAGCGCGCACGGGCCGTGCTCCTCACCGACAACTACGGCGAGGCCGGGGCGCTGGACCGCTACGCCGACCAGTACGGCCTTCCCGAGGTCCACAGCGGGCACAACGAGCTCTACTGGCGCGGCCCGCCGCCCGCGTCCGCCCGGGTCGCCGTGGTGGTGACCGACTCCCCCGGCGGCTACGCCCGCGCGTTCACCGCCTGCGAGGAGCGCGGCAGGATCGACAACGGCGTCGGCCTGTCCAACGAGGAGCAGAACCTGCCCGTCCTCGTCTGCCGTGACCCGCTGCTGCCCTGGCCGCGGCTCTGGCCCCAGATGCGGCACCACAGCTGACCTCCCCCGATGGCGAACCGGCCGTCTTTCCTGTGGCTCGGGTCCTCCAGGTTTCCCGGGGCTCGGGTCCTCCGGATGGGCTTACCTGGCGGGCAGGGTGAGCCCGCGTTCGGCGAGGGCCTCGCGCAGCAGGCGGATCGCCCTGGGGCCCACGCCGTGCAGCCGCAGGAGATCCTTCTCGGTCGTGGCGGCCACCTGGGCGAGCGTCGTGTAACCGGCCGCGGCGAGAGCCCTGCCCGCGGGACGTCCGATGCCGGCGGGGATGTCGGTGGGAACGTCGCCCTGGCCTGGGGTCGTCATGACGTCTCCTCGGGGGAACGGGCGGCCGGTCGCCCGGCGACGCGGGAGAACACCGCGCCGTGGGGACCCGGCATGCCGGGGACCCCGTGCCGTGGAAACCCGCGGCACGGTGGCGCAAGCTTGGCATGCCCCTACGACAAAACCGGTGAGGCGCGTACCGGGCGTCGAGTGATCACGAGCGTTGAACGATCGCGGACATCGGGCGACCTTGGAGAAACCGTTCCCACGGAAACCGGGCGCGTCGGAGCTCCTCGGGGATCCCGGCGTCGGCGGCGAGGTCCGCGCCGGGATTCCGGGTCAGGCAGTGATCATGAAAGCGAGTCCGAGCAGCACTACGACGGGGATCACCCAGACCACGGCCTCGATCGCGAACTCCTTGTACACGGTGAGCTTCTCCCTCTGGACGCTTGGCCCCTTTTAGGCACTGCCTGACATGAAAACGACGATGCGCAGCATATGCGCATCGGGAGATGTCCTCACATCCGGGCCGACCGACCCCCGCGACAAGGCGCGGCAAACCGGGGCACGCCCGTCACCAGGCGTTGTGACCCGGCGAGGGGGAGCGTCACAAGGCGTTGTGACCCGGCGAGAACGCGAAACACCGGCCAACGACCGGTCCGCGGGAATGCCGGACGCCGGTGGTCGTGCTGTCGTGGTCGAGAGATCCGCGATCACCCTGGGAGCCGTCATGACCGTTCGAGAGCTGCGCCTGGTCGTCACCGCCGACGACTACGACGAGGCGTTGCGCTTCTACCGCGACGTGCTCGGCCTGCCCGAGCGGGCCGCGTACTCCTCGCCCGACGGCCGGGTGACGATCCTGGAGGCGGGGCGGGCCACCCTGGAGATCGCCGACCCGTCGCAGGCGGAGTTCATCGACCGGGTCGAGGTGGGACGGAGGGTGGCCGGGCACATCCGGGTGGCGTTCGAGGTGGACGACTCGCCCGCCGTCACCGCCGAGCTGGCCGGGGCCGGCGCCACGGTGATCGCCGAACCCGTCCGGACCCCGTGGAACTCGCTCAACTCCCGCCTTGAGGGGCCGGCCGGGCTCCAGCTCACGCTCTTCACCGAGCTGGGAGAGGCCCCGGGGCCCCAGGAGATCGCCCCTTGATCTTTTCCGGCTCTCAGGCCCCGGTCGTCAGGCCGGCGGCCCGCGGGAGGAACCCCGGACGTGGTCCGGGGTGGTCTCCCGGCCCTGTCACTCGCTCTTGACCGAGGTCTCCTCCGGCGCCGCGTCACGGAGGGAGGTACGGAGCCAGCGGGTGCCGTACGGCTCCAGGGTGAACTTCACCCGGCCGTCGGCGGGCAGATCGAGGGTGCCGTCCACCAGCAGGTCGACCAGCTTGTCGCGGTCGCCGAGACCTTCGAGCACGAGATCCACCTTCGCCTCGCGGTCGGCGAAGTTGTGGACGGCGACCACGGTGCCGCGCTCGGCGTCGGCCCGGTGGGCCAGCACCGCCGTGTCACCGGCGTCCAGGATCTCGTACTTCCCCCAGGCCAGCTCGGGCGACTCCCGGTAGCGCTCGATCAGCAGCATGATCCACTTCAGCAGCGAGTCCGGGTCGCGGCGCTGGTCCTCGACGTTGACGTTGCGCGGGCCGAACTTGCCGGCGGGCGCGGAGACCTTGGTCTTGGGGTTGGGCGAGAAGCCGCCCTTCGCCGACCACTGCATCGGGACCCGGACCGCCATCCGGCCCTCGGCCTTCAGGTTCTCACCGAGGCCGATCTCCTCGCCGTAGAAGAGCACCGGTGTGCCCGGCAGGGAGAACAGCACGCTGTAGGCCAGTTTGATCCGCCGCATGTCGCCGCCGAGCATCGGCGGAACGCGACGGCGCAGGCCCCGGTCGTACAGCTGCATGTTCTTGTCGGGGCCGAAGGCGTCGAAGACCTCGTGCTTCTGCGCCTCGGTGAGCTTGTCCAGGGTCAGCTCGTCGTGGTTGCGGACGAACATCGCCCACTGGGAGTCGTCGGGCGGGTCCGGCCGGTCGCGCAGCGCGTCGGCGAGGGCTTCGGGGTTCTGGCGGGCCATCGACAGATAGAAGCGCTGCATGGCGATGAAGTCGAAGCACATGGTGACCTCGTCGCCGTTCCCCGAGTCGCCGAAGTACTTCAGCAACTCCGGGTAGGGCAGGTTCACCTCGCCCAGCAGGATCGAGGAGCCGTCGCGGCGGTTCATGAAGGCGCGCAGGTCGGCGAGGAACTCGTGCGGGTCGCCGCTGATCTCCTCGATCAGGAACGGCACCGCGTCCACCCGGAAGCCCGACAGGCCGAGCTCCATCCAGAAGCCCACGATGCGCACGATCTCGTCGCGGACCTGCGGGTTCGCCGTGTTCAGGTCGGGCTGGGTCTTGTAGAAGCTGTGGTAGTAGTACTGGCCGGTCTTCTTGTCCAGCTCCCAGAGGCTGTCCTCCTTGTCGGGGAAGACGATCGCCTTGGGATCGACGGGGTCGGGCTCGTCCTGCCAGATGTACCAGTCGCGTTTGGCGGAGTCGCGGCTGGAGCGGGCCTCCTTGAACCAGGGGTGCTCGTCGGAGGTGTGGTTGACCACCAGGTCGGCGATCACCCGCATCCCCCGGTCCCTGGCGGTGCGCATGAACTCCACGAAGTCGCCAAGGGTGCCCAGCCGGGGATCGATCGCGTAGAAGTCGCTGACGTCGTAACCGTCGTCGCGGCTGGGGGTGGCATAGAACGGCATCAACCAGATGCAGGTCACCCCGAGCCGGTCCAGATGGTCGATCTCCTGGGTCAGGCCCCGGAAATCACCGATGCCGTCACCGTTCCCGTCCTTGTAGGTCTCCACGTCCAGGCAGTAGACGACGGCGTTCTTCCACCACAGATCAGCTGTATAGGTGAGGCGCATGCGTCCGCACTACCCTCCCTTGACCTTTTTATGAGACAACGCCGACACTGGGTCGACGTCGATGGGATCGCGGGGCCTCCGACACGTTACGGTGGACGGATGGCCAGGAGGAGATCATGCGACAGCTGAGGCGCGGCGCGCCCTTCGGCTGGCTGTTCGCCCTCCTGCTGCCGATGCTCGTCTCCGGAGGGCTGAGCGGGGGCGGCGCCGCCGTCCTCCTGCGGCACTCCACCGTCGCCCAGGTCTCCGGCGAGCACCAGCGGCCCTCCCGACCGGTCTCCGACGTCGGGCACAGGAACGCCCTCGTCTCCGGTCTCTCCGTCGCGGGGATCGGCCTGCTGGGGGGCGGGGGCGGCCATCCGCTCGCGACCCCGCCGTCCGACCTCCGGCACCTCTCCCTCGCCACCGGCCGGAGCACCCGTCCGGCCCGCGACGACGACACCCGCCCGCTCGCGGCCCTGCTCGTCAGGCCGGGGCGCGCACCGCCCGCCTCCACCGTCGGCTGAACCGTCCCGGAGCCCCTCCGGGCCTTTCGCCGTACCGGGAGAACGCCTTTCCTTCCCCCAAGGGCCGGAAGGCCGCCTTTTCGAAGGTCGTCCTTCCGAAAGGCCGTCGCGCCTGGAAAGCGCTGCTCCCGTACGCGAGACATGCCGACGTCCACGAAAAGGCACCTCCGGCATTCCCGAGGACAATTTCCCAGCCTGTGGAGGCTTCCATGTCGCGTGCCCCGGTGGTACGCGCGGTGGCGGCGTTCGCCGTCATCGCCACCTCGCTGTTCATCGCTTTGACCATGTCGCCGCGCCTCGGTCTCGACCTGCGCGGCGGCACCCAGCTCGTACTGGAGACCCAGGACTCACCGACCGTCAAGGCCGACGCGGCGGCCACCGACCGCACCCTTGAGGTGCTCCGCCGCCGGGCCGACGGCCTGGGCGTCGCGGACGCGCCGCTGGCCCGCTCCGGCGAGCGGCGCATCATCGTGGAACTGCCGGGCGTGCAGGACCCGACCAAGGCCGCCGAGGTCATCGGCAAGACCGCGCAGCTCACCTTCCACCCCGTCATCGCCGTCCCCAACCCCGCCGACGAGACCAAGCCCAAGGACGGCGAGCTGATCCTGCCCGACGAGGACGGCAGCCCGCTGCACGTGGGACCGGCCGCGCTCACCGGTGACGGCGTCAGCGACGCCCAGGCGGGGATCGACGCACAGCAGGGCAGCGGCTGGTTCGTCACCGTCGACTTCCGCGACAACGGACGGGCGGAGTGGGCCGAGCTGACCGGCCAGGCCGCCTGCAACCAGCCGGGCGACCCCAAGCGCAGGGTCGCCATCGTGCTCGACTCCAAGGTGATCGTCTCACCCCAGGTGAACGAGAGCGTGGGCTGCAACGTCGGCCTGGCCGGAGGTTCCACCCAGATCACCGGCACCTTCACCGCGGAGGAGGCCGCGGACCTCGCTCTGCTGATCAAGGGCGGCTCGCTGCCGGTGCCCGTCGAGATCGTCGAGCAGCGGACCGTCGGCCCGACGCTCGGCGCCGCCGCGATCACCGCGAGCGCCCAGGCCGCGGTCATCGGCATCATCCTCACCGCGCTGTTCATCATCGTGATCTACCGGCTGGTGGGCCTCATCGCCGCCTTCGCCCTCGCCTGCTACGCGCTGATCTCGTACGCGGCGCTCGTGGCGCTCGGCGCCACACTCACCCTGCCGGGACTGGCGGGCTTCGTGCTCGCGATCGGCATGGCGGTCGACGCCAACGTGCTGGTCTTCGAGCGGGCCCGGGAGGAGTACGAGGCGGAGCCGGGGCTGCGGGGCTCGCTGGAGAAGGGCTTCCGCAACGCCTGGAGCGCGGTGGCCGACTCCAACATCACCACGCTGCTCGCCGCCGGACTCCTGTTCTTCCTGGCGTCCGGACCGGTACGCGGTTTCGGCGTCACGCTGAGCATCGGCGTGATCGCCTCGCTGATCACCGCGATGGTCATCACCCGCGTCATCGCCCAGTGGGCGGTGTCCCTCCAGGGCGTGGCCGCACGGCCCAGGATGACCGGCCTGTCCAGCATCGGCCGCGTCCGCACCTGGCTGAACACGCACAAGCCTGACCTGATGGGCCGCCGCGCGCTGTATCTCCTGGTCACGTGCGTGCTGGTGGCCGCCTCCGTGGCGGGAGTGGCGGTGCGCGGGATCAACTTCGGCGTGGAGTTCACCGGGGGCAGGCTCGTGGAGTACTCCTCGAGCACCCCGATGACCGCCGACGCCGCCCGCGCGCTCGTCAGTGAGGCCGGGTTCCCCAACGCGGTGGTGCAGACCTCCGGCGACGACATCTCCGTAAGGACCGGGCAGATCAGCCCCGCCGAGGTGGTGCGGATCGAGAACGCGCTGGAGAGCCAGGGCGCGCAGGTCACCAAGGAGCGTGACGAGCTCATCGGGCCGAGCCTCGGGGACGAGCTGCGCCGCAACGCGCTGATCGCGCTGGGGGTCGCGCTCGCCGCGCAGCTCGCCTATCTCGCCTTCCGGTTCCGCTGGACGTTCGGGCTGGCGGCGGTGCTCGCCCTCGCCGCCGACGCGACGATCGTGATCGGCGCGTTCGCGTGGATGGGCAAGCCGGTGGACGGGGTGTTCCTCGCCTCGATGCTCACCGTGATCGGCTACTCGGTCAACGACAAGGTGGTGGTCTTCGACCGGGTCCGCGAACTGTGGGGAGCGCGGCCGAAGGCCTCGTTCGCCGAGGTGACGAACACCTCGATCCTGCAGACGATCCCCCGTACGGTCAACACCGGCCTGGGCGCATTGTTCATCCTGGCCGCGCTCGCGGTGCTCGGCGGTGACTCGCTCACCGACTTCGCGGTGGCGCTGCTGATCGGAATCGTCGTCGGCACGCTCTCCTCCGCGCTGGTCGCGGGGCCGATCGCCATCGAACTGGAGAAGCGCAGCCCCGGCACTCCGCCCTCGCCCAAGCGGAAGGGGCCGGCCCGGCCTCGCGAGGGTTCGGGCGCGGTGGTCTGACAACGGCGATCCGACCGAGGTGATCTGGCCGAGGCCCGGGGACGGACCCGGGAACGGAGGCCAGGCGGCGGTCCGAGCACGGTGCTCGGGCCGCCGCCCTCCTTTTCCCGTTAATCCTACAAATTAAGGGTGAATTCATACACAAAACTATTTCCATCTGCGACTAAAGGCGGAACTCCCCGGCGAGCAGAGGTATCCGGCAGGGGCACAACCCTGTTGCGACACCTATGGCCGTCAAAACGATGCCGGTCACGAAAACGGGGAGAAAGCATGAGTCACGCGGTGAAGATGAGCCCTCAGATGCAGAAGTGCATCGATGCCTGCATGGAGAGCCACAGCCGTTGCGAGCAGACCATGTCCTACTGCCTGAGGCAGGGGGGTCAGCATGCCGACATGGCGATGATGGCCCCGCTCATGGACTGCTCCGACATAACCCGTATGTGCGCGGACATGATGATGCGCCAGTCGCCGATGGCGATGGAGATGGCCGCGATGTGCGCGAAGGTCGCGAGCAAGTGCGCCGAGGCGTGCATGTCCATGAACGGCGACGCGATGCTGAAGGAGTGCGCCAACGCCTGCCGGGCATGCGCCGAGGCGTGCCAGGCCATGGCCGGCGCACGGGCCTGAACCGTCCCGCCCTGCCCTTACCGGGCCGTCCGACATCGACATCCGCATCACCCGCGCGGCCGATGTCCGTACCGGCGCCCATACCTGCGTCCACGCCGCAGGTATGACGCCGTCGGAACGCGGGACGACGTGAGGGGACGCGGTTTCGAAGGGGGCGCCGCCGATCGAATCGGCGGCGCCCCCTTTCCGCGTGAATACTCCGCTTTCCAGCGGAAGACGCGCCTCGAATCCCGCTAGTGTGCTTGGCGTCTGATTTCCCTGCTGCCGAAGGCGGATGCAATCGTGGCGGACGACTACGCGACAACTTTCAAGATCGTTGATGTTGACGGTGACGGCCTCATCTCGATCCCCGAACTGACGAGACTCATGGAGGTGCTCGGCCAGCCGATCACCCCGGAGGCGGCCGCGGCGGCCGTCGCCAGGATCGACCAGGACGGCGACGGCCTCATCTCCCTGGAGGAGTTCGCCGACTACCTCGCCCAGACCCGGCCGAGCTGACCTTCCCCCGATCCGAACACCTCACCGAATCGACCTGAGCACTCGGGCCCGCCCCGGACGCCTCAGGCCGAGTCGGCCCCGGCGTCCCGGAGCCGATCCGGAGCCGATCCGGGCACCGGACCCCGGATCGGCCGACGAACCGGATCCGATCAAGGCCCCCACCCCCGGGCAGGGGCCCCGATCGGATCCGGTCCCGCCGTTTCCACCCCCGCCCTCCCGTCTCACCCCGGCCCTCCCCCCTCGGCCCCGCGCCGGCCTTACCCCCGCCTTCACCGCCGTTCCCGTCGCCGACCTGGTGGCATGTTGACGCGCCATTGACCTGGCAATAACTTTGGGTAGTCATATGAGCGCAAGGCGTAGCGAAGGCTCGGGTTGACGTGTGAACACCGATGTTCCCGAGTGGTTTTCGCACGCCCATCCCTTTCCAGAAGGTGATCTCGCGTCTCACGCGTGAGGTCGTCCGGTCGCCACGATCCGCGCTTCCGCTTGCTTCCCGTCACATCCCGGCCAAAAGCGATCCGGCGGCTCTCGCCTGACCGCCTCAAGAGCCGGCCCTGCCGGGAAGCCTCACAGAGGAAGAGGGCAGAAGCAGTAATGAGGAGCGCATCCAGCGGCAGCGCGGGGAGTGCGCCGCATGACTCGCGTGGGGCCAGGCATCCGGTGACGATCATGGCCGAGCAGATGACCGATCTCTTCCTCGACCTCGGCTATCACGTCGTCGAGGGGCCCGAGGTCGAGGCCGAGTGGTTCGCCTTCGACGCACTCAACATGGACGACGGCCACCCCGCCCGCGCCCCGGAACGCGCCTTCCACATCGAGAACCCCGCGGGCTCCGGCCGGAGGTCGGGCCTCCTGCTGCGTACGCACACCTCACCGGTGCAGGTGAGGGCGATGCTCGGCACGCCCCCGCCCCTCCGGGTGATCTGCACGGGCCGCGTCTTCCGCCCCGAGGCGGCCGACGTCACCCACAGCCCGGTGTTCAACCAGGTCGAGGGCCTCGCCGTCGACGTGGGCCTCACCATGGTCGACCTGAAGAAGACCCTCGACCACTTCGCCGTCTCCATGTTCGGCAGGGGCACGGCGATCCGGCTCCGCGCCCGCCGGTTCGCCTACGCCGACCCGTCGGCCGAGGTGGACGTGGAGTGCGCGGTCTGCCGTGACCTCCCGAAGGAGGACCCGGCGAGGGCGCTCCGGGAAGGGGCCTCCTCGGATCCGTGCGGGACGTGCGGTGGAGAGGGGTGGATCGGGTGGGGCGGGTGCGGCATGGTCCATCCCCGGGTGCTGGCCGCCTGCGGTGTCGATCCGCACAGATACGGCGCCTTCGCCTTCGGCATGGGCATCGAGCGCACGCTGATGCTCCGGCACGGACTGAAGGACATACGCGACGTCGTCGACGGCGACATCCGATTTCCCCTTCAGATGGACGGGTTCGCCCCCGGCAGGTCGCGGCCCATGCTCCTTCCCCTGGACAGGGTCACGAACACGGCGATGACGCGGGCCGTTCCCGCCGCGCGGGCCGTGCCCGACATGGAGATCATTCCGCTGGCGCGCGGCGGTCACCGCGCAGGGAGCACCCGAAGACGGGAGGCCGGTGGAGGGCTGCCCCCGTCACAGGACCTGCGGCGGCGGATCGGGCACGCGCTGGCGAGAGCGGGATACGTCGAGACGCCCGGTTTCCCCTTCGTCTGCGACGCCGCCTGGGACGCCTTCGGCCTGGCACCCGACGATCCGCGCCGCGCCACGCTCACGCTCACGAACCCGATCAGCCCGCACGAGCCGTCGCTGCGCACCACGCTTCTCCCCGGGCTGCTCACGACGCTCGGCCTGAACCTCAAACGGGGAAACCTCGTCCCCGCGCTCTTCGAGCAGGGAGTGGTCTTCGCCCCCCTCACGAGCGACGCCCCTCCGCCCCGCCCCCGCGCGGACCGCCGCCCCACCGGCGCCCAGCTCGACGCGCTGGCGGCCGCGATCCCCGCCCAGCCCAGGCACCTCGCCGCCGCCCTCACCGGCGAGTCGTCGTGGGCCCGCGCGGTCGACGCCGCGCGTACGGCGGCGCACGTCATGGGGGCCGGGCTGGTCACCCGGCCCACCGAGTACGTGCCCTGGCTGCCGGGACGCTGTCTGGAGCTCCTCGTCGGCGAGGCCGTGCTGGGCCATGCGGGCCAGCTGCGCCCCGGTACGGTTCAGGCGCTGGGCCTGCCCCCCGGGACGAGCGCGATGGAGATCGACCTCACCGCCATGGAGCATCTCGCCGATCTCGGGAGAACGTGACGCGGGAAAGGGCCGCGACGCGTCAGGCGGTCTTGAGATAGATCTGGCCGAAGACCTCGGAGAGCTTCTTGAGGTCGGCGGTCACGTCCGTCTCGGGGTTGGCCGGGTTGTAGACGGCGGCGAGGCGGCGCTGGATCGGGGCGAGCTTCTTCAGCTGGTCCCAGGCGGTCAGCCTCTTCACGGTTCCCTGGGCGTCCTGGACGCTCGTCCACACGTTCACCTGCTGGGCGGCGTTGTCCTTGACGGGCGTCGAGAGCCGGGAGACGACCTTCTCCGCGGTCACCTCGCCGACGATCCCGGTCTCCTCGGCGGCGACCTGGGCGAGAACGTCCCACGACCGGGCGCGGACCTGGATCCACTGGTTGAGGTGGGCCTGCTCGGCGTTGATCTTCCAGGCGTCGTAGCCGCCGTACAGCAGGCCGGTGTCCAGGGAGATCTGGTCGACGCGGCCCGCGATCAGGGGAGACTCGATCTTCTCGGGGGTGAGCAGCGGGTACCGCTTGCGCATCTCGGCCTTGCAGGTGTCGTTCGCGCCGCAGGCGAGCTCGGGCACCACCGTGTGGATGCCCAGCCGCTTGCCGGGCGCGGCCTGGCGGAGGGCGTCGGAGGCCGCGGTGACGAACGCGGCGACCTCCTCGTTCGTCGTGAAGGTGGTGTTGTAGCCCAGCTGGGAGGTGAACCGGATGCCCGCGACCTCGGGGCGCGCGGCCAGCGCGCCGATGCGCTTGACGGCGGCGGTGAAGGTCTCGGTGCCGGCCTTCCAGTCGTCGGCCAGTTCGGTGTCGATCCAGACCCTCAGCTGCAGGGCCTTCGCCGCGGTGATCGCCTGGCCTGCGGGGGTGAGCGCCGCGGCCGCGACCGCGGGGTCCTGGACGTTCTTGGCGGTGGAGGCGCCGGTCTGCTCGGCTCTGGAGGGCGTGCCGTCGCCGCCCTCACCGTGTCCGTCGACCGAGCACGGCTGCCCTTCCTCGCACTCGGGAAGGCCGCCCTCTCCGGCCCCTTCGGGGAAGGGGGAGTTCTCGTCGCCCTCGGCACCGCCACCGGGCGGCTCCGGGCAGACCGAGCCGGCGGCCGAGCAGTCGATGAACTTGCCGTCGCTCGGGGTCGCCTCCTTGAGGTTGGCGTTGTCGTCGGCCCCCCAGAACAGCGCGACCCCGAGGGCCTCTTCTGGCTTGGCCAGCCAGTGGCAGACGACGTAGGCCGGGGTGTCGGGTCCCATCGTGTCGTTACAGCTGCGGGGATCGTCCTGCGAGTACGCGGCCGCGGGGGTCATGACACCGACGAGCGCGAGCGTGGCGCCCGTGGCGAGGGCCCGGCGCAGTGTAAGTCGCATGGTCTGAACTCCCCGGCAAACTGGACAAAACGATCGACCCGCACTTTACCCAGATCATGGTGGACCCGACAGCCCCGGTCAGGGAATCATCAGCATTCCGATATATCCCGTCGAACCCATACCAGCCATCACACCGGCCACCCCCCGTCGCACCTGCGTGGACCGATCCCGGTCTCGCGCGGCGGACCGTCCCCGCGAGAGGACCCGGGCATTACGGCTAGCGGGAATGCCCGGAGCCCGGTGGCATGGGGTGCCGAACGGAGGCTGCCAGCGCAGACGACGGGCGACGGACCAGGTAATGATGATGACGTGGGTAACTGTCCAGAGCGGGAGGACTCCCCAGGCCGTCAGGCCGTGGGTGAGAAACTCCACCGCCGTCGACGAAACAGGACTCCTCAACGCATATCGAAACGGACTCTCATGTCGCCGCGTGCCAAGAATCTGAGCAATGGATTCCACGGCCTTCCAGGGGCAGACGAGATCATGAATCTCGCACTGGCGACCGGCAATCTGTTGAACCGGCTGGAAAGCGCCAGAAGCAGAATCGATCACTCGCTGACCCAGCAGCGCCGCTTCGTGTCCGACGCCTCGCACGAGCTTTTCACGCCGATCGCCGGGCTTCGGACACTCCTGGAAGAAGCACGGCTACACCCCGACGAGACGGAGTTGGACGAGCTTCTGGACGACGCGCTGGAGGGCGTCGGCCGACTCCAGACGATCGTCACCGACCTGCTGGTGCTGGCCAAGGTGGGGGCGAACCCTCCCGACTCGTTCGTCAACGTGGATCTGGCGGAAATGGTCCGCGCCGCGGTCTCGCGGCACGAAAAGGGCGTCCCCGTACGGCTGCGGCTCGTCCCCGGCGTGCGGGCGAACGTCGTCGACGTGGAGATCACCCGCCTCCTCACCAATCTCCTGGACAACGCCCAGCGCCATGCCAGGAACGCGGTGCTGATCGAGGTGCGCAAGAACGGCCGGTACGGCGAGCTCGCGGTCGCCGACGACGGTGACGGCATCGCCGCCGCCGACCGTGAAAGGATCTTCGAGCGGTTCACCCGCCTGGACACGGCACGCTGCCGCACCCGGGGAGGCACCGGACTCGGCCTCACGATCGCCCGTGACATCGCCACGGCCCATCGGGGAACCATCGACGTGGAGGACTCCGCCATGGGCGGCGCGCGTTTCGTCCTCCGCCTTCCGCTCGCCGATCACCAGGTGTCCGAACACCTCTGACGCCGGGCCCGATCTCCCTCCGCCCGTCACCGGCGAGCCGCGATCGCCCTTCGGCACCGTCACGAAGACACCGTCACGAAGACACCGTCACGAAGGCGTCGTCACGAAGGCGTCGTCACCACCGGCACCGTCACCGAGAGCGCTGTCCCCTCCCCCTCCTTGCTCACGACCTTCAGCTTGCCGCCGAGCGTCTCGACGCGGTCCCTGAGCCCGATGAGCCCCGACCCCTTGCCGTAGTCGGCTCCCCCGCTTCCGTTGTCGCGGACCGAGAGCCGGATACCCGATCCGTTCATGCCCAGGGTGACGTACACCACGGAGGCGTTCGCGTGCTTCACCACATTGGTGAGCGCCTCCGCCGCCGTGTAGTAGACGGCCGCTTCGACGCGCTCCGGCAGGCGCGGGACGGAGGCGAGTTCGAGATCGACGGGAACGGCGGAGCGGCGCGCGAGCGTCTTCAGCGCGGGCACGAGCCCGCCCTTCGAGAGGATCGCCGGGTGGATACCGCGGGAGAGCTCCTGCAGATCGTTCACGACCCCGGTCAGCCCGTGAACCGTGTGGGAGATCTGCTTCCTCAGCTCCGTCATCGACGGTGGCACGCCCGTCTCCATGGCGCGCAGTTCGAGCCCGAGCGAGACCAGGCGCTGCTGGGCTCCGTCGTGCAGGTCGCGCTCGATGCGGCGGCGGGTCTCGTCGGACGCGGCGACGATTCGGGCGCGGGAGGCGGCGAGATCGGCGCGGGTCTGGGCTTTCATGATGGCCGTACCGACCAGCTCGGCGAAGTCCGTCAGGCGTTCCTCCATCTCCTCGAACTTCGTTTGCGAGGTGCTGGAGAAGATGAGCAGCCCGCCCCACAGGCTCCCGTCGACGATCACCGGAGCACCCATCCCCGCGACGATCCCTCCTGCCTTCGACCACCTCGCGATCGGCCCGTCGCCTGTCACGTAATCGGTCCTTCGTGCCGGACGCCCCGTCCTCAGCATGATGGCCGTGAGGCTCACCTCGTCGAGCGGCCACTCCGAGCCGACGGGCAGCGTCTTCTCCAGGCAGTCCTGCCGGCTCCACGAGCCCACCACCGTCACGTGGCCGGGGTCGTAGCGAGTGATCGCCGCGTGGTCCGCCTCCATGAGGGAGCCGACCTCGGAGGCGACCGCGCTGAACAGCTCCGTCGAGGAGATGCCCTGCGCCGCGAGTGTCGCGACGCGACGCAGCGCCATCTGCTCCTCCGCGATCCGGCGGAGCTTGTCACGGTTCGCCGCCAGGGCGATCCCGGTGTTCTCGCGATCACGGGCCGCCAGCAGCAGCGCCTCCAGGGAGGGCACCATCCGCTCACGCAGGCGCCTTCGTACGGCCTCGGGAAGGCGGGCGGGCAGGAGCAGCGTGCCGGTCCTGACGTCGTTCTCCATGAGCGGCAGCGCCTCTCCCCCCTCCTCCGCGGGCACCGCCCCGAGCCGGATCTCCGCGTTCGGCGCCTCCATGGCCTCCGCCAGCAGACGCGAGGCCGGTGGCAGCGCCGCCCGCAGATTCTCCGCGCGCAACAGGATGTGGGCCAGCCGGGTGGAGAGGTCCGCCTCGCGACGACGTTGCTCCGCCCGGATCCCCAGCGAGCGTGCCAGTGCCGCGATCGCGCTGGTCGCCAGTCCTACGACGATGAAGATCGGGAGCGGTGCCCAGAGCCAGCGTGTCTCGAGCAAGAAGGTCCCCGGGGGCGGAAGGTTGAAGTAGTCGAAGGCTGCGGCGCTGGCGACCACGGTCACCAGCCCCAGTCCCAGCCCCCACTCAAGCGAGATCAGCAGAATGCCGAGAAGATAGATCCCTCCCAGCGAAATTCCCGGAGCCATGCTCTCCAGGAGAAGAGACAGCAGGACTCCCGCCGCGACACTCAGGACGACACAGATGATCCCCACCGAAAGGGGTGGACGCTTTGTGCGCAGCAACAACGACAGCAGCCGTTCCGGCATAGAGACTAAGATACTCGCATGTCAGAGGGGGGTCGACGGCTCCCGTCCGGCCGTATTCCGGCCTGGCGGCGCATAGACGGCCACTCGGAGTGACAAAGGAATAAATCCTTTTATATCGCATGACCATTTCTGTAACAAGAATGCGGCGGGAAGCAGTGGGAAAGGGGGCGAGAGCGGTGGGCGAGGACCGCATAAGAATAGCGCTGGCGGACGACGACGTGCTTTTCCGCGAGGGGATGGCGAGCCTCATGTCGCGGTCGGGCCTGGAGGTCGTCGGCCAGGCCGGGGACGCGGAGGGGATCCTCGCCCTCGTCCGGCTGCACCAACCCGATCTCGTCATTCTCGACATCCGGATGCCTCCGACCCACACCAACGAGGGCCTTGACGCGGCGCGGGTGATCCACGAGGAGTTTCCCGAGACGGGGATCCTCCTGCTGTCGGCACATGTCGAGGTGGAGGAGGCGATGGAGCTTCTCGCGACGGGACATCGGGTCGGCTACCTGCTCAAGAGCCGGGTCACCGGCGTGGAGGACTTCGTGGAGACGCTTGAGCGCATCGCCCAGGGCGGCTCGGTCGTCGATCCGAGCCTCGTGAAGGAGCTCATCAGGTCCCATCGCAGGGACGACCCGCTGGAACTTCTCACGACGCGTGAGATGGAGGTCCTGTCCCTGATGGCCGAGGGGCGCTCCAATTCCGGCATCGCACACAAGCTCTGGATCACCGAGGGGACGGTCGAGAAGCACGTGCACAGCATCCTGTCCAGGATGCAGATCCCGGGGACGGAGGACGACCACCGCCGCGTTCTCGCCGTGCTCACCTTCCTCGACTCCCGCTGAGAGGTCATCGGCGAGGACGTCGGCCACAAAGCACGACGTCACCTGTGACCATGCCTCCGCGTCTCCGTACCGCAGAGGCCGCAGAGGTCCCCTCCTTAGCGGGCCTCTTGGAGGATCTCCCGGATCGCCGCCCCGGAAAGGGCTGATTTCGAGAGGAACGCGACGGCGGGACTGCCCGCGATCATCTCTTCGAAGTCCCTTTCCTCGTACGTCGAGATCAGGATGACGTGCGGAGGGCGGCGGCGACCGTCCACAAGCTGCTGAGCCACCTCGAAGCCGTTCTCCTCACCGAGATCGATGTCGACGAGCGCGACGTCCGGCCGGGCGTCGTCGACCTGCCGGAGGGCGTCGCCGCTCTCTGCTGCCATGCCGACCACGGCGATCCCCTCCCCTTCGAGCAGCGCGCGGGCGGCACTGCGGAAGTGATCGTTGTCGTCGACGATGAGACAGCGTATGGCCACACATCAAGGATGTCAGGGGGAGGACTCCCTGACATTGCAGCTAGCGGGCAAATCCGGTGCGGGAGTGCTTCTACGGTCGACCGGCTCCCGCCTCCTGCCGGGATGCCCGTCCCGCAAGGAACCTCCGGCCCGCACCGGGGTGGCGGCGATGATCGCAGCGTGGTCCCGTCCAACGGTCATCCCGGATACCGAGCGATAATCGGGACATGCTTCCAGCTCAGTGGGCCTCCTAGATGCCGGCCGAATCCTCGCAGACCCTGGAGCGCGGCCTGCGTCTGCTGCGCCTGCTCGCCGACGGGCGGCGGGGTCACACCCCCACGGAGCTGGCGGCGGAGCTGGAGCTGAGCCGCCCGGCGGTGTACCGGCTGCTCACCAGCCTCCAGAGCGAGGGCTTCGTCCGCAGGGACGGGGGCGGGCGCGTCCATCTGGGCTTCGGGGTCCTCGTCCTGGCCCGTGCCGTGCAACCGCTGCTGCGGGAGGGCGCCCTTCCCGCCTTGCGCGGGCTGGCCGAGGAGGTGGGGGCGACCGCGCACCTCACGGTGGCCGAGGGCGACGACGGCCTCGCCGTGGCGGTGGTCGAACCCTCCTGGACGAACATGCACGTCGCCTATCGCGAGGGCTCCCGCCACCCGCTGAGCCGGGGTGCGGCGGGACTGGCCATCCTCGCCCTGCGCGAGGGCCACACCGGCTATCTGCTCTCCGAGGGCCAGCTCCAGGAGGGGGCGAGAGGCATCGCCGCCCCGGTGGCCGGTCTCCCCTGGCTGGAGGCGTCGGTGGGCGTGGTCGCCTTCACCCGGCTCGATCCGGACACCGTGGGGCCCCGGGTCGTCGCCGCCGCCGAGGAGCTGTCCGCCTCGCTGACCTGAGGGTTCCTCACCGCAGGTCAGCTAAATAATCAAATAAATAGACAAATGCGGACAAGAACGGCACAGAACCGGCAAGATGGCAAAATAGGATCTTCCTTCCCCTGCATCAGAGAAAGAGCAGGCCGTGTCCGACGAGACCTCCCCGCACGATGCCTCCACGATCAACTCCAGCGTGGCCCACTCCGCCCGCATCTGGAACTACTGGCTCGGCGGCAAGGACAACTACGCCATCGACCGCGAAATCGGCGACCAGTTCGTCGGTATTTTTCCTGACATCGTCGATATCGCTCGCTCGTCCAGGGCGTTCCTCTCCCGCGCCGTCGAGTACATGGCCGGTGAGGGCGGTATCCGCCAGTTTCTCGACATCGGCACCGGGTTGCCCACCGTCGACAACACCCACCAGGTCGCCCAGCGGGTCGCCCCGGACGCGCGCATCGTCTACGTCGACAACGACCCCATGGTGCTCACGCACGCCCGCGCCCTGCTGACGGGCACCTCCGAGGGCGCGACCGAGTACATCGACTCCGACCTGCGCGACCCCGACAGGATCCTGGAGGCCGCCGGGAACACCCTGGACTTCGACAGGCCCATCGGGCTGATGCTGATGAACATCCTGGGTCACATCACCGACATCGACGAGGGACGGGCGATCACCCGCCGCCTGCTCGCCGCCCTGCCCTCCGGCAGCTACCTGGCGGTCGCCGACGGCACCAACGTGATCCGGGGCGTGGAGTTCGAGAAGGCCATCGCCATCTGGAACGAGGCCGGCTCGGTCCCGTACACCCTCCGCAGCCCCGAGCAGATCGAGAGCTACTTCGAAGGGCTGGAACTGGTGGAACCCGGCGTGGTCTCGTGCCCGCTCTGGCGTCCGGGACCGCCGATCGTCGGCGGCCTCCGCGAGGTGGACGAGTTCTGCGCCGTGGGACGCAAGCCCTGAGCACGCCCTGCCCTCAGGGCCGCCGGACCACGGGCGGCCCTGACACGTGGCACCTTCCGTGCCCCTCGGGGCCGCCGGACAACGGGCGACGGCGCCACGGGCGGCCGCACCACGGGCGGCCCTGACACGTGGCACCCTCCGTCGGGTTCCGCCGAGCCCACGGGTATGGTGAACGGCGGTGCGCCGGGAAGTCTGGTCGGCAGTGTCCGACCCGACCCCTGAAGCGGAGCTCACATGGGCAACACCTCTCCCGGCACGCCTCGCCTGTTCAGCCGCGGCTCATGGGACGAGGCCCGCCGCATCGCCGACATCCTGCGCGGGGAGACCGTCGGCGGAGCGCTGCTGCTGGTCGGCGCGGTAGTCGCGATGATCTGGGCGAACTCCCCCTGGTCGGGCGCCTACGAGGCGCTGCGCGCCATCAGGATCGGGCCCGCGGCCCTGCACCTGGATCTGACCCTCGCCACCTGGGCCGCCGACGGGCTGTTGGCGATCTTCTTCTTCGTCGCCGGGCTGGAGCTCAAACGCGAGTTCGTCGCCGGTGACCTGCGCCAGGTGCGGCGGGCGGCGGTGCCGGTCGCGGCGGCGTTCGGCGGTGTGATCGTCCCGGCCGGGCTGTATCTGCTCGTCACCCTCTCCAGCGACGCGGCCGACTACGCGGGCAAGGGCTGGGCGATCCCGACGGCCACCGACATCGCCTTCGCTCTGGCCGTGCTCGCGGTCGTCGGCCGGTTCCTGCCCACGGCGCTGCGCACCTTCCTGCTCACCCTGGCCGTGGTCGACGACCTGCTCGCCATCGCCATCATCGCGCTCTTCTACACCGCGCACCTGTCGCTGCTGCCCCTGCTGGGCATGCTGGTGCCGCTGGCGATCTTCGCCCTGCTGGTGCGGCGCCGGGTGCGCGCCTGGTGGCTGCTGCTACCGCTCGCCACCGCGACCTGGGCGCTGATGCACGCCTCGGGTGTGCACGCCACCGTCGCCGGGGTGCTGCTCGCCTTCACCGTGCCGGTCGTCCGCAGCGAGCGGGCCGGTGGTCCCGGCGCCGGACCCGGCCTGGCCGAGCACTTCGAGCACCGCATGCGACCGATCTCGGCCGGGGTGGCCGTGCCGATTTTCGCGTTCATGTCGGCGGGGGTGGCCATCGGCGGCCTGAGCGGCCTCGCCTCCGCCCTCACCGACCCGATCGCGGTGGGCATCGTCATCGGGCTCGTGGTCGGCAAGCCCATCGGGATCATGGCCGCGACCTGGCTGGTGTCCCGCTTCACCCACGCCGACCTGGACGAGAGCCTGAGCTGGGTGGACGTGGCCGGGCTCGCGATACTCGCCGGCATCGGCTTCACCGTCTCCCTCCTCATCGGGGAGCTGGCGTTCGGGGCCGGCAGCGAGAGTGACGCCCACGTCAAGGTGGCGGTCCTCACGGGCTCCCTCGTCGCGGCCCTGCTCGCGACACTCATCCTCCGCATGCGCAATCGCACCTACCGGCGCATCCACGAGGCCGAGACCGTCGACCGTGACGGCGACGGCATCCCCGACGCCTACCAGCAGCCCTGAGAGGACGCCTGCCGATGACACCCCGGCAGGCCGTACTCAAAAACGGCTCCGGGGCGCATCCGGTGGGGCCATCGAGGCGAAACCGAGATCGGCCAGCGCGACCGCGCCACGGGCGGCGTGGCCGCCGCCGACGAGCACCAGGGTCCGCGCCGACTGATAGCGACAGCCGGCGGCGTCAAACGCGTCCGCCGTGGCGAGCAACCGCTCCCGGTCGTCGTCGAGCAGCGCCTGGGCCCGTTCCACGATGGCGGTGGCGACCGGGTTGCCGGCCACGACGGTCCGAGCCTCGGCCAGACGGTCGCGGGCATCGGAGCTCCCGGCGAGTACGGCGGCTTCGGCACGCAGCGCCACATACCAGTGCAGCCAGATCCAGGTGACCCATTGCCATACCTCGCCGGGCTCAGGCGCCAGCCGCTCCAGCGCCCGCGGTGCCCGCCCACGGTGGAGCAGGAGCATCGCGTCGAAGACCGCCCCGTACCCGTGGGTATTGCCCGGTGAGGGGTCGAGCCGATTCAGGACCGCGCTCCATTCGCGCCAGGCGTCCTGGTCGTCGCGTAGGCCGTGGATCATCGCCACCGCGGCCGCCGACGGGCCGAGGACGGACCTGGCGGGGCTGCCGGCCTGCTGCCACGCGTCGAGGAACCGGACGCTGCCGGTGACCACCTCCTCGACGTTGCCCGCCATCGCGTCGGCCACGAGGAGCCAGCTCGTGGCACGATGGCCGACTTCCGCCAGCAGCGGATGATCCGCGAGTCGCCGCGCCCACCGGCGGGCCCCCGGCAGGTCGCCGGTGCCGAGGCCGGCCTCGGTGACCTCACCAAGTGCCTCGATCAGCTCGTGGGTACCGGCCGGGGTGTCCGGTGTGGACGAGAGCAGCATGATCCGGCGCCGGGCCGAGTCGGCGGCGGCGAACGGGTCGCCGGCCCAGCTCCGAGCACAGGTGAGCGTATCGAGCGCGGCGGACTCGGCGAGCGGGTCACCCGTGCGGTGAGCGAGTTCGACCGCTCGTTCGGCGCGTGCGATCGCCATGGGAATCGCGTTGTCGTTCACGCCCGGTGCGGCACCGATCTCGGTGAGCGCCCGTCCGGCCTCGGCCAACGCCACCGCGCCCTGGGCGGCAGGGTCGTCGCCGCCCAGCTCCCGCGCCCGGGTGATGAGCGTGATCGCCTCTTCCGGTGGCAGCTTCCTGACGAACTTTCCGGAGAACCGGTAGGCGTTGGCGGCGGCGGTCGCCAGGTCACGGGCGGCGCCGGCGGTGTCACCGGCCCGGTCGGCGGCCTCCGCGGCCGCACGGTGCAGGCGGTACATGTCATCGCCGTGCATCCGGCAGCCGGCCACGGCCGCGGCGTGCCGGAGCATCGACGCCCCGACGGCGGGGTCGTCGGCGAGCGCGGCGGCCTGCTCGTAGCGCCCCTGGGACTCGCCGATCAGGTGACGGACGAAGGTCAGCTCCGCCATGAACCGAGCGAGGCGGTACGCGTCCGCGCGCTGTTCCGGCCGGTCGGCCGCCCACGCCAGGGCGGCGCGTAGATCGTCCACCACCGCGTCGAACCGGGCCCGCCAGTCGGCTCGCACCACCGCCAGCTCGGCGGCCCTGGTCAGGCACCAGCGAACGTGCCGGGATCGGGCGTCGACCAGCTCACCGGCCTCGGCCAGCCGCTCCACCCCGTACTGACGGATGGTCTCCAACGCCCGGTACTTGGTCCCGCCCGGGGACCCCGTCACCACCAGCAGGCTCTGTTCGGCCAGCCGGGCCAGTCCCTCGGCGACGATGCCTTCCTCGCCCCCGGCCGCCTCCGCCGCCGCGGCAGCGGTGAACGGTGCCACGAACACCGACACCCGGCGCAGCAGCGCCCGGTCGGCCGGTTCCAGCAAAGCATGGCTCCAGTCCAGCGCCCCCCGCACCGAACGGTGTCGCTCGTCGGCACGGGAGCCACCGGTCAGCATCCGCAGCGGATGGGACAGGGCGGCGTTGATGCCGTCCAGCCCGAGCGTGGAACACCGGGCGGCGGCCAGTTCGATCGCCAGCGCCATCCCATCCAGCCGCTCACAGATCGAGGCGATCTGATCGCGCAGCGCGGGATCCAGCGACCGGCCCACCGCCGCCGCCCGTTCCCTGAACAACGCGACCGCGTCGGACTCACCGTCGACGGACAGCGACAGCGGCGGGACCGGATACACCCGTTCGAACGGCACCATCAGCCGTGCCTGGCTGGTCGCCAGCACCGTCATCCGAGGGCACGCCGCCAGCAGCCGCTCGAGAAACAGCGTCACCCCGTCCACCATGTGCTCGCAGTTGTCCAGCACCAGCAGCGCGTGGCGGTCGGCCAGTGCGGCGAGCACGGATTCGGTCATGTCGCGGCCGGGCTGCTCACCGAGGCCGAGCGCCCCGGCGACCGCCGTGGCGATCAGGTCCGGATCGGTGACCGGAACCAGGTCGACGAACCACACCCCGTCGGCGTACTCGCCGGCCGCTTCCGCGGCCACCGCCAACGCCAGCCGCGTCTTGCCCACCCCGCCGGAACCGACCGCGGTCACCTGACGGTGTTCCTTGATCAGCTCGGCCAGCTCGGCCCGCTCGCTCACCCGGCCGACGAACGAGGTCAACGGGGCCGGCAGAACCGGTGCCGGGTGAGACGGGCCGACGCCGATCGGCTCGGACGCGCGGCGGGCGAGCGCCCGCCGATCCGGCACCTCCAGCTTGCGCAGCAGCGAGGAGACGTGGCTCTCCACGGTGCGCACCGAGATGTGCAGCCGTGCCCCGATCTCGGCGTTGCTGAGATGGGCCCCGACCAGCTCCAGCACTTCGGCTTCCCGGGGCGATATGTCCGCTGCTGCAATCACTGTCACATATTGCCGCACCCCCTCCGTGCTCTCATCCGTGGTGGCCACCGGGCGCGATCCGTGCCGTCGGTCCGTGGGCGGTTCCGTGGTCACCACGGATGCCGGCCGGGCAGGCCGGAGGCGAAGCTGTGAACACGCGAACAGCGGGTCGACGAGGCCCACGACCACAGGAGTGACCATGACCGGCTCTTCCGCCCAGGGAATCAAGACCGTGCTGCACCCGGTGTCCGACCTGGCCAAGGCCAAGACGGTTTATGCGGCCCTGCTCGGCGTCCCGCCCCAGGTTGACTCGTCCTACTACGTCGGCTTCGAGGTCGGGGGCCAGCACATCGGGCTGGTGCCGGGCGGTGGACCTCAGGGCATGACCTCGCCGGTGGCCTACTGGCACGTGCCGGACATCGAGGCGAAGCTGGCCGAGGTGATCGCAGCGGGGGCCATCGTCCGGGAGGCCGCGCACGAGGTCGGCGGCGGACGCCTGGTGGCCACCGTCGTCGACCTCGACGGCAACGTCCTGGGGCTTCTGCAGGACCGCTGATCGCCGCCCGCCCCTGCCATGCCCGCCACTTGGCGGCCGCCGCTTGGCGGCCGCCGACAGGACCACGAACCCACCTCGCTCGAAGGATCCGCTGAGGCGGGCGGCGAGACGACCTCGACGACGCCATCACGACCGAGGACCACAAGGTCCCCTCTCGAAATCCAGAAAATCAAGATCCTCCAGGAGGAGATCCGCCATGAGCAGCACCGAAGGCAGCACGTACCAGGGATTCACCGCCGAGGAGCGGGCCGCGATGAAGGACCATGCCCAGGAGCGGAAGACGGCGGCGCGCCGCAGCTCACGCGCGGACAAGGCGGCGCAGGACCAGCGGGACGTGCTCGCGAAGATCGCCGAAATGCAGGAATCGGACCGGATCCTGGCCCAGCGCGTCCATGCCGTCATCACCGCCGACGCCCCGGCCCTCGCGCCGAAGCTCTGGTACGGGATGCCCGCCTACGCGCTGAACGGCAAAATCGTGTGCCACTTCCAGAGCGCGGCCAAGTTCAAGACACGCTACGCGACGCTCGGGTTCAGCGACCAGGCGAACCTGGACGACGGCGCGATGTGGGCCGCCGGTTTCGCCCTGACCGAGGTGACGGCCGAGGTGGAGGCGCGGATCAGCGCGCTGGTGAAGCAGGCGGTGAGCTGAGACTCGCCCGGGAATGTGCGCCCCGAATCGCGCCGGGTCGGGTCCGTACATCACTTCGCTCGAACGGCGTCGGCTCGCGTACGTCACCGGGGCGGCGCCGGCGGAGGTGGGATTCCCACGGGGCGGACACCCTGGGACGACGTTTGACATCTCCCATCCCCCTGACAGATGGTTGTTCGTATAAAGGACGTATGCGTCCTATAAACGGACAGAGCTGGGAGAAGCGGATGCCGTACTACCGGGTCGTAGGGGAGATCCCCCGCAAGCGGCACGTGCAGTTCCGGCGGCCCGACGGCGGGCTGTACGCCGAGGAACTGATGGGCGAGGAGGGGTTCTCCAGCGACTCGTCGCTGCTCTACCACCGTCACCTCCCCACGGCGATCGTCAAGGCCGAGGCCGTCGAGCCCGACGAGTCGCGAAACCTCACCCCCAACGTGCCGCTCTCCCCCCGCCACCTGCGTACCCAGGACCTCAAGCCCCAGGGGGACCTCGTCTCCGGGCGCGGACTGATCGCCGGGAACGCCGACGTCCGCATGTCGTACGCCGCGAGCGAGGAACCCAGCGGGCTCTACCGCAACTCCATGGGCGACGAGTGCGTCTACATCGCGAGCGGGCAGGTCAGGTTCGAGTCGACGTACGGGGCGATCGAGGCCGGGGAGGGTGACTACGTCGTCGTCCCCACCGGGACGATCCACCGGTGGGTGCCGAAGGGCCTTGTCACGGCGTTCACCATCGAGGCGGCCGGTCACATCCGGCCGCCCAAGCGCTACCTGTCCAAATACGGCCAGTTCCTGGAGCACGCCCCCTACTCCGAGCGCGACCTGCGCACCCCGCAGGAGCCCCTGATCGCCGAGGGCGAGGAGGTGCCGGTGCTCGTCCGCACGCGTGGCGGACTCACCCGGCTGGTCTACCGCGACCACCCGTTCGACGTGGTCGGCTGGGACGGCTGCCTCTACCCGTACGCGTTCAACATCAACGACTTCGAGCCGATCGTGAAGCGCACCCACGCCCCGCCGCCGGTGCACCAGACCTTCGAGGGTCCCAACTTCGTGATCTGCTCGTTCTGCCCCCGGCCGCTCGACTTCCACCCCGACGCGATCCCGATCCCGTACAACCACCACAACGTCGACTCCGACGAGCTGATGTTCTACGCGGGCGGCGACTACACGGCGCGCAAGGGATCGGGCATCGACGTCGGCTCGGTCTCCCTGCACCCGGCGGGGTTCACGCACGGCCCGCAGCCGGGCGCCGTCGAAGCCGTCATCGAGGCGGTCCGGCAGGGCCACACGCGGACGAGCGAGCTGGCCGTGATGGTCGACACCTTCCGCCCCCTCGACCTGGGTCCCGCCGGGCTTTCCGTGGAGGACCCCGCGTACGCGTGGACGTGGGCCCGTTGACGAACGCGGCCCCGGACCCGGAGCCGTCTCCGGACACGGCCCGAGGCCGGGACACGAACGCGGGAGCGTCCCCGGACGTGACCACGAACACGGACACGGTCTCCGGCCGGAGCGCGACCTCCGACCCGCCACGGGGTAGGGGCAGAACCATGAGCGTAGACGCGAGCACGGGTACGGGAACGGGCGCCGGCGTGGACGGCACGGACGCGAGCGGCACGGACGTGGACAGCACAGGTGTGAGCGGCGCGGGTGTGAGCGGTGTGGGCATGGGAACGGCGACGCTCTTCCGGGAGCTCGTCGACGACGCGGGGCTGTTCCCGCCGACCGGGCTGCCGATGGCGGAGGCCCTGGAACGCCACAGGAACGACCTGGCGGGCAACGACCCGGTGCTCACCCACCGGTTCCTCTGCCCGGCCGGACGCCTGGGGGAGCTCCGCGACCACGTCACCTTTCCCATCCGGCTCGGTCTGATCCTCGACACCCCCGACCTACCGCCGTTGGAGGACGTCGCCGTCGAGCTGGTCGAGGTGCGGCAGGCGCCGGGCGAGACCCCCGGAGCGGTGTGGGAGCGACTGGCCGGACGGCTGCCCGGCGACGCCCGGCTGTTCGTCGAGGTGTCCGCCGGCGACCATGCCTCCCTCGCCTCCCTCGCCTCCCTGACCTCCCTGCCGCGCGACGGCGAGGGCCCCGGTCTGAAGTTCCGCTGCGGCGGGCTGACCGCGGGCGCTTTTCCCGGCGCCGCGGACCTGGGCGCCCTCATCGCGCACTGCGCGAGGCACGGCGTACCGTTCAAGGCGACCGCGGGGTTGCACAACGCGGTCCGCCACTTCGATCCCGCGCTCGGCGTCGACCGGCACGGATTCCTCAACCTGGTCCTCGCGGTCTGCGCGGCCGTGGAGGACCGCGACCCGGTGCCGGTGCTGAAGCTCACCGACGTCGGCGAGCTGGTACGGCTGGCACAGGCCGTGCCCGACGACACCTCGGCACGCGCCAGGGAGCTGCTGGTGTCGTACGGGTCGTGCGACACGCACACCCCGATCGAGGACCTGGTGGCGCTGGGCCTGATCGCCCGGCGCCCGCCCGCCCCCGCCGGCACGGCGCCCCACGCCACCACCGCCGGCACCACCGGCACCACCGGCACCACCGGCACCACCGGCACCGGAACGACCGTTACCGATACAGCGACCACCGGCAGGGCGGCCCACGGCATGGCCGCCCCCGGCACAACAGAGGAGAACATGTAATGGGTTGGGACCTGGAGAACCTGCCCTACGGAGTCTTCTCCCGTCACGAGGGAGAGACCCCTCGCGTCGGCGTCCGGTACGGAGACCACGTGGTCGACCTGGCCGGGGCGCTGCACGACGAGGTGTTCGCCACCGGATCGCTCAACGCCTTCATGTCCAGGGGCCCGGCCGCGTGGCGGGACACCCGGGCCCTGATCCAGAACAAGCTGAGCACCGACCACGTGGTGGTGAGGCCGCACCTCATCCCCCTCGACCAGGTCACCCTGCACCTGCCGATCGAGGTCGCCGACTACGTCGACTTCTACTGCTCGCTGGAGCACGCCTCCAACCTGGGCCGGATGTTCCGCCCCGACGAGGAGCCGCTCAAGCCGAACTGGCGTCACCTGCCGGTCGGCTACCACGGCAGGGCGGGGACGGTCGTGGTGTCCGGGACCCCGGTCACCCGGCCTTCCGGGCAGCGCGGCGCGGGGGTCTTCGGCCCCTCCGCCAAGCTGGACATCGAGGCGGAGCTGGGATTCGTCGTCGGCGCGCCGACCGCCCTCGGGGAGCGGGCAGGACGGTTCGAGGACCACGTGTTCGGCGTGACCCTGGTCAACGACTGGAGTGCCCGCGACATCCAGGCGTGGGAGTACGTCCCGCTGGGCCCGTTCCTCGGCAAGTCCTTCGCCACCTCGATGTCTCCGTGGATCACCCCGCTCGCGGCCCTGTCGGAGGCGCGTGTCGAGGGCAGGCGGCAGGACCCCGAGCCGCTCGACTACCTGCGCCGCGAGGAGCCGTGGGGGCTCGACCTGCGGATGGAGGTCTCCGTGAACGGCGAGGTCGTCTCCCGTCCCCCGTACCGGGACATGTACTGGACGCCCGACCAGATGCTCGCCCACATGACCGTCAACGGCGCCGCCCTGCGCACCGGCGATCTCTACGCGAGCGGTACGGTCTCCGGCTCCGGGCCGGGCGAGCGCGGCTCGCTGATCGAGCTGACCTGGAACGGGACCGAGCCGCTGAAGCTGCCCGACGGCTCCGCCAGGACCTTCCTGGAGGACGGGGACACCGTCACGATCACCGCGACCGCCCCGGGGCCCGGCGGGACCGTCATCACTCTGGGTGAGGTCTCCGGAAGGATCGAGCCCGCGCGGTAACCCGGCGATTCGAGGAAAGGGATGGCGCGCGGTAACCCGGCGATTCGGGGGAAGGGGTGAGCCGAGGCGCCGGAGCTCGGTGGTCGCACCCGGAGCTCGAAGTCGGCGGCCTGCGGGGAGAACCGGGCCTGTCCGCGATATGACGAAAGGCATACGGTGGGCAAAGGAACCTACCTGACGTCCGGAACGTTGTACAAGTAGGACAGGAGGGTCGGAGCATGGAGTATTGGGTCATCTGGTTGATCTTGGCTGTGGCGCTTGGTGTCGCAGAGATACTCACCCTCACCACCGCTCTCGGCCTGCTCGGGGGCGCCGCCCTCATCACCTCCGTCGCCGCCGCGCTGGGGCTGCCGATCCCGCTCCAACTCGTGGTGTTCGTCGCCTCCATGGCCGCCGGAGTGACCCTGGTCCGTCCCGTCGCCCAGCGCCACATCGCCAAGCTGCAACCCCGGAGCCAGCGCTTCGGGATCCAGGCGATCGTGGGCAGGTCCGCCTACGTCCTGAGCGAGGTGACCGGCAGGGACGGCCGGGTTCGGATCGGCGGCGAGGAGTGGTCCGCCAGGGCCTACGACGAGACTCTGGTGATCCCCGCCGGAGCGACCGTCGACGTCATCGAGATCGAAGGCGCGACCGCACTCGTGTATCCACGGGAGTGAACGCCACGGCCCCTCTGCCCATCCAGCCGGACCGCGGGAGTGCCGCCATAAATAAATCCACGTCGGGAGTGACGCCATGGATCCTCTACTCGTAGCCGGACTGCTCATCGCTTTGTTGGCGGTGTTCACCGTGATCCGCTCGGTGCGCATCGTCCCCCAGGCGCGAGCCCGCAACGTGGAACGACTCGGCCGCTATCACAGCACGCTGAAGCCCGGCCTGAACTTCGTGATCCCCTACATCGACCGGGTCTATCCGATGATCGACCTGCGTGAGCAGGTCGTCTCCTTCCAGCCCCAGCCGGTGATCACCGAGGACAACCTGGTCGTCGAGATCGACACGGTCCTGTACTTCCAGGTCACCGACCCCCGGGCCGCCGCGTACGAGATCGCCAACTACATCCAGGCCGTGGAGCAGCTCACGGTCACCACGCTGCGCAACGTCGTCGGCTCGCTCGACCTGGAGATGACGCTCACCTCGCGCGACACGATCAACAGCCAGCTGCGCGGAGTGCTCGACGAGGCGACCGGCAAGTGGGGCATCCGGGTCAACCGGGTGGAGATCAAGGCCATCGACCCGCCGAAGAGCATCAAGGAGGCGATGGAGAAGCAGATGCGCGCCGAGCGGGACAAGCGCGCCGCGATCCTCAACGCCGAAGGCCAGCGGCAGTCGCAGATCCTGACCGCCGAGGGTGACAAGCAGAGCGCGATCCTGCGGGCCGAGGGTGACCGGAGCGCCGCGATCCTCAAGGCCGAGGGCCAGTCGCAGGCCATCGACGAGGTCTTCCAGGCCGTGCACCGCAACGACCCCGACCCCAAGCTGCTGGCGTACCAGTATCTGCAGGTCCTGCCCGAGCTGGCCAAGGGCCCGAACAACACGTTCTGGGTGATCCCCAGCGAGGTCACCTCCGCCATCCAGGGCGTCTCCAAGGCGTTCACCGAGGCGCTGCCGCAGTCGTCGGCCGTCCGCGAGACCCCCAGGGTAAACGAGGCGGCGGCCGAGGAGCGGAAGCAGGCCGAGCAGGCGGCCGCCGACGCGGTCGCCGAGGCCGCCGAGACCGATCTCGGTCCCCGCCAGCTCAACGCGCCTCCGGCGCCTCTCCCCGGCAACGGCCTCCTCGGAGCGGAGACGGAGTCGCAGCAGGAGCGTCACCTCCAGGAGGAGCACCGCCCCTGACCTTGCAGGAGCATCACCTCCAGGGGGAGCACCGCCCCTGACCTTGCAGGAGCATCACCTCCAGGGGGAGCACCGCCCCTGATCCTGGAGGGTCTCTCTTCCTGGTCCTCCCGCCCGGTGATCCGGGCGGGAGGACTTTTTTCATGGCCGAAACTCGTAGAGCAACGATCATGAACGGTGTTCGTCGGCGCGGGCATCCGCGCCCGGCGCGGGCGTCGCGGGGTCGCGGGGTCGCGGACGGCGTCGCGGACGGCTCGGGCGGCGTCGCGGACGGCTCTGGGGCGGTGACCTGGAAGTACGGGACCGTGTCGATCTCGACGACCAGGTGGTCCTCGGTGATCACCGGCTGGGGCCTGAAGGAGACGACCTGACCGGTGCTCCAGTCGAGATCTCGCGGCCGGACCCGTTTGTTCGGCCGGTTTAGGGAGAAATGTCTGGGTATCCCCCCGGGACCCGGGCGTGAAGCAACGCTGTGGGCGGGGTTAAGAAAACCGCGATGGACACCCCCGAAGGCGACCGGGCACAGTGCGTATGGTCGAAACCGAGGGGGAATCCGCGATGAAGGCACTGGTCAAGGAGAGGGCCGAGCCCGGTCTGTGGCTCGTCGACGTGCCGGAGCCGTCCGTCGGACCCGGCGAGGTGCTGATCAAGGTGTTGCGCACCGGGATCTGCGGCACGGATCTGCACATCCGGAGTTTCGACGCGTGGGCCCGGCAGACGCTGAACACGCCGCTCGTCGTCGGCCACGAGTTCTGCGGCGAGGTCGTCGAGGTGGCGCCCGGCGTGGAGGACATCACCCGCGGCGACCTGGTGAGCGGCGAGGGGCACCTCGTCTGCGGCAAGTGCCGCAACTGCATGGCCGGTCGGCGGCACCTGTGCCGCAGCACGATCGGGCTGGGGGTGAACCGCGACGGCGCCTTCGCCGAATATCTGACGCTCCCCGCCTCCAACGTCTGGGTGCACCGGGTCCCGGTCGACCTCGACGTGGCCGCGATCTTCGACCCGTTCGGCAACGCGGTGCACACCGCCCTCACGTTCCCGATGGTCGGCGAGGACGTGCTGATCTCCGGCGCCGGGCCGATCGGGCTGATGGCCGCCGCGGTCGCCACCCACGTGGGCGCCCGCAACGTGGTCGTCACCGACGTCAGCCCCGAGCGGCTGGAGCTGGCCCGCAAGCTCGGGGTCGCCCTCGCCCTGAACGTCGCGGAGACCTCCATACGAGAGGGCATGGACGGGCTGGGCATGCGCGAGGGCTTCGACGTGGGCCTGGAGATGTCCGGCAACCCGAAGGCGCTCCGCGACATGATCGCCTCCATGTCGCACGGCGGGAAGATCGCCATGCTCGGCCTGCCCGCCGAGGAGTTCGCCGTCGACTTCGCGACGGTCGTGACCTCGATGCTCACCATCAAGGGCGTCTACGGCCGGGAGATGTACGAGACGTGGTACGCCATGTCCGTACTCCTGGAGAAGGGTCTCGACCTCACCCCCGTGATCACCGACCGCTTCTCCTACCGCGACTTCGACGCGGCCTTCGACACCGCCGCCGGAGGCAGGACCGGCAAGGTCATCCTGGATTGGACGACCTGATGCCCGGTCCCCGCCGCGACCTCGGCGCCACCTCGGACCGGACACCCTGATGCCCGGCCCTCACCACGACTTCGGCGCCGCCCGTGGCGGAGCCGGAAAGACCACCCCGGACTGGACGACCTGATGCCCGGCCCTCACCACGACTTCGGCGCCGCCCGTGGCGGAGCTGGAAAGACCACCTCGGATTGGACGGCCTGATGTTCGACAACCTGCGCGACGACTTCCGTACAACCTTGAACGAGATCGCGGAAGCCGGGCTGCTCAAGCCCGAACGGGTCATCACCACCCCGCAGCGCGCCGACATCGCCGTGGCCGGCGGCGGTGAGGTGCTGAACTTCTGCGCCAACAACTACCTGGGCCTGGCCGACCATCCCGAGGTGGTCGCCGCCGCCAAGGAGGCCCTCGACCGCTGGGGCTTCGGCATGGCGTCCGTCCGCTTCATCTGCGGCACCCAGGAGGTGCACAAGGAGCTGGAGGCGCGGCTGTCGGACTTCCTCGGCCAGGAGGACACCGTCCTGTACAGCTCGTGCTTCGACGCCAACGGCGGCGTGTTCGAGACCCTGCTCGACGACCGGGACGCGGTGATCTCCGACGCGCTCAACCACGCGAGCGTCATCGACGGCATCCGCCTGTCCAAGGCCCGGCGCCTGCGCTACGCCAACCGTGACATGACCGAGCTGGAGGCGCGGCTCAAGGAGTCCGCCGACGCCCGGCGCAGGCTGATCGTCACCGACGGTGTCTTCTCCATGGACGGCTACGTCGCTCCGCTGGACGAGATCTGCGACCTGGCGGAACGGTACGGGGCGATGGTGATGGTCGACGACTCGCACGCCGTCGGTTTCGTCGGCGACAACGGCGGGGGCACCCCCGAGCTGCACGGCGTACGGGACAGGGTCGACATCCTCACCGGCACGCTCGGCAAGGCGCTCGGCGGGGCGAGCGGCGGCTACGTGGCGGCGCGCGGGGAGATCTGCGAGCTGCTCCGCCAGCGCTCGCGCCCCTACCTGTTCTCCAACTCCCTCGCCCCGGTGATCGCCGCCGCCTCGCTGCGCGTCCTCGACCTGATCAGCGGCTCGGACGAGGCACGGACGCGGCTGCGTGCCAACACCGAGCGGTTCCGCATCGGCATGATCGAGGCCGGGTTCGACATCCTGCCCGGTGACCACCCCATCGTCCCGGTGATGATCGGCGACGCCGCCGAGGCCGCCGCGATGGCCGAACGCCTGCTGGAGCTGGGCGTCTACGTGATCGGCTTCTCCTACCCCGTCGTCCCGAAGGGCGAGGCCCGCATCCGGGTCCAGCTCTCGGCGGCCCACTCGTCCGAGGACGTCGACCGCGCGCTGGAGGCCTTCGCCACCGCCCGTGGCTGAACACCCGCGGTAGAGCTCACCGGCGAACGCCCGCTGACGGGTGTTCGCCGCGGCCCGCGGGTAAAAACACCGCACCCGGCCCCGGACCTGGGGGGCGCGCCCGGCCCCCTCCGCCATACGTTCGTCCACCGGGGTGCCCGGCGAGTTCCCCGCCGGAAGTCGCCGGGCACCTCGAACGGGAGTCCGGGCACGGTGTGTTCAGGCGAACGGGAGGAGCGCTCATGTGCTCTTCGCTGAAAATCGTCGTCCGCGTGGCGTGTGGCTTTCATGACTGTGACCGGCATCGGCTGAATTAAGGTTATGCGTTGCCCGTGTAGCACGACCTGCCGATGCTATGTGGCGTTCTCCCCTCTTTCTTGGACAGTCAAGGCCGAGGAGAGACCGATGCCCCGCAGACATGCCGCCATCATGGGATGTGTCCTGGCGACCACCGCCCTTACCGCGACGACCGCCCCCGCCGTCGCCCGGCCCCTGACGACCGACGCCTCGGCCACCGTCGCCACGACGAAACCACCACCGGGAATGCTCGCGGCCATACAGCGCGACCTCCATCTCACCGCGGAGCAGGCCCAGGCCCGACTGCTCAACGAAACCCGACTGGCGGAGATCGAGGCGCGACTCCGTAGAAGGCTCGGCGACCGTTTCGCTGGTTCGTGGCTTACCGAACCCGTCGCGCAGACTCTTGTAGTGGCCACCACCGCCCCCGCCGATCTTCCCCATATCCTCGCCGAGGGCGCCAGGGGCAAGGTGGTCGGCCTGTCGCTGGCGCAACTCAACGTGATCAAGAAGCAGACGGACGAGGTCCTGTCCACCCACCCGCTCGCCGGGGGGCATGTACGTTACGTCGACGTGCGGGCCAACCAGGTCGTCGTCCTGTCCGATGTGCCGTCGACGACCAGGGCCGCCATCAAGGCTGCCGGTCTGAATTCGAGCGCGGTGCGGGTGCTGTCGTCCGCTGAGCGGCCCCAGCCCTTTTCCGATCTGGTGGGCGGCGAGGCTTATTACGTCGGTACCACAACCCGTTGCTCGATCGGCTTCTCCGTGGTCCGCGGCCTTCAGAACGGTTTCATCAGTGCCGGTCACTGCGGCACCGTGGGAATGACCACCAGCGCCGGCGTCGACCGGGGCTCTCAGGGGATCTTCCAGGCATCGCTGTTCCCGTCCCGCGACTTCTCCTGGATCGCGGTGAACGACGACTGGACCCCCAGGCCGTGGGTGAGCAGCGGCGCGGGCGAGACGGTGGACGTCGCCGGATCCAGAGCGGCCATCGAGGGGGCGTCGGTCTGCCGGTCCGGCTCCGCCACCGGCTGGCACTGCGGCACCATCCGGCAGCTCAACGCCAGCATCACCTACCCCCAGGGCACCGTCTCCGGACTGGCCAGGACCAACGTCTGCGCCGAGCCCGGTGACTCCGGCGGCTCCTTCATCTCCGTCGACCAGGCCCAGGGCGTCACCTCGGGCGGCTCCGGTGACTGCAACTCCGGCGGCGTCACCTACTTCCAGCCGGTCAACGAGATCCTCACCACCTACGGCCTGACCTTGGTGACCATCAACGGTAATCCTCCGCCTCCGAGTACAGGTACCTGCACCGGCTACCCGCACACCGCCGAAGGCCGGCTGACCGCCGGGGAGTCCCCCTACCAGGCGATCTATCACCGGTCGACCGCCGACGGCCTCCACTTCGCCTGCCTGGCCGGTACCATCGGCACCGACTTCGACCTCTATCTACAGAAGCAGGAGGGCCAGGCCTGGGTCACCGTCGCCACCTCCAATGGGCCGACCTCCAACGAGAAGATCAACTACGCCGGCACGGCCGGTTACTACCGATATCGCGTGGTCTCCTCCAGCGGCTCCGGCGCCTACCTTCTGGGATACAAGGCACCGTGACCCGCCCGGTGGCCTTCGCTGAAAATCGTTGTCCGGCGTGGCGCATGGCTTATGTGGCTGTTACCGGCATCGACTGAATTAAGGTTATGTGTTGCCCACGTAGCACGATGAGCCAGTGGTATGGGGCGCTCTCCCCCTGTCTTGGACAGTCAAGGTCGAGGAGAGACCGATGCCCCGCAGACATGCCGCCATCATGGGATGCGTCCTGGCGACCACCCTTACCGCGGCGGCCGTCCCTGCCACCGCCCAGCCCCTGACGACCGGCGTCGCAGCCACCGCGACCACGATGAAACCACCACCGGGAATGCTCGCGGCCATGCAGCGCGACCTCCATCTCACCGCGGAGCAGGCCCAGGCCCGGCTGCTCAACGAGACCCGCCTGGCACCGGTCGAGGCACAGCTCCGCGAAGAACTCGGCGCCGACTTCGGCGGTTCCTGGTTCACCGGAGATCTCGCACAGAATCTCGTGGTGGCCACCACCAACAAAGAACACACTCCCCAGATCGTCACCAGGGGTGCCCGCGCCGAGATCGTCAGCCGGTCGTTGGCGCAACTCAACGCGACCCTCCAGACGGTCGAGACGGCCCTGTCCGCCCACGCGGGCGGGCCGGTGCGCTATGTCAACGTACGGACCAACCAGGTCGTCGTCCTGTCCGATGTGCCGTCGACGACCCAGGACGTCATCGAGGCCAGCGACGTGGACCCGGTCGCGGTGCGGGTGGTGTCGTCCATCGAACGGCCCCAGCTCCTGTCCGACCTGGTGGGCGGCAACGCTTACTACATCGGCACCTCGGAGCGCTGTTCGATCGGCTTCTCCGTGACCAAGGGGACCCAGAACGCTTTCGTCAGCGCCGGTCACTGCGGTAAGGCGGGCGACACCACCAGTGGCTTCAACCAAGCCGACCAAGGTGTCTTCCAGGCGTCGACCTTCCCGGACAGTGACTACTCCTGGATCGCGGTGAACGACGGCTGGACCCCCAGGCCGTGGGTGAGCAACGGCGCGGGCGAGACGGTGAACGTCGCCGGATCCAGAGCGGCCATCGAGGGGGCGTCGGTCTGCCGGTCCGGCTCCACCACCGGCTGGCACTGCGGCACCATCCAGCAGCTCAACGCCAGCATCACCTACCCCCAGGGCACCGTCTCCGGACTGGCCAGGACCAACGTCTGCGCCGAGCCCGGCGACTCCGGCGGCTCCTTCATCTCCGTCGACCAGGCCCAGGGCGTCACCTCGGGCGGCTCCGGCGACTGCAACTCCGGCGGCGTCACCTACTTCCAGCCGGTCAACGAGATCCTCACCACCTACGGCCTGACCCTGACGACCAGCAGCGGATCCACCCCGCCCCCACCGCCACCGGCGGCCGCCGGCACGTGCAGCGGCTATTCGAGGACCGTCACCGGCACGCTGGCCGATGGTCAGTCCGTCTATCAGCCGAACAACCGCTACTACCAGTCGACCGCCGGAGGCCTTCACTCCGCCTGCCTGGCCGGCAGCGGCGGCGTCGACTTCGACCTCTACCTGCAGAAGTGGAACAATCAGAGCTGGGTCACCGTCGCCACCTCGGAAAGCCCGACCGCCAACGAGAAGATCACTTACACCGGCACGGCCGGCTACTACCGATACCGCGTGGTCTCCTTCAGCGGCTCCGGCGCCTACACCCTGGGATACAACGCGCCATAACCCGCGCCCCGGTCTACATTCGCAGATCTTGAGGCAGGGGATCGCCCCGGCTGCGGTAGTGGCTGATCAGTGCCCGGGTCTGATGGACAACGGGCCGAACCCGTGTCGCGTTCGCGGGCGACCTCGGTGAGAATACGGAGGTGATAGACACGCGGCGGCTCAGGACCCTGCGTGCGGTGGCCGACCACCGCACGGTCACCGCGGCCGCCGCCGCGCTGCACCTCACCCCCTCGGCGGTCTCCCAGCAGCTCGCCGCCCTGGAGCACGAGGTCGGTCACCGGCTGTTCGACCGCGACGGCCGGGGCGTGCGGCTCACCGCCGTCGGACGCATCCTCCTCGACCACGCCAACGAGATCCTCGCCCAGCTGGAACGGACGGAAGCCGACATCGCCGCCTACACGGCCGGTACGGCGGGCGAGGTGAAGGTGGCCTCCTTCGCCACCGCGATCGGGCTCGTCGTGGCTCCCGCGATCGGCACCCTGCGGGGCAAGGAGCCGGGCATCCGGGTGCGCGTCCTGGACGCCGAGGGCGACCAGAGCCTCACCATGGTCCTGGACGGCGCGGTGGACGCGGCCGTGGCCGTGGAGTATCGCGGAGCCCCCGCCGAGGACGACCGGCGGCTGTCGCGCATCCCGCTCTACTCCGAGCCGTTCGACCTGGTGCTCCCCCGGGGCCACCGCCTCTCCGGGAGCGAGGTGACGGTCGCGGGCCTGTCGGGCGAGACGTGGATCGGCCCCTACCCCGGCAATCCCTGCCACGACGTGATCGCGCTGGCCTGCGAGCACGCGGGTTTCACCCCCGAGTTCGCCCACTCCTCCGACGACTTCAGCGCGGTGGTCGCGCTCGCCGCCGCCGGGGCCGGGGTGGCGATGGTGCCACGGCTGGCCCTGCGCGGCACCGACCCGTCCGGCGTGGTGATCCGCCCGGTGCCCGGCCCGGAACGCCGCGTCTTCACCGCCGTACGCCGAGGCGCGGAACGGCACCCCCTGCTCGTCCCGCTGCTGAACGCCCTCCAGGACGCCGCGACCACCCTGGACCGGCCCTCGCCGTCCTGACGACCGGTCCATCGGCCGGGACGGGCGCCCGGTGGCGGCGACTCTGGGGCTCAGGACTCCCGGCGAGTGCCCGAAACGGCGCGTCATCCGGTTGAACGGATCCTCCGGAGCAGGAGTCTGCGCAGGTCACCGGCGATCACCTTCCACCGGCCACGGGTTTCGGACAGGCTACCGAGGCACAAACGGTGAGACCTGAAGTTTTCATGCGAACCATTGACGGCGGATGAACACCACACCTACATTGAACCATCGGATCGCTCAGTGATCCGGTGGTTCATTGCAGGCGATGAACACCGCACCGTGACATGTCTCTCCCCACGACTCGGAGAGTGGACCGGCATGACGGCCATGAAAACCCCCTCCACAGCACCCACCACCCCGGAGCCCCCTCCGAAGCGGGAGGTCGCGATCACGAGTACAGCCCTGGCGAGAACAACGGCCCTGAGATCCCGGCTCACAGGCGGGGTGGTCGGCCTTGCCGTCCTGGCCTTCCTCGCCGCCCTCTGGGAGGGCTACAAGGCGCTGGGCCAGGCGACGGGCGACCGCCTGCTCGGCATACCGTTCCCGGTCGCCACCGACGATCTGTCCATGCCACACCTCGGCACGATCCTGGGCGCGCTGGTGGAACCCGCCCGCCGTGGGAACCCGACCAGCCTGGGCGTGTACCTGCTCGGGGAAACCTCCGTGACGCTGCGCGAGGCCGCCTACGGCCTGGTGGCCGGATCGCTCCTCGGACTGGCGCTCGCCATCGTCTTCCTCCACATCCCGCCGGTCTCGCGTGGCCTCATGCCGTGGCTGGTCGCCTCGCAGACCATTCCGCTGGTCGCCATCGCCCCGATGATCGTCATCTGGGGCGGCAAGGCAGGGCTGCCTCCGTGGGTCGCGGTCACCGGCATCGCGGCGTACCTGGCTTTCTTTCCCGTGACGATCAACGCGTTGCGAGGGCTCAAGTCACCGCCGAAGGTGCAGACGGAGTTCATGCGCAGCGTGGGTGCCGGGAGGCTCCAGTTCCTGTTCTGGCTCCGCATGCCCGCGGCGCTGCCGTACCTCTTCGCGGGGCTACGACTCGCCGCCACCGCCAGTGTCGTCGGCGCCATCGTGGGTGAGTTGTCGGCGGGCACGGGACGAGGAATCGGCCGAGCCATCCTCACCTTCGCCTACTACTACTCGAACGGCCCCGAGAAGCTGTACGCCGCCGTCCTTGTCGCGGCCGTCGCGGGGATCGTGTTCGTCCAGCTCCTCAGCTGGATCGAGCGATTCGCCCTCCGCAACCGGCACAGCCGATGACCGCCATCTCTCTTCCGATCCCTGGAGAGCCCACGATGCCCGAATCCGCAATCATCAGTGTCAGCGGTGTCACGAAGGAGTTCAACAGCGGGACGGACCGTTCCGTGACGGCGCTGACGGACATCGACCTGTCCATCGCCGAAGGCGAGTTCGTGTCGCTGCTGGGTCCGAGCGGCTGCGGGAAGAGCACGCTCCTGCGGATCATGGCGGACCTCACCCAGCCCACCGGCGGTTCGGTGAGTCTGAACGGCAAAGCACCCGGCGCCGCACGGCGAGACCGTGACTACGGGATGGTCTTCCAGCAGGCCGGCCTGTTCGACTGGCGAAACGTCCAGCGCAACGTGGAGTTGCCGCTCCAGGTCGCCGGCGTGGCCAAGGAGACCCGGCGGGCCAAGGCCACGTCCATGCTCGAACTCGTCCGCCTGTCCGAGTTCGCCCATCACTTCCCGTGGCAGCTCTCCGGCGGCATGCAGCAGCGAGTGGCGATCGCCAGGGCACTGTCCGCGGACCCGAAGATCCTTTTCATGGACGAACCGCTCGGCGCACTCGACGAGATGAACCGGGAGCGCCTTCAGGGTGAGCTTCTGCGGATCTGGTCCGACACGAGGACGACCGTCGTCTTCGTGACGCACAGCATCTCGGAGGCCGTGTTCCTGTCGTCGCGGATCGTGGTGATGTCCTCTCGTCCCGGGCGGATCGCCACCAGCATCGACGTCGATCTGCCGTACCCGCGTTCCGCCGCCACCCGGACGACACCCGAGTACTTCAAGAAGGTCACCGAGGTCAGGTCCGCTCTGCACGGCACGTCGGCCGCCCAGGACGCGCCGTGAGCGTCCGTACCGAAAGCCGTACCGAAAGCAGGCGTTCGATGCCGATCACCGCCGGACGGGCCGGGACGGCTTCCAGGCGAGGACTGCCGGTCCTGGTCGCCGCGGTCGTCATCCTGGGCACCTGGCAGCTCGCGGTGCGGCTGTTCCAGGTCCCGTCGTTCATCCTGCCCGCGCCGAGTGAAATCGCCTCGGCACTGGCATCGGAGTTCCCGACGATCCTCTCCGCCTCCAACGTCACCGTCAGGGCGGTCCTGCTCGGCCTCGTTCTCGGGTCCGTCGCCGGCATCCTCGTGGCGCTGGTGGTCAGCCGCTTCCACAAGGTGGCGGGCCCGGTCCTGGCGATGGCCGTGATCGTCAACTGCGCTCCCATCGTCGCGCTGGCGCCGATCTTCAACAACTGGTTCGGCGTGACCAACCTCGCCTCCAAGGCCGGCGTCGCAGCGGTCATGGTGTTCTTTCCGGTCCTGGTCAACACGGCCAGGGGCCTGCTCCAGATCTCACCGCTGCACCTGGAGCTCATGGAGTCGCTGGCGGCACAACCGCGACAGATCTCCCTGATGTTGCGACTCCCCAACGCGTTGCCCTACCTCTTCAACGCGCTCAAGCTCGGGTCCACCCTGGCCGTCATCGGCGTCATCGTGACCGAGTACTTCGGTGGTCCGAGCAATGCGCTCGGGGTGTACATCGCCTATCAGGCGGCCCTGCCGCGCTTCGCCGAAGCATGGGCAGGCATCTTCGTAGCCAGCCTGCTCGGGCTCACGACGTTCGGGCTGATCTCGCTGCTGGAGCGGCTTCTGATGCCCTGGCACGAGTCGATTCACAGCGACGAGACGTGATCTCCGGTCATTTCCCCCCACGATTACTTCCTTGAAGGAGCCACAATGTTCCGCTCCCTTCGGCGCCTCCCGCGCCCACGGGTCAATCGCCGCGCCGTCGGCGCCGTGGTGGTCGCCGCCACGCTCTCCCTGTCCGCCTGTGGCATGTCGGAGGACACCACGGCCTCCGGATCCGGCGCGGAGGACACCACCTCGTGTCAGACGCGAACCCCGGTCAGGCTCGTCCTCCAGTGGGTGGCGCAGTCGCAGTTCGCCGGCTACTACGCCGCCAAGGAGAAGGGCTACTACGACGCCGAGTGCCTCGATGTGACCATCCAGGAGGGTGGCGTCAACATCGTGCCGCAGCAGGTGCTGTCGGCGGGCAACGCGGAGTTCGCGGTCAGCCACGTCACCAAGACGATGGCCACCCGGGAGCAGGGAGCCGACCTCGTCAACATCGGCCAGGTGTTCCAGCGCGGCGCGTACCTGCAGGTCGCCTGGGCGGACTCGGGCATCAAGCAGCTCGCGGACCTCAAGGGCAAGAAGGTCGGCAGCTGGGGGTTCGGCAACGAGCTGGTGCTGTTCGCGGCGATGAAGGGCGCCGGCGTCGACCCGGCCAAGGACGTCACCGTCGTACAGCAGCCGTTCGACATGTCACTGCTGCTGAAGCGTGAGGTCGACGCGGCCCAGGCCAAGATCTACAACGAGTACGCCCAGCTTCTGGAGACCGTCAATCCCGAGACCGGCGCGCTGTACAAGCCGGAGGACTTCTCGGCCATCAGCCTTCAGGACGCGGGATACACGAGCCTTGAGGACGGTATCTACGCGCGTGGCGACTGGCTGGCCGAGGACGCCAACAAGGACGTCGCCGTGAAGTTCCTCAAGGCGACGTACAAGGGCTGGGGCTTCTGCCGGGACGACCTGACCGGCTGTGTCGAGATCGTCCTCAACAACGGCAGCGCGCTCGGCCAGGGCCACCAGACGTGGATGCTGAACGAGGTCAACAAGCTCGTGTGGCCTTCACCCGACGGCATCGGGACCGTCGACCAGAAGGCGTGGGACCAGACGATCAAGATCGCGATCGACGCCAAGGTGCTCAAGGCCGACCCCGGTGAGGGCGCCTTCCGCAGGGACCTCACCGAGAAGGCGGACCAGGAGCTCAAGGCGGAGGGATTCGACATCACCGGCGAGGGCTACAAGCCGGAGACCGTGGAACTCACCGCCGGGGGCAAGTAGCAGATGATGTTCGTGCGTTATGCGGCATAAGTCGGTGTAAGGCACGGACAACACCCGGCGAGCCTGCCACGATGATGGCCGCAACCGTCGATCACATCACCTCAACGGAGGAGACAATGGCACCCAGCGAAGCGGGACTCGTCCGCCGGACTATCTGGCTGCTTCGTGCCGTGGCCGCCCACCCGGAGGGTGTCGGGCTCAGCGAGGTCGCCAGGGAGGCCGGCATCCCCAAGGCGACGTGCTACCGCGTGCTCACCGTCCTCGAACGGGAGAGCTGGCTGACACTCGATCCGGACACCCGCCGTTATCGGGTCTCACTCGGCCTCCTCTCGATCGTCGGAGGACTGCTGGACCGCGACGGCGCTTACGGCCACATGCGCGGCGTCCTGCGGCAACTCGCCGAGGAGACCAAGGAGACCTCCGGGTTCGACGTGCTCCTGCCACCCAACGTCATGGTCGTCGCACAGGTCGCCGGGCCCTCGCTGATCGGGCAGACGCTCAAACCCGTCCCGCGGACCCAGCCCGTGTGGGCGACCTCGACCGGCAAGGTTCTGCTCGCCGCCCTCGATCCGGAGGCGGTGCGGACGGATTTCGCGGCCGAGTTCTCGGAGAAGGCCCCCGAGGAGCTGGGCGGTCTGGACGCGTTCATCGAGTCGCTGGACTCGGTCCGCCGCAACGGCTTCGCCCTCGCCTACGACGAGCTCGAAGTCGGCGCGGCGTCCGTGGCCGCGCCGGTACGGGTCAGGGACTCGACGCCCTACGCGGTGTGGATCGGCGGCCCCACCTATCGCATCACGCGTGACCGCATCGATTCGGTGGCGGAATCGGTGATCGAGGCCGCTCGAAGGCTGAGTGAACTGCTGAGCGTCACGGACATCGTCCTGCCGAGTTCCCTGACCGGGGGCCAGGCCACCAACTGATCGGCGCCAAGGAGGCGCGACGAGGAGTTCGCCCATGACATCTCTTACCGACACGATCGCCGCTGCCGAAAGCATCGCCGACAGCGTGCAGAAAGGCGGGTTCGTCGGCGGGGTCAAGCAGTCCGGTCCAGGGCGTGAGAGCGGCCGGGCCGGGATGGACGAGTATCCCGAGGTCGAGTACATGTCCGTCAGGGCACCGTGGTGACCGGGTTCATCCTGGCGGGCGTGCAGTTACGCCCGCGCATCGGTGACGTCGCCGGCAACATCGAGCGATCGTCGAAGTGGATCACGAAGGCGGCCGAGGCCGGTGCGCGGCTCGTCGTCCTTCCCGAGGCGTCCTCCGCGGGGTACGTCTTCGCGGACCGCGCCGAGGCCCTTCGGTACGCCGAGGAGGTCCCCGAAGGGCCGGCCTGCTCGGCCTGGGCCGCACTCGCCAGGAGACACGGTCTCTGGATCGTCGCCGGTGTCACCGAACGCGAGGGCGACCGGGCGTACAACTCGGCCGTGCTGATAGGCCCTGACGGGCACGTCGGAACGTTCCGCAAGGCCCATCTCTGGAACGACGAGAAGGCCATCTACCACCGCAACGAAGCGGGGTTTCCGGTCTTCGACACGCCTCTGGGGCGGATCGGGGTGGGGATCTGCTACGACGCGTGGTTCCCGGAGACCTTCCGCAGCGCGGCTCTCCAGGGCGCCGACCTGATCGTTCTTCCGTCGAACTGGGTCCCCGTGCCGGGCCAGCCGGCCGATGTGCCGGCCATGGCCACCCTCATGTGCATGACCGGCGCGCACAGCAACCAGTCCTACGTCGCGGGCGTGAGCCGGGTGGGTGTCGAGCGCGGTCAGGAGTTCGTCGGGAGATCGGTGGTCGTCGGCCCCGACGGCTGGATCGTCGCGGGTCCCGCGAGCGACGACGGCGAAGAGCTGTTGCTCGCCGAGATCGACCTCATCGGGTCGCGAGAGGCCCGGCGCGGCAACCCGTTCAACCAGCCGCTGGCGGACCGCCGCCCCGATCTCTACGTCACCCGCGACGCCCGGGACGCCCAGGACGGCCGACGGGACTGATCCCGGCGCCGCGGCCACGAACGGGCGCCCGGTTTCCATCCTCGAATCCCTTGACACAATCCCGGCCGTCCTCAAAAATTGAACCAACGGTTCATCAGATGAACCATAGAAGGAGACGAAGTGAGCATCCAGGTCCGCAAGATCATCAAGCATCTCGAGGAGACCGTGCTCGAGAACGGGCGGCCGGTCGAGCGCTCGCACCGGGTCGCGTTCGTCGGCGCGGTGATCACCAACCCGTACCCGAGCGAGTACGTCCAGGACCTGGTGACGCTCGCCGACGAGCTGGGCGAGGAGATCGGGCAGCTCGTCGGCCCGGCCTGCGTGGAACTGCTCGGTGACGAGGTGGAGGCGTTCGGCAAGGCCGCGCTCGTCGGCATCGACGGCGAGGTCGAGCACGGCTCGGCGCTGATCCACAACCTCCGGTTCGGCAACGTCTTCCGCAAGGCGGCCGGCGGCACCGAACTCCTGCCCGCCGCCGAGAAGGTCGGCCTCCCCGGCAGCCCGATCGACATCCCGCTCAAGCACAAGCTCGACGCGAAGACCCGCTCGCACCACCAGACGGTGACCTTCCAGGTGGCCGACGTCCCCCGTCCCCGCGAGATCCTCGTGATCTGCGCGGCCGCCAACGCCGGTCGCCCGCTGGCCCGCCTGGCCGCGTTCGGCGCCGAGACGAAGACCCAGTGACACCCGCGGGACGAAGGAAGGCGATCCGATGACCGTCACCGACGCGCAGACATGGACCGGCCGACGGGTGAAGGAGGCCGACAAGGAGTACGTCATCCACTCCTGGTCGGTCCAGGGTGCGCTCGACCCCATCCCGGTCGCCGGAGGCTCGGGCTCCTGGTTCTGGGACTACGAAGGCCGCAAGTACCTCGACTTCCAGTCGCAGCTGGTCAACCTCAACCTCGGACACCAGCACCCGAAGCTGGTCGAGGCCATTCGCAGCCAGGCCGAGCAGCTGTGCTACATCGGCCCCGGTTTCGCCGAGCGGTCCCGGGCGGAGCTGGCCGAGATGCTGGCCGGGCTGACGCCCGGTGACCTGAAGATGAGCTTCTTCACCACCGGTGGTGCGGCGGCCAACGAGAACGCCGTGCGCCTCGCCCGTCACGTGACCGGCCGCCAGAAGATCGTGGCCCGGTACCGCTCCTATCACGGGGCGACCGCGGGGGCGATGGCGCTGACCGGGGATCCACGTCGCTGGGCGGCGGAGCCGGGCATGACCGGCGTGGTGCGGATGCTCGATCCGTACACCTACCGCTGCCCCGCGGGCCACCCCGACCCGTGCCCCGTCTGCTCGGGGGGACCGCACCTGGAGGAGATCCTCCAGTACGAGAACCCCGACACCGTGGCCGCCGTGATCGTCGAGCCGGTGACCGGCACGAACGGGCTTCTGTACCCGCCTGACGGATACCTCCGCTCCCTGAGGGAGGTCTGCGACAAGTACGGCATCCTGCTCATCTTCGACGAGGTCATGGCGGGGTTCGGCCGGACGGGCGAATGGTTCGCCTGCGACCACTGGGATGTCGTCCCGGACATCCTCACCACCGCGAAGGGGCTCAACTCCGGTTACGTCCCGCTGGGCGCGATGACCGTGTCGGAGAAGATCTCCGACTGGTTGCGGGACAACATGTTCTGGGGCGGTCTCACCTACGCGGGACACCCGCTCGCCTGCGCCTCCGGGGTCGCCTCTCTGCGCATCATGCAGGACGAGGGTGTCGTCGAGAACTCCCGGCTCATGGGCCGGCGGCTCGGCGAAGGGCTCGCGACCCTGGCCGGCAGGCACCCGAGCATCGGTGACATTCGTGGCCGTGGCCTCTTCTACGGAGTGGAACTCGTCAAGGACCGGGCCACGCGCGAACCGCTCGTCCCGTTCAACGCCAAGGGTCCCGCGGCCGCACCCGTGAGCCGCGTGCTCAAGGCGGCGATGAAGCGTGGCGTGTACCTCACGGCGAACTTCAACGTGCTGCGCCTGACCCCGCCGCTCATCATCCGCGAGCCGGAGATCGACCTGGCCCTCGACGTGCTGGACGAGGTGCTCACACTGGCCGACGAGCACTACGTCGGCTGATCAGACCGACCGTCCAGCTGGTGTGACCGGCCGTTCAGGAGGGGAAACGATGGGATCGACACTCATCAAAGGCGGTACCGTCGTCAACGCCGACGCCGCGATCCGAGCCGATGTCCTGGTGCGTGACGGTCTCGTCGTCGCACTCGGGCTCGGCGACGACTGGTCGGCCGACGAGGTCGTCGACGCGACCGGGAAGCTCGTTCTCCCCGGCGGTATCGACGTGCACACGCATCTGGAATATCCGATCGACGGCTTCACGACCCGAACGGCGGACGACTTCCACAGCGGCACGATCGCGGCCGCGCACGGCGGGACGACGACGGTCATCGACTTCGTGAAGAAGGAGCCCGACAAGTCCCTCTTCGACTCATACATGCGTCGCCGGGATGTGGCCGCCGACAAGGCCGTCGTCGACTTCGGGCTGCACGCCATCGTGCCACCGCGCGACCAGCAGGAGAACGTGCTGGACGACCTGCGCCGCCTGGCCGGGGAAGGCGCGTCGAGCTGGAAGTTCTTCATGGCCTACCCCGGCACGCAGATGGTCGACGACGGCCAGCTGCTCGAAGGCCTCGAACTCGCGGTCGAGTACGGCGTGCTGCCGATGGTGCATGCCGAGAACGGCCACATGGTGGCCCGAGAGACCCGATTGCTGATCGAGAGTGGACGCACCGCCGAGAACTACCACGCCACGGCGCACGGCCACGAGTCCGAAGCCGAAGCGGTGCATCGGGCGATCGTCCTGGCGGACTCCGTCGGCAGTCCCGTCTACGTGGTGCACGTCTCCAGCGCGGCGGCCGCGGCGGAGATCGGCCAGGCGCGGAGCCGGGGCTCGCTGGTGTGGGGGGAGACGTGCCCGCAGTATCTCGCGGTCGCGTACGAGGACTACGCCGAACTCGGTGAGAAGGCCGCCGCGTACATCTGCTCGCCGCCGATCCGGGAGCGCGGCAACCAGGAGGGCCTGTGGCAGGCGCTCACCACGGGGGCGCTGTCGACGGTGGCCACCGACCACGCGGGTTTCTGCCTGGAGCAGCCCAACGACCTCCCTCCGCAGAAACTGCGCAGCCCCGGCTACTTCCCGAAGGTTCCCAACGGGGTTCCGGGAGTCGAGGACCGGCTCATGGTCGTCTGGGAGACGGGAGTCACGACGGGCCGGATCGACATGTGCAGGTTCGTCGACCTCATGGCGACGCGTCCGGCCAAGTTGTTCGGGCTCTTCCCGCACAAGGGTCTGGTGGCCGTGGGCGCGGACGCCGACCTCCTCGTGTGGGACCCCGCGGCGGACCACGTCATCACCACGGCCGGTTCGCACATGCGCACGGACTACAACCTCTACGACGGCATGCGGGTGACCGGACGACCGGTCCACGTGTTCTCCCGCGGCCATCACCTCGTCAACGACGGAGCCTTCGACGGGAAACCCGGTCGCGGATCCTTCCTGACCCGGGGCAAGCCCCACCTCTTCTGACCCCGACTGATCGGAGTTCTCCGGATATGAAACTTCCCCTCGGCATCCACGTCGGTGAGAGGCTGAGCCTCGAACAGACCTACTGGCAGGCCGAATTCGCGGATCGGAACGGATTCGAGTCGGTCTGGGTGGCCGAAGGCCGCCTGGCCAGGGACGGAATCGTGCCCGCGGCCATCATCGCGAGCAGGACCTCCAACCTGAAGATCGGCACAGGCGTCGTCAACAACAAGAGCCGCAACGCGGCGCTGATGGCGGTGACCTTCAAGACCCTGGACGAGGTGGCTCCGGGTCGCGCGATCCTCGGCATCGGCGCCTGGTGGGAGCCGCTCGCCACGAAGGTCGGCCAGCCGCTCGTGAAGCCGCTCGCCTCGATGCGCGAGTACATCGCCGTCTGCCAGGCGTTCTTCCGCAACGAACTCGTCTCCTTCGAAGGCGAGTTCGTGCAGATGCGCGACGTGCGATTCGACAGCATGTACCGCGAGAACAAGCCGGTCGACATCCCCATCTACATCGGCGCGGTCGGGCCGAAGATGCTGGAGCTCGCCGGAGAGATCAGCGACGGCGTCCACATGGACTTCCTCCTGCCGCCGTCCTATCTGACCGGCGCCAAGGAGGCGATCGGCCGGGGCGTCGCCAAGCGCACCGACGGTCGCGCGGGGATCGACCTGACCCAGATCGTGGCATGCAGCGTCAACGACGACGACCCGCAGGAGGCCATCGACGCGTGCAAGGCGTTCCTCACCCTCTACCTCATGCAGCAGCCGCACATCGCCGAGCACTGTGGCGTGGAGCGCGAACTGGTCGACCGGCTGCAGGAGGTGGCGGGATGGCCCGCGACCCCCGAGGACATCAAGCGCGCGATGCCTCTCGTCTCGAACTCGCTGGTGCAGAGCGTCACCGCGTGCGGGTCCACGTCGCAGGCATTCGACAAGCTCATGTCGTACCACGAGGCCGGCGTCAGGTGCCCGATCATCTCCACGCTCGGCGACAAGGAGCGGACGCTCACCAGCCTTGCCATGGCCGCGAAGGACTGAACATGGATCACCACTCTCCCCGGACGACCATCGCCATCGTGGGCGGGACGGGACCTCAGGGTCGCGGCCTCGGATACCGGCTGGCCCGTGCCGGACACCAGGTCATCCTGGGATCACGTGACGGAGACCGGGCCGCGCGGGCGGCCGCCGACCTGTCGGAGCTTCCCGCCGTGGAAACGACCGTCCGCGGAGACACCAACGCGTCGGCGGTCGCCGACGCGGAGGTCGTCATCCTCGCCGTGCCGTACACGGGGCACGCGGACCTGGTCGGCGGTCTGGCCGCCGGCCTCGACGGCAAGCTGCTGATCAGCTGCGTGAATCCCCTCGGCTTCGACCGGCACGGCCCGTACGGACTGGACGTACCGGACGGCAGCGCCGCGGAGGAGGCGGCGCGGATCGTACCCGGCACCACGGTCGTCGGCGCGTTCCACCATCTCTCGGCGCCGCTCCTCCTCGATCCCGGCGCGGACCTGTCCCACGAGGACGTGCTGGTGTGCGGTGACGACGCGGAGGCCAAAACGCGCGTGATGGCACTGGCCGTCGAGGTGACCGGCGGCCGGGGAGTCGACGCCGGTCGTCTGCGAACGGCACGCCAACTGGAGCCGCTCACCGCCGTGCTCATCTCCGTGAACAAGCGCTATCGCACGCGGTCCGGCATAGCGGTGACCGGAATGCCGCAGCCCACTCCCGAGAAGGTGATCGTATGAAGCTCGCCGCGGTTCAGCTCCGCGCCACGGACGACCGGACGGAGACCATCGGCAGGGCCGGCGATCTCGTGGACGCCGCCGCCGACCAGGGCGCCGGCATCGTTCTTCTTCCCGAGCTGTTCGCCGTCCCGTTCGTGCAGCCCGAACCGGACCCGGATTACTTCGAGCTGGCGGAGCGTCTCGACGGCCCGTCGAACACGATGGCGGCCGACCGATCCCGTCGGCACGGGATCACGGTGGTCTCCTCGATATTCGAGGCCGGTGATGTTCCCGGCGTGTATTTCAACGCCGCCTGCACGTATGTCGCGGGCGAGCTGAAGTCGGTCTATCGAAAGTCCCACCTGCCGTTCTCCAACGGATTCCCGGAGAAGTTCTACTTCCGGCCGGGGGGCACCGAGCCCGAGGTCGTGCAGACAGGCGAGACCGGGGTCGGCACGATCATCTGTTACGAGAGGCACTTCCCCGAGCTGAGCAGGATCGTCGCCCTTCGAGGCGGTTCGGTGCTGTGCGTGCCGGTCGCGTCCGCGAGCGCGCCCATGCGTGAGGTCTTCCAGCTCGAACTGAGGGCACACGCCGTGTTCAACGGGCTCTTCGTGATCTGCGCCAACCGGGTGGGCAGCGAAGGCGTCAAGGACTACTTCGGGATGAGCGCCGTCTACGGCCCCGACGGCGACATCCTCGCCCAGGCGAGTGACGACGGCGACGACGTCGCGGTCGCCGAGGTCGACCTGGAGCTGATCGCGAGTTCGCGCCGTCGCCGCCCGTTCCTCAGGGACCGGCGCCCGGAGCTGTACGACCGGCTGACGGCGATGTGACACCACCCGGAAAAACCCGCCCGGAAAAACCCGCACGCCACGTGCCCGCATGAGATCCCCGTCGTTTCCCTCCGAACCGGGTCCCGGCACCGGGACAAAGCCCCCGGCGGGGTGCTCCAACCGGACCCCGCCGCCCTGACGACGGCTCCGCCGGCCGCCGCGATGATTGATATTCGGTATAACCGAAGATACATTCGGTTTATGCGAAGCGTCGCAGCGCCCGTCGTTCCCATCTTCAAGTCTCGGAGCCAGGCGGAGATCCTCGCCGCCATCTATCTACGGCCCCGGCAAGACTGGACTCTCGCCTCTCTGGCCCGAGACCTGGGCACGGCACCCTCCACCCTGCACGCCGAGGTCCATCGCCTCATCGACGCACAGCTGATCACCACTACCGAGATCGGACGCTCTCACGTCCTGCGCGCCAATCCCGACCATCCCCTCTTCCGGCCCGTGACCGAGATCCTGAACTACATGTACGGACCTCGTACGATCATCAGCGAGGAGTTCGCCGGCATCCCAGGCACCGAGCGCCTGCTCATCTTCGGCTCATGGGCCGCCCGGCATGCGGGAAACCCAGGACCTGTCCCCCACGACATCGACATACTTGTCGTCGGCGAGGTCGACCGGGCCGCCGTCTATGCCGCCGCCGACCGTGCTCAGGAACGCATCGGCATGCCGGTGAATCCCGTCCTCGCTTCCACCCACCGCTGGAACGCGGAGGCCGACGCGCTCATCAGACAGATCAAGTCGGCCCCCGTGATCGACCTGACTGCCGAAATCCTTACCTGATCGGAGAAACCCGACCTATGACACGGTGGACACGTGGCGAGGCCGACGTCGAGCGGATGTTGACCTCCGGCGAACTCCAGCGCGTCCGAGGCGAGGCCACTGACGGCAGCAGATGGTTAGGGAAGGCGGCCACCACTCTCGCAAGCGCCGAAGGGCTCAAAACAACCGACCCGAACTCCGCCTACACACTCGCCTACGACGCGGCGCGTTTCGCCTGCGCCGGCCTACTGGCACAACAGGGGTTACGAGCCACAACCTCCGGCGGCCACTATGCCGTTCAGCAAGCCGTGATTCGACAGTTCGGCCCCACGTTCGAGCCGTATGGCACCATGCGCCGCAGACGCAACGAACTCGAATACCCGGAGTTCCCCGACGAAACTGTGGAACCGGCGGAAGCAGAGCGCGCGATAACGGCCGCACGCGCGCTGATCGACGCTACCGGCAAACTTCTCGACCACCTCGGACTGTTCTGATTTCGGGGACCGAGAGCGTCTTCGGTATGTACGAGGTGGCGACGTGGCCGTTGTCCTCGCCGTCGGGTTTCCGAGGTGGGGGGAGCTCCTCGTTGTCGTCCGGCCACGTTTTCGACAAGAGGGGCAACCGGTGTCGGCGACGGTGCCAGTGATAACCCATCGCCCCCACCATCAGGGCGGCCGTGGCGATCAGCCCGGCGATCATCGCCTGAAGCACCGAGTACATATCACCCACCCCATCCTTAGATTTCTCTATGCGACTTTTCGCGAGAAGGGGGTTTCATGGACGCATCATGGCTTGCTTTCCTTAAAAGCGATTTACCTCACCATGTCATCCCGATTCCCCCTCCCGACCCACATAGCTCGCACACCCCATGCGCCCCGGATGGGCACATCGGGAGGGTTCGGCTGTTCGACGCTTCCGATGGGTCGCCCCGCTCGTTCCCGCGGGACATCGAGGTGCGTCCGCGTCTTCGCGGCGCGGGTCGGCTGGCTATCATCGCGAAGTGACGGACGACGCTCTTCATGATCACGCCATCGACGCCTTCATCGCGGCGGCCAACACCGCCGACCACGCCCAGCGGGCCACGCTGCTGAGCCGCGCCCTCGCCGCCGACGTCGTCTTCTGGGGGCCGTTGGGCCGAGGTGCCGGACGCAAGGCGGTCGAGGACTTCATCACCGAGGTGGTGCAGGGACACCCGTCCGGCCCCTGCCGGATGGTCCGTACGACCCGGGTGGACGCACCGGACGAGTGGGCGCGTTTCGGGTGGCGTTACGAGGACGCCTCGGGCCGGAGCCTGCTGACCGGAATGGACGTGGTGCACGTCACCGCCGAGGGCGACATCGACGAAATAGTGATCTTCGCCGACTCCCCGGAATGACCTCCGGCTCACCCGAGTGCCGGACGCGCTCCGGCACACCGCGCCGGATGCCCGCCGTCTTCGCGAGCTCGATATTCGGTATGACCGAAGATTCATTCGGTCATACCGAAACGTCACGGCGTCCCTCGCCCTGCGGCGATACCCGCCGATCATCCGCTGATCGCCGCGAGGCCCCCGGCGGAGGCTCCAACGGGGGAGGTGGAGCCGGGGCGGCACAGGTCGCGGGTTCCTGGGGACGGACCCGTGTGCCACTACCCGCCGGGGGCGGTTCAGGGTCCCGGCCGCTGCCGGGCCTCCGCTCAGGCGGAGGCGGGCGGTCCGGGAAGGAGATCATCCGGAGCGGACGGGGCTGCCGGGACCGACGGGCCTGACGGCTCGGGAAGGTCCTCATCGGGGAGCGGATCCAAGGGAAGCTCGCACCAGACGGTCCGGCCGGGCCGTCGGCCGTGGGAGCGACAGCCCCAGTTTCCGCCCGAGAGCATGCCGACGATGGCCAACCCCCGGCCGTTCTCCATCAGCAGGCACACCGGGTCCGCCCGAAGGCGGGGTTCCTCGACGCCGAGACCCGCGTCCACGACCTCGACGCGCAGCAGGCCACCGTACGCCAGCAGCCGCAGGATCAGCGGGTCGTCGTCACCGGCCCCGGCCTGCCCGCTCACCACGTGCCGAGCGTGCCGGACGGCGTTGGTCACCAGCTCGGACACGGCCAGCCGCGCGTTCTCGTAGGCCGGATGACCCTCCCCCAGCCATTTACGAACCTCCTCCCGTGCCCTCGAAGCGGCTTCGACATTACCGAGCAGAAGTATTTCGCTAAACGTCTCCGGTTCCATGGGATTGCGCCTTCCGACCGAATTGAACCGACCCGTTCTCACGTGAGCCATCGGCTGACATCCCGCGACAGCGTCGGCCCGACGGGAAAACGGTCCCAAACACCGAGGCGCGGAGGAAGCAGATCCCCGCTTATCAGGGGTTCACAGTTCGAGAAGTAGGTTCACAAAACTGTGAACCCAAGAAAATCCCGTATCCATTCCCTCGGCAATGGAAATGCAGGAGAATCCCCAAGAGGCAGCGAGAGGAGAGCGAGATGAGCGTCATCCCAGAACCGGATCCAGAGCTGGAGCCCACACCCGAGACAGAGTCGGAGCCGGAGTTCGATACGGATTACCATGAATCCACGCGCGTTCAATTCGGTAGAGAGCTACGGAAATACCGGACTTTGTCGGGATTTACCCAGAGGCGACTCTGCCTCGCGGTCCCCCTCGCCATAAGCCACCTGAGCATGTTGGAGAACGGCCACAGGGCGCCCACCAGGAAGCTGGCCCATCAGATCGACGAGGCCCTCAACCTGGGCACGGCGCTCGTCGATCTCCTGGACCGCCTGGACCGCATGACCACCCAGGTCCCCCGCTGGTTCCGCTCCTGGCTGGAGTTCGAACCCAGAGCAGAGGCGCTTCACATGTGGGAACTATCGATGATCCCCGGACTCATGCAGGTAGAGGGATACGCGCGAGCCCTGATCGGCAACGAACCAGACAGCACCCCAGAACAGACGGACAAGCGTGTAGCGGCTCGCCTGGAGCGACAGGAAATCCTCAGACGGCCCAAGCCTCCCAAGATCTGGGCGGTGCTGGACGAAAGCATCTTGCATAGACCCGTAGGCAGTCCGGAAGTGATGAAGTTCCAGCTTCAGCATCTCCTGGAACTCGGGAAAAGTTCCCACATCTCACTTCACCTGCTTCCGTATACGGCTTACAGCACCGTGGGCCTACTTGGAAGCTTCGTCATCGCGGACATGCCCGAAGGGCAGCCTTCCGTTGCCTACATCGATTCCCAGAGCACAGGAGATCGAGTAACCGAGCGGGTTGCGGAGGTGAAAGAGCTAGCATTAAGACACAACGAGATCCGAGCCGACGCCCTATCCCGCCGCGAATCACTCAAAATGATCAAGGAGGCGATCCCGAGATGGACGACCTGAACCAGGAACTCCACAGCGTCCACTGGCGTAAATCCACCCTCTCGGGTGGGGACGGAAGCAACTGCGTCGAGATCGCCGACCTCCCCCACGGCCACCGAGGCATCCGCGACAGCAAAAACCCCACCGCCCCCGCCCTCATCCTCACCCCCACCGCATGGAACACCTTCATCACCAGCGTGAAGAACGGCCACTTCGACTGACCACCCAAGGAAACGCCACAGCAATGGACATCCCTGCCCAGGAGCTCCACAGCGTCCACTGGCGCAAATCCACCCTCTCCGGTGACGACGCGAGCAACTGCGTGGAAATCGCCGACCTCCCCCACGGCCACCGAGGCATCCGCGACAGCAAAAACCCCACCGCCCCCGCCCTCATCCTCACCCCCACCGCATGGAACACCTTCATCACCAGCGTGAAGAACGGCCACTTCGACTGACCACCCAAGGAAACGCCACAGCGACGAACCCTTTTCGTCCCGCTGAGGACCGCTCCCCGTTCACAGCATGATCGAGAGCCCGGCGTTCGCCTGATGAAGCAAGAGAGCTCCTGGTAGACGGGTCCATCACCGTCACGACCGGGAGCTCTGGGGTGCTGCCCTACCGTGCCACGGTCGTTTCGTCGCCCATTCACAGGAGGTTTCGTGAAGGTCAGCGTCGTCATTCCCGCCTTCAACGTGCGGAGCAAGTTGCGCCTGTTGCTGTACACCCTCGCGCACAGCGTGCTCGATCCGGAGGACTCCTTCGAGATCGTCGTCGCCGACGACGGCTCCACCGACGGTACCGGCGAGATGGTCGCCGAGCTGGCAGGCCGTGACAACCTGACCTACCTCTACCTTCCGCGCACCGATCGGTCGAGCCGGGCGGCCGCCCGTAACGCGGCCATCGCCAAGGCCGGCGGGGAACTCATCGTCATGGTCGACGCCGACACGGTGGTCGGGCCGACCTACCTCGCCGAACACGTCCGTTATCACCGGCTCAGGAATGATCTCGTGGTGATCGGCCCCCGCCCGGACCTCGGAGACGGAGACTTCGACGAGGAGCGCCTCGGCCGCGAATTCACCTTCGACGCCATGCCCGCCGTCGCCTGGGGTGATCCGCGCGAGCGGGTGCTGGCCGAATTCTCGGGCAACATGAACCGGCTCGCCATCTGCTGGCATCTCCTGTTCACCTGCAACGCCTCGGTGCGCGTCGAGCACCTACGCCGGCTCGGTGGTTTCGACGAGGCGTTTCTCGGCTGGGGACTTGAGGACACCGACCTGGGATATCGGCTGCGGCAGGCGGGACTGGCCTTCGCCTTCAACGTCTCGGCCGTGGCCTACCACCAGCGGCGCCGGGAGATAGACGCCGCGATGTACGACGACTGGGTCCGCAATCTCGCCTACATGATGGCCAAGCATCAGGCGCCGGAAGTGGCGATCCAGTCGATCGTCGGCCCGGCGATGAACCCCACTGACCGGCGGATCGGCTGGGTTGAGGCGATGCGCTGCTTCGAGTTCGCCGCGCGGGCCCTCGACGGCCGGCTACCGGTGTCCACCACCTACCGGCTCGTGGTGGTCGAGGAGGACACGGTCGACGCCGCGACGGCGGAGTTGACGGCCCACGGCGCGACGAGCGATCTTCTCGTCATCGACGAGACCCCCGGCGCCGAACTGGCCGGCCCGGTCCAGTGCGTGGACACCTCCGGTGAGCTGCTCTACTTCCACCGGCCGTCGGCGACCCAGCGAGCCGAGATCCTCAGCCGCTACCCGGTGGCCGACGGATGAGCTGAACGTATTTCACCCCGTTTCGCGGGCCTGAAGAACGACGACCTCGACTGATTTCATATGCACCTTCACCAAGAAACCCCCCGATCACATGGCGAATTCGGGGGGTTTCTCTGTTTGGCGAGAGAACTCAGTCACTCCGATCGACTGGATCGTCGGCGCCCAGCACAATCAGCTCCAGTTTTCGGGCGGACCGTCCTGTAGGTCTTCGACGCTCACTCCCGGCAGGTCGTTGAGCAACCGCCCCCACACCTGCTTTCCTGCGAGCGTCAGTACAGTACGGTCAGTCCGATTACCCCAGTAGGCGGCCTCTGCCACGTCGATCGGCACCACATCGACCCCAAGGTCCGCCCAGGTGCCGGAGATCCCTCGCTGGGCATCACCGTCAAGATCGATTTTGACAGGGTCGTATCCAACGCCGAGTTTCACGACAATCTCATCGAGACCCAGTCGGGGATTACGGGCCAGAAGTTCCGCGTCCAGATATTCTCGCTGGTCCACGGTGAGGTGTGCTCGTGCGGTGATCACTGATATGGCAGGCAGAAGAAGACCGTCAGGGACACGACGTTTGATCGCATGCACCACGCCGACCGCTTGGTCGTGTCCTTGGGCATAAGCGGTGATGAGCGAGGTGTCGAGAATGAACTTGGCGCTCACGCCGTGGCCCGGCCGGCGTACTTGGCGATCAGTTCTTCGGCTCGACGCTCACCGGCGGCGAACCCCTCAGGGTTGGAGGTGCGGATCGCCTCGATGCGACGCGCTTCTCGCTCCTTGGCAGCCCGGTAATCCTGCTGCATCTGTCGGTGAACGGCCTGAGCGATGTACTCGGCAGGCGTGATGTCCTGGCCGGTCTCGGCAATCCACTGCCTGGCCTCGGCAAGCAGATCGGCGGGAAGTTCGTTGCTCATGTCCCGAGCGTAGTGCAGGCACCTCGCACAGGCGGGGAATCAATGGAGAGCTTCGCGGTATGGAACATCGATAACACCCACAGAGGTTCACAATGGCCCCGTCTGGAGGCATGGCCTCGCTGAAGGCTGAGGACTGTGCCACGGATCAGGGCCGGGGCGGCGCGGTGAGTTTCGCGACGTCGGAGGCGTAGACGGTCATCCAGTGCGGATGCAGCCGGTAGTAGACCACCTCGTTGGTCCAGTCGAAGGCGTCGTCGCCGTAGAAGTCCTTGAAGTACGCGAGCAGGTCCGGCCAGTCCGCGGCCGGCTCGCCGTCCTGGGGGTTGAGGATCTCCACGGTGCCGTGGGTGAACACGCCCAGTTCCTCACCGCGCATGTACGCGGCGCTGACGGCGGGTCGGGCGGCGAGGTGGCGGGCCTTGGCCGCGTTGAGCGCCGTACCGAAGTGCCACTTTCCGTGCAGGAAGTGCCCGTCCACCCCGCTGATCCGCGGCTCCCCCTTCGCCGTCACGGTGGACAGCGCGAGGGGGCACATACCGGCGAGGACCTGGGTGAGCTGCTCTGCGCCCAGGGTGCGCTCGCCACCGATGATCGAGCGGAGGTACGAGTTGGAGCGGAAGAGAGAGGCGTCGAGAAGAGCCTGGAGCTCCTTGAGCTCTTCCGGTGTTTCGCGCATCGAAGTCCTTGTCTATCCGTTGGGTCCGGTCCACGCCCACCATCGACGCCGACCGGGGAACCCATACTCACCCCAAAACCCGACACCTTGTGTCATGTTTCTTCACCCACCTTGCAGCCCGCACTTCGCATGATGGTTCCCACCGTCCTTGGTCCACGAAGACCTGCGGAATCCCCAAGAAGGACCACCGAAGGTAACGATTGACTGCGGCGACGTTGGAGAGCCTCGTCCTTGACCAGCCAACGTGCGATTATCGCACCATGAGAGAGGTCGGAGAGTGGGCTGACGTGGGCGATCGCGTCCGCGAATGCCGCGTTGCGACTGGCATGTCTCAGGAGCAACTCGCATCGGCCATGCACCTGGACCGTACGATGATCGCCAAGATCGAAGCGGGCACCCGCAGAGTGGACGCTCTCGAACTGGCGCGGCTGTCATCGGTCCTCGGAGTGCCGCTGACGCATTTCCTGCGCCGGCCTCCAGCGGTCGTATCGCGTCGGACCGAGCTCATCGACGACCCGGCAACGGATGCCGCCCGCCAGTCATATCGGCTTGAAGCGGCTCTGGCGACGTGGCTGGACGATGTCCGGCAACTCGTCGAGCTGCGAGAGTTGACTCCTCCCGTGCCCGAGAAATTCCACGGCGTCGTGGAGAACGTCGAGACCGCTCGCGACGCGGCCAGGTGGGCCAGGCGGAGACTCGGCCTTGGAACCGATCCGATCAGTTCGCTGATAAGCGTCTGCGAGGAGCTCGGCCAGCTGGTCGCGGTGGTCGACGCGCCGGGAGACGGGGCCTCCCTGATCGAAGACGGAATCGCCGTGGCGGTCGTCAGCAGCCAGGGGGATCCCGGAAGACGTCGAGCGACCGCCGCTCACGAGCTGGGTCACATGATCATCGGTGATGAGTACTCGGCGGACCTGGGCCTCCACACCTCTCGCGCCGACAGAGAACTGGTGATCGACGCTTTCGCCGCAGAGCTCCTGCTGCCCATCGAGTCGGTGCTGAGGGGCTGTGCGGAAAACAGGGATTCCCTGCGAGACCCCCTCGTCACCCTCGCCGCCAAATACCGAACATCCTGGTCACTGGCCATCCGCCAAGCGGTCGCGGCCGGAATCCTGGCCAAGGAGGACGCGAAGGACCTGCGTCGGAAGAACCCAACACGTGCCGAACTCATGGAGGCCCTGGGCTGGGTGCCACAGCCTGATCTCCAGACGGTGCGCGTGCCGCCGAGTTACGCTCATGCCGTGCTGCAGGCGTGGGGGAAGAACCGGATGACCACATCTCGCGCCGTGGAACTCATGCGCGGCCAGATCGTGGAGTCGGACCTCCCCACCCGCGAGGAGCCGGATCTCGAACCTTGATCCCTCCCGAACCGGATCTCCCCCTGGTGTTCGACGCGATGTGCCTCAACCACTTCGCACGTGCCGAGCGCCTGGACGTCCTACGAGACCTTCTCGTCGGCAGAAACTGCCTGACGACCCATGTCGTACGGGAGGAGCTACGCGCGGGCGTCACCGAACATTCCGCTCTTCTGAAGGTGCTGGACGCGGACTGGCTTGGTGTCGCACGCCTCGACTCCCTCGGGGAGATCAGAAGTTTCGCGAAATGGTCGCAGCGGATCGGCTCCTCTGAGCGGAACCTTGGTGAGGCCAGTGTGTTCTCGGCCGCCGAACTCTGCGACGGAATCGCGATCACCGATGATCGAGAGGCCGTGGCGGTAGGCAGAAGCTTTGGCCTGAGGGTTCATGGCACCGTGTGGCTACTCGCGAACGCCTGCCGCGACGGCAAACTCAGCGAGGTTGGAGCGGGCAACATCGTTGACACGCTCAAAGCTACGGGCATGCGTCTGCCATGCTCAGGTGCGACCTTCGGCCCCTATGCCCGTCGCCATGGGCTCTGCTGATCTCTCGCGAGCAAGGACACTTTGATAGCCGGGCTTCCCTTAAGACGATGAACGGTCTTGACCTGTCCGTTCAGCTCGGGGTCGGCCTTCGCCTTCTGCTCGCTCTCACGCCCGTAATCAATGACGAGTGTACTTATAATAAACGTCTTCATCATCGCTAGAGGCGATCATGAACAGCCGACAGAAGTGTTCGATCATGACTACGAGTGGTCGAAACTGTCGCATTTTATCCGCTATTCAAAGGCGACACCTGGCGTAGTGTCCAGACGCCACCGCCAGGGCAAGACTTCCCTGCTGGATGCGACTCGCCAGGCTACCGGAGCGTTCTACCAGAGTTCCTGAGCAGCCGGTGCCCTGTCCCGCGATGCTGAGGGGCAGGGCAACGGATCTCGTGCGTCAGACGGTGAAGTCGCGGAGCAGGCCGGTGTACCTCTTGGGGCGGGGAGGGGCGAACTCGCCTCGGGTGCTCGTCCGCAGGCCGAGGGAGACGAGCGACTCGACGAGCTTGGTCGCCACGGTGACGCCGTCGATCACCGGGACGCCGACCGCGCGGGAGACGTCCGCGCAGAAGGAGGCCATGCCCGCGCAGCCGAGCACGATCGAGTCGCATCCGTCCCGTTCCACGGCCTCCGCGCACAGGGCGGTCACCACTTTGCGCGCGTCCGAGGAGGGGTCGTCCAGTTCGAGTACGGGGATGTCGCAGGCGTGCACCCCCCGGCACGCGCCCGCGAAGCCGTACCGGGTGGCGAGGTCCCACGCCCGGCCCGTGGTCCTGGCGAGGGTCGTCACGACGCTGAAGCTCCGGCCGACCAGGGTGGCGGCGTGCATGGCCGCCTCGGCGATCCCGACCACCGGCCCCGAGGCGAGCTCGCGGGCGGCGTCGAGGCCGGGGTCTCCGAAGCAGGCGATGACGTATCCGTCCGCCCCCGCCGCCTCGCCCGCCGCGATCTCCGCCAGCAGGCCGGGCACGGCGAGGGCCTCGTCGTAGTGACTCTCGATCGACTCCGGGCCCATCGCCGGGTTCACGGCCGTGACGACGGTGGACGGCGCCGCGACCGCCCGGGCGCATCGGCCGATGTTCTCGGTCATGGCCCGGGCGGTGTTGGGGTTGATCACCCGGAGGTCGACGCGGGTCATCAACCGACCAGGGTCGTGCCGTCCGACACCCGGTCGGTGTCACGGTCGAGACCGCCGATCCTCGGCGACATCCGCTCCAGCACGGTGAACGCCACGAACCCGAGCCCGCAGCCGACGAACCAGCTGTAGTCGGCGATCCAGGTCACGTCGATCGTGGTGAGCTCCAGGTCGAGCAGCATCTTCGGCACGAGCACCGACACGATCGCGGGGACCCCGCTGAGCACCGTCGCCCAGACCGCGTTCGGGTTGTAGCCGCCCTGGAAGAAGTAGCGGCCGGCCGGTTCGAGGGTGAACATGTCGTCCACCCAGATCCGCTGGCGGCTCACGATGTAGTAGCCGGAGATCAGGATCCCGAACAGCGGCCCGATCAGGGCGCCGAGGATGCCGAGCGTGTAGTGGATGGCGTCGGGGTTGCTGTACCAGTTCCACGGCGTGAGCAGCACGGAGCCGACCGCCGCGATCATGCCGCCGGTCCGCCAGCTGATCTTCTGCGGGTTCACGTTGGAGAAGTCGAACGCCGGGGAGATGAAGTTCGCGACGATGTTGATGCCGATCGTCGCGATGACGAAGGTGAGCCCGCCCAGCAGGATCGCGAACGGCGTGTCGATGCGCTCGACCGTGTGGATGGGGTCGGTGATGAGCTCGCCGAACACGGGCACGGTCGCCGACGCGGTGATCACCGTGAGCAGCGAGAAGAACAGGAAGTTGATCGGCAGCCCGAGGAAGTTGCCCTTCTTCACCGCCGCGAACGACTTCCCGTACCGGGAGAAGTCACCGAAGTTCAGCATCGGCCCCGAGAAGTACGAGACGACGAGGGCGATCGCGCTGAGCATGACCGGGATGGACGCGCCGAAGTCGAGGTTCTCGCCCTCGGAGAGGTCGAGGCTGATGTTCTCCCAGCCCGCCTGGCTGACCAGGTAGACGGCGAGCACGACCATGACGACGTAGACGGCGGGTCCCGCCCAGTCGATGAACCGCCTGATCGCCTCCATGCCCTTCCAGAACACGGCCGCCTGTGCCACCCAGAGGATGGCGTAGCAGATGTAGCCGAGCGCGGACAGGCCGAGGAAGCCGCCCTCGTTCAGCGACGCCGACGCGGGCCAGAACTTGAGGAAGATGATGATGAGCGACTGGGAGGCGAGGTAGGTCTGCACCCCGTACCAGGCGATCGCGATGAGTCCGCGGATGATGGCGGGGATGTTCGCGCCGCGCACCCCGAAGATCGCCCGGTTGATGACCGGGTACGGCACACCGGTGACCTGGCTCGGCTTGGCGACCAGGTTGCAGAACACGTTCACGATGACGATGCCCACGATCAGGGCGAGGAGGACCTGCCAGCTCGCCAGCCCGAGGGCGAACAGGCTGCCCGCGGTGACGTAGCCGCCGACGCTGTGCACGTCGGACATCCAGAAGGCGAAGATGTTGTACGAGGACCATCTCTGCTCGCGGAGCGGGGCGAGGTCCTCGTTCGCGAGCCGGGGGTCGTAGTCGGGTTTGACGAGGCCGTCGCCGACGGGCATGCCCGCGGCCTCGACGACGTCGTGTAGTTTCGGCTGGGACGGTGCGCTGTGTTCGGTCATGTCGGCTTCCGTGGGGGGTACGGTGCGGGAGACCGGTGTGTCCCGCGCGCGGGTGTGCCAGGGCGGAAGGTGCTCGGGATTGACGCAGTTGCCCCCGCAGGGGCTGTGGCGTGGGCTGTTAAGTGGTCACTTAACAGCTGCCGTCAATGTATGCCTTGACACCCGACCCCTAATTTCGGCCGCGTAAAGGCCTTGTGACAATTGGCGTGGAGGCCGTGACAGCCATGACCCCGGAACCCGGCGCGGAGATCGAGGCGATCACGAACGAGCACCTCGGCCGCAGGCTCCGCGAGCTGCGGCTCCGGTCGGGGATGTCGCTGCGTGCCCTGGCGCGCGAGCTCGGCATCTCGCCCAGCGCCGTCTCCCAGATCGAGCTCGGCACGATGCGGCCGTCCGTCAGCAGGCTCATCGCCTTCGTCTCCGCGATCGGCGTGCCCCTCGCGGCCGTGTTCGACACCGCGGAGGCGGCCGACGCCGACCCGGCGGGGCCGAGCGCGCCTCCCGGGTTCGCCATCCGGCGCTCGTGGGAGGTCGCCCCCATCCGGCTCAGCGGCGGCATCACCTTCCGCAGGCTCTCGCCCGCCCCCTCACCCGACGTCGAGTTCTTCGAGTCGACCTATCCGCCGAACTCGATCTCCAACGCGCACGGCCACTTCCTCAAGCACGAGGGCTACGAGGTCGGGACCGTGACCAGGGGCGAGCTCACCATCGACTTCGAGTCCGAGGTCGTCACCCTCGCCGAGGGCGACTCCATCACCTTCCCGTGCAGCCGCCCCCACATCATCGGCAACCGCTCGGAGACCGTCACCGCCGTCGCGACCTGGCTCATCGTCCACCACTGACGGAGACGACGCGACCGTGTGAACGCCCGTGGCCCACCGGACCTTCGGCGAAGGGTCCGGTGGGCCACGGTTCGCGGGCGGCGGCTCGGTTGGGCGTCTCCTCGATCGTCGCGGCCGGATGAGCAGCCGAACGGCTCAGGCGTAGACGGACGCGAGCCACTCACCCCAGGTCCGCTCGGCGTCGGCCTGGTCGACCTCGGTGAAGAGGTGGTGGCCGGTCATGATGACGCCGTCGCCCCCGACGAACCGCAGCAGCGCGTCGTCGGTGCGCACGCCCAGGAAGCTGGGGGCGAGCACCGTGTCGACCACGCCGTCGACGCCCTGGCCCGCGACCGTGAGGTGCACCTTGTCACCCTCCCCGACCTGCTCGGACAGGCCGACGGCGCGGGTGAGACCGGCCCAGGCCAGGTCCTGGTCGGGCTGCTGCGGGGCGAACGCGGTGACCGGCACGGCGGTGCGGCCGCGGAAGTGCTCCAGATACTGGGCGAGGGTCCGCAGGTAGAGCGGGTTGCCCTTGCGGAGCGCGTCGTACTCCGCCTCCCAGTCGCCGGCCAGGACCCCGCTGTGCACGAACCGCAGCACGGTGCCACCGTTGTCACGGCCCTCGACGAGATATTCGAACGCCATGAACCCGCCGTCCTCGTCGGGCTCCGAGGCGTAGGCGAACCGGTGCGGCGGCTCCCAGGCGGTGACCGTGGAGTCACCGTTCACCCCGGGCATCGTCATCGACGCCCTGCCACCTTCGCGGGGCTCGATCTCGTTCTTGCCCATGAACCACGCGTCGACGCCGGGGCCGGTCGCGATCGCCTCCCAGACCTGCTCGGGGGTCGCCTGGAGGTCGACATCGTGGGTGAGGCGGAATTCGTGCGACATATCAGGACTCCTTGATGTCGTTGGTGTCGTTGCCCCGCCTCGCTCCTCGACGAACTTCACGAGGCCGTGGCACTGGAGGGTCTTCAGCTCTGCCGGGACGACCCGGTGACCGCCGCGCGACCGGTCGCCGGGTGCCGCTCGACCAGCGCCTCCGGCGGCCGCACCCGGATCGAATCGAGCGCCGCCTCGGCGACGCCGACCTCTTCGGCCGCCCCGCCTTCGAACATGTTCTCTACAATATCGACCGACGACTCACACCGTCAATACAAAAAAATTTGTCGGTATCGGGCGACCGCCCGAAAATGAAAACGATTCTTTACATGACCTTGAAAGTGACTGTATGTTGTCGAGCAATCACTCTACGAACTCAACGAATGTAGGTGAGCACCATGCCGGAAAACGGCACAGAGCGCCCCCCCGACCCCCGGGTGGCGTTCGTGGACGCGGAGTCGGCCCAGACGGGCGAGACGAGCGAGCGCCCCGGGACGGCCGACCGCGCCGCCGTCGCCGCGAAGACCGATGACCATCTGCCTCCCATCGCCGATCAGCCGATCGACGACAAACCTCTCGCCGCGCGATTCACCGAACCGGAAGAGGAGGAGTAGAGATGCAGCTGCACTTCCGCAACCGCTACACCTCCAAGGTGTGGGTCGCGATCATGTTCTACAGCCCCGTCGGCTGCCGCGACCACGGCCAGTGGGGCACCCGGGGCTGGTGGGCCATCGACCCGGGCGGTGAGGCGTTCGTCCTCAACACCGACAACCGGTACGCCGCCTTCTACGCCGAAGCCGCCAACGGAGCCGTCTGGACCGGTCCCTACGGCCCGATGTACGTCTACCAGAACGCCTTCGACTCCTGCATCAACATCGGCAGCACCGCCGCGAGGCGCGTCGGCACCCGACTCGTCGACATGAACGGTTATGCGCGCTACTACGTGAATCTCACCGCCTGACGCGCTCCCCTCACCTGACGCGCCGCCCGGCCCCGACCGGCCCCGCGCCACAGTGAGAGCGGACGCGGGTGAGCGCCTCCTGAGAGACGGATACCAAAATTCCCTTCTCAGGGTCCGTCCCCCCTACGCACAGGAGGCGCTCGATCCCAGCCGGGCGACCCGCGTCAAGATCAGGGCTCAGGTGTCGAGCATCCCGGCCCCGAGGATTCAGCGACGCGGGGTGAGCAGGAAACGATCCTTCGCATTGAGTTCCACGGCGGCGCGGCTGTAGAGCAGCGGGAAATACTCCCCCCTCTGCCAGGGTTCCGCCAGGTCGCGATAGTGCGGGCTCCGGGGGTCACCCGACTGACCGGGAGCGTTGATCGCCTGCGACCTGTCCCAGTCGCCGACGTCGAGCACCATCTTGAACGTGGGGCCCGACAGGGGAGCGTAACTGCCCGGCAGATAGTTCGACGCCTCCACGGTGTTCCAGGAGCCACCGCGCGGGAATGGGCCCACGTCCTTGCCCGTCGGATGCCCGAACGTGAGCCGCTGGATGTCGCCCCACTTCCAGGTGGCGGGATCGGGTCCGAGCCGACCGACCAGTTCGTCGTAGGCCGCCGCGAGCGAGGTCTTGAGAATGCGGTCCCGCACCGCCGTTCCCCCGGCGCCGAACCACCGGTCAGGGTTGTCCATCGCGTCGAAGAGCAGCAGCGGGTCGTGGATGAAGATCTGCCTCGCCACGTTCTCCGGCAGGACCTCGCGGGCGAACGCCGGTTCCAGGTGGCCGCTGAACCACGTCTCGAACAGGGCGGCCCGCCCCGAGTCCGCGCTCGTGACCGCGTCGTAGGTACGCAGCAGTTCGAGCGCCCGCGCCGTCGACGGCTGGTCGCTCGTGATGCCCGCGAGCAGCCGCACCAGCCTGCGGGCCGGGATGGAGACCTTGTCGCTCTGCAGCGCCGCCGAGTCGGCGGGCGAGGTGCGCGACCGGGAGGAGAGCACCTCGACGATGCGCTCGTGCCGGTACGGGGAGGCCCACGAGTCGAACCCGACCTTCAACGGGTGGTCCTTGGGCATGTTGAACTCGTTGGCGGAGGCGACGATCCCCTTGGCCGGGTTGTAGGAACGCGGCAGGCGGGCGCCGTCGTGGAAACCGGCCCAGTCGTAGCGGCCGTCCCCCGGCACGGGCAGCAGGCCGTCGTACCCGACCCTGTTGGGTGCCAGACCGCCCGGAACCCACCCGATGTTGCCCGCGACGTCGGCGTAGATCTGGTTCTCCGGCGGCCCGCCCCAGGTGCGCATCGCCGTCGTGAACTCGTTCCAGTTACGCGCCCGCATGTACTTCATGCTGCCGAAGTAGGGCGTCGTGCCCGGTTGCAGCCAGGTCGTACGCAGGGCGTAGGCGAGATTCCGCTCCCGATCCACCTTGATCACCGGACCGTGGCGGGTGAACGAGAGCTCGGTGCGCTGTGCCCGCTCACCCGCCACCGGCACGTTCTCCGTGACGGTCCTGAAGCGTTCCCACCCCTTGCCGTACCGGTAGCGTCCCGGGTCACCGGGGTCGAGCCGATAGACGTAGAGATCCTCCTGGTCGACGCCGAAGATGGTGAGCCCGAACGCCACGGTCCCGTTGTGCCCGATGGAGATGCCGGGCAGGGCGGGCTCCCCTGCCCCGATCACGTCGAGGCCGGGTGCCGACAGGTGGGTGATGTAGCGCAGCGCGGGCGCCTTCATCACCCGGTGCGGGTCGCTGGCCAGGATCGGACGACCCGTCGTGCTACGCGCGGGCGCGACGGCCCAGGCGTTGCTGCCCTCGGAGAGGGCGGGCCCCGGCGGCTCGGGGACCGCGCGGACCTGGCCGTTCTGGAAGACGACGCTCTGGGTGGCGAGCTGGTAGGTGCCGAGCACGTCCGGAGGAATCGCACACGGGTCGAGCCCGTCGGGCACCACGGTCTTCCACTCGGGCTCAAGCCTGCGCATGAGCGGGTCGACACCGATGCCGCCCGCGCAGACCGCGCGGGCGCGGTCGACCTCGGAGGTCAGATTGATCGCCAGGCTGTGGCTGCGGATCCGCACGACGTCCTCGGGAGACCATCGCGCGGGCGCGTACCCCAGCTCGCGAAACTCCTGCGGCATCGCCTCCGGGGTGCGCTTCAGCCAGTCGACGTAGGCGTTGATCCCCTCGGCGAACCGGGTGGCCGCCTTCTTCGCGTCGGGCCCGTAGCTCTGCCACTCCTTCTCCATGTCCCCGCGGTAGAGGAACAGCCTGGCCGCCTGGTCCTGCCTGAGGTAGGCGGGGCCGAGCACCTCGGACAGAAGCCCGAGGCCGCGACGGCGCCACAGGTCGATCTGGAACAGGCGGTCGCGGGCCGCGTTGAACCCCTGCGCGAGATACAGGTCGGCGGTGTTCTCCGCGTAGATGTGCGGCACACCCCACCGGTCCACCAGCATCCGCACCGGCCGCTCCAGCCCGGCGACCGAGAAGACCGAGTCCGCGCCCGTCCCCCCTTTCGCGCCCGCCGGTCCCGCCCGGCCCGCCGGACTCTCCGCCCCCGTCGGCCCCTCCGCGCCCGCCGCCTGCGGTAACAGGCCGGCGCCGAGGGCACCGCAGACGGCCAGCAACGAGGCCGTCCTCCTCCATCGCCGCATGTCGCTCCTCTCGTCGGCCGGCAGCACGAGGCATGCCGGCGATGTGGGGCTCGCCCAGGCCGCACATCGAGCGCGGACGCGCGTTCCCGCGTCCCATCGCCCCCGCGAAGGATCACGACGCCGTCATCACAGCCGCGGCTCCCCAGCCCCCGTCACCGCAACTGTGGCGCGCCCTCAGTGCCCCGTCAGCCCTTGTTCGCCCCCTTAGAGCCCCTTCAAGGGAGCTCTTTCACGAGAAAGCGCCATCCACGAGGAAGCCTCCGCGCAAGAGCGCACCGGATCACGACAAGCGTCATGAGAGCCGCCGTACGTCGACAGCCGAGGACCGTCCGCCACCCGTGGGCCCTGTCGGGACCGCCCGCCTACCCGCGGGCTCCGTCCCCGGCCACTGTGACCGCCTCGGTGAAGTGCCGATACCTGGTCAGCTCCTCTTCCACCGGCTCCAGCACCAGCTCGCGGCCGACCCGGTCGACGCTCGACCGCAGTGCCTTCGCCGCCTTGCGTGCCCTGCGCCGTCCGCCGAACCAGGCGGCCACCCGGGAGAGCAGCGCGATCAGCAGGCCGAGCAGCACGCCCCCGACCAGCAGCGTGGTGGGCCAGGGCAGTTCCCCTGCGGTCGGCAGGTAGAGCTGCGGGAGCCGGAGATAGTCGACGGCGACCAGGGCGAGCAGCCAGATCCCTCCGGCGACCACCGTCGCGAGCGCCAGCCACTGCGCCGCCCCGGCCAGCCGCCACCACAGGGGCCGCTTGGAGACCCCGAGCGAGGTGGTGGCCACCGCCCGGTCCAGGCAGTCCTCCAGCTCGTCCCCATGGGACCTCGCCGCCTGCCGCACGGCGGCGGCCCACGGCGCGGGAAGCCCGGCGGAGGCGGCCCCCGCGGCCTCGCGAATCGCGGTGTCCATCCGGGAACGCTGGACGACGGTCGCGACGGGGATGGACGTCCTCCCGACGACGCCCTGCGGCTCTCCCGGCTCCCCCATACCCCCGGCGGACCTGCTCGCGGTGTCCAGGCGGAGGCGGCGAAGCGGATCGGGCCGCAGGCGGCGGACCCATCGGGTGGGCGGCCATCCGGTGGCGGCGACCGAACGGTGCCGGTGGGACTTGGCCACCGCCTCGACGACGGCCGGCACCCCCGCGGCCTGCGACAGCGCGTCCCTCAACGGCCTCGCCAGGCCGTCAGGCCCGCCCGCGACGCCCGGAGGGGTCTCGCCGGGGGCGACGCCGGACGCCCGGAGGAGCGCGTCGGCCGCCATGCCCGCGTCGGCGGCGAGGCGGGCGGACCAGGACCGCCGGTCGGCGACCCGGGAGGTGAGCAGCGAGCGCAGCTCGGGGATGCCCGCCCCGGTGCGGGTGGACACCCCGACCACCGGGACACCGGTCAGGCCGTCCTCGTCGAGGAGCCGCCGGAGGTCCTTCAGGCAGCGCTCGGCGGCGGCCGGTGAGAGCCGGTCGATCTGGTTCAGGACGACGACCATCACCCCCCGGTGCCTGGCCAGCGGCCGGAGGTAGCGGTCGTGGACGGCCGCGTCGGCGTACTTCTGCGGGTCGAGCACCCACACCAGCAGGTCGACCAGCTCGACGAGCCTGTCGACCTCCAGCCGGTGCGACGGCTCGATCGAGTCGTGGTCGGGCAGGTCGAGCAGGATCAGCCCGGCGGCAGCCTCGTCCATCCTCGCCACCTGCCCCGAGCCGTCCGACGGCCGGTCGGCGGAGGGCGAGGAAGCACCGGATGCGTCGAGGAGCTCGTGGCGGCGGGGGATCTCCAGCCAGTCGAGCAGCGGCCCCGCCCCGGCGCCCTCCCAGAGGGCGGCCTGGGCGGTCGAGGTGGTCGGGCGGGTGACGCCGACCGTGGCGAGCGAGGTGCCGGACAGCAGGTTGAACAGCGAGGACTTGCCGCTGCCGGTGGCACCGGCCAGCGCGACCGCGGTGTGGTCGACCGACAGGCTCGCCCGTACCCCGGCACGGGAGATCACCGAACGGGCCGCGCTCACCGCCTCCGCGTCCAGCCTCCCGTCGGCCAGGTCGGCGGCGCGCGCCAGCGCCGTCAACCGGTCGTCCAACGAGACGGCCTTCTCCCTTCGCAGCAGCTTCACGTCTGGCCCGCCTCTCCCTTACCGGTGGTTCGCGGAACACCGCCGGGCGCGCGAGGGGCCTCGCCGTGCGCACGGGGGACATCGCCGGGCCTGCCGGACGCGTTCGGGGCATCGTCAGGCGCGCGCGGGACGTCGCCGTGGACGCGGGGGACCTCGCCGGGCGCGCGGGGAAGACCGCCGGGCGCGTGCGGGAGTGCGTCGGACGGCCTGCGTGATTCCTCCACGGTCCTCGGGACGGAGCCGGCGGGCAGGGCGGCACGGCGGTCCGCGACGGGGAGCTCGCGCAGGTGCTCGCGTACGGCGTCGGAGGCGGCACGCAGGGCGGGGGCGGTGCCTTCGGGAGGCTGGGCGGCGTCCAGCAGGTCGGTGAAGCGGTCGGCGTCCTCGCTGAGGAGGATCGCGACGCGGGCACGCAGGTCGGTGCGGGCCTTGACGGTGAGGTCACGGACGGCCTGGTCGCCGAAGACGGCCTCCAGGACCTTCTGGCTGAGCACGCCGGTGCCTCCGGCGATGCCGACCTCGATGCCGGTCAGGCCGCCGGTCGAGGCGAACACCGCGATCATCAGCAGCAGTCCGGCCCCGTTGAGCCCGAAGGAGGTGATGCGGGCGGTCGTGCGCTTGTCCGCCCCCTCCTCGCGGACCAGGTCGAGCACGTACGACTGCCAGCCCCGCACGGCCTCCTCCGCCTTCGCGGGCAGGTCGGCGGCGGCCCGGCCGAGACGTCCGGCCACGGCGACCCCCTCGCGTTCGAGGAGTGCCCGCCCCGAGGGGTGCGACGACCAGGACTCCAGGAGGCGCTCGGCGGCGCCGTCGGCCGAGGCCCTGATCAGTGCCTCCACGCCGCTCTCCAGCGCGGTCCGCAGCTCGCTCTCCGGCGCGGGCCGCCCGGTGACGAAGGCGACCACCCGGTCTCTGAACCTGCCGACCCGGCTCTCCAGGGAGCGCATCAGGTCGCCGGTACCGACGAAGTCCTGCCAGCGGGCCAGAACCTCGCCGCGCAGCAGCGACCCGTCCCGCATGCCCTCGTCGAAGGAGGCGAGGCCCACCGCGTAGGCGGCGTCCGCCATCGAGCGGAGCTCCTCGGCCTCGGTGTGCTGACGGTCGACCGCGGCCGCGAGCGCGGGCACCCGGGTGGAGAGGCTCTCCAGCGCGCCGGACAGGGTCTGGCGTACGACCTCGGCGCGGGAACGGGAGTCGGCGGCGATGGTGGTGAGCCAGTCGGCGATCGGCTGGACCGCCTGGCGCGGCAGGCGGGCGTTCTCGTCGGGCAGTGTCAGCTCGGGCACCTCGAAAAGGCGCGTTCCGCCCAGGCCGTTCGCCTCGAGCAGCCGGTTCAGGTCCTTGCGCACCACGCCCATCGCCTCGGGGGGAACCCTGGACAGGACGACGGCGAGGGCCGTGCTGCGCTCCCTGGCCGAGCGCAGGAAGCCCCAGGGAACCTCGTCCGCGTACCGGGCGGCGGTCGTGGTGAACAGCCACAGGTCGGCGGCGGCGAGCAGTTGGGCGGCCAGTTCGCGGTTCGCGGCGACGATCGAGTCGATGTCGGGGGCGTCGAGCAGGGCGAGGCCGGGCGGGACGGTGGCGGCGGTGACGATCCGGAGCGTGCCGGGCTCGCCCCTGCCGCTCCCGGTGACGCGCGGCAGGCCGGGCAGGACGTTCTGGGCGGTGAACCACTCGCGGTCGACGGGGCTGGTGACGAGGGTGGGTGCCATCGTCGTGGGCCGCAGCACCCCCGGCTCGGAGACGTCCTCGGCGACCAGGGAGTTCACCAGCGTGGACTTCCCCGCCCCGGTGGATCCGCCGACGACGGCGAGCAGCGGAGCGTCGATCGCGCTCAGCCGGGGGATCAGGTAGTCGTCGAGCTGGCCGGTCAGCTCGCGCAGCGCCCGGCGGTCGGCCTCCACGTCGCCGATCGCGAGGGGGAACAGCTCGCGGTCGAGGTGCCGCCGCAGCTCCCGCAGCGTCTCCAGAAGACCGTCGTTGTCACCCATACGGTCGATCCTGCCCTGCCGAGGCCCCTCTAGACGTGTTTGGCCCCACCGCTGGACCGGGTTACGGGGGCGAACTCGGTAAAGCGGTGGGGCCCAGCCCTCGGATCTCACCCGGGGGTCATGCCGAGCTCGTCTCCCCCGCAGCTGGAGGCGAGCTCGAACCCGTTCGGATGCTTCCGAGGTGATCGGGGGTCGTGCAATGCCTATTTGAACACACAAACCTCAGAAACGGGTCATGTAGAGCTGAATATCAGCTGAAAATTCAATCACTGTGGGGCGGTCGCAGCACATAGCCGACCCCGCGAAGGGTGTGGATGAGCCGGGGCTCGGCTGTGTCGACCTTCCGGCGCAGGTAGGAGACGTAGGACTCGACGACCCCCGCGTCACCGCCGAAGTCGTAGTTCCAGACGTGGTCGAGGATCTGCGCCTTGGACAGCACCCTGCCGGTGTTGACCATGAAGTAGTGCAGGAGCTTGAACTCGGTCGGCGACAGCCGCACCGGGACGCCGGAGCGCCAGACCTGGTGCGCCTCCTCGTCCAGCTCCAGGTCGCCGACCTGGAGGCGTACCGGCAGGTCGAGATCCCCCCTGGTACGGCGGAGCACGGCCCGGATACGGGCCAGGACCTCCTCCAGGCTGAAAGGCTTGGTCACGTAGTCGTCGGCCAGCCGCAGCCCCGCCACCTTGTCGTCGGTGCCGTCCCGCGCGGTCAGGAAGAGCACCGGCATCTGCCCGCTCATCTCCCGCAGCCGTCCCGCCACGGCGAAACCATCCATGTCGGGCAGCATCACGTCCAGCACGACCAGGTCGGGACGGATGCGCTCGGCGAAGTGCACGGCCTCCCTGCCGTCCACCGCGGTCACCACCTCGAACCCCGACAGGCGCAGGCTGGCCGAGAGCAACTCCCTGATGTTCGGTTCGTCGTCCACGACCAGCAATCGGGCTTCCACTCTGTCCAGCACACTCCGAGACTCGCCCACCTCTCTGGAACGCAGCTCAGCCGGGGCTGAACGTTTCCTGAGAGACCTCTCAGTACCTTTCCCGGAGAAACGCGGCCGTCACGACCGGGTTCACCGACGCCCGGCGCCCTCCACGACCGGGCTCACCTACGCCCGGCGCCCTCGTTGATGTCGGTCGCGGTCACCGAGCCGTCATCGGCCGGCGTCCCCCGCACGACGACCGTGCCTCCGGGCTTGAGGTCGGCGACCTTCCCTTCCTTCGTGACGCGTACGGACGTCTCGTCGGTGGTGTTCACGGTCACGACCGAGCCGTCGACCGTCTGGACGTAGACCTTGCCACCCTCGACCCGCTGCACCGTACCGACGGTCATGCCGCCCCGGCCACCGCCCTGACCCCCTTGGCCGCCCTGCCCCCCTTGGCGACCCTGGCCCTCTTGGCGCCCCTGGCCGCCACCGAAGCCACCGGGGCCGCCGGGGCCGCCTGGGCCCGCCTGCCGCATCACCGCCTCGGCGATACCGGACGGGCCGCCCATCGCCTTCTGCGCCTGGATGCCCACGATCACCCCCGCCACGAGCATCACCCCGGCGCCCAGCACGAGGGTGAGCGTCGACAGGCGGCGCCGCGGCCGGGCCGCCAGTTCACCGTCCAGGTCTCCCCGGAACGGGGAACTCTCCAGACCCCTGCCCGCCGGGACCGTCTCGTCGGCGTTGCCGCCCATGTGTCTCTCCTTCCTAAGTCGCGTGAGCCGTGCGGGTCATTCGTGACGCAGGGCCTCGATGGGCCGGAGCTTGGCGGCCCGGTTCGCCGGGTAGCCGCCGAAGAACAGTCCGATGCCCACGGAGACGCCGAGGGCGAGCGCGATCGAGGACGGTACGAGCACCGGTGAGATCCCCGCGATCGTGAAACGGGTGCCGACGAACGCGACCGCGACGCCCGACAGACCGCCCACCAGGCTCAACACCGTCGCCTCCACCAGGAACTGGCCGAGAATGGCACTCCTGGGCGCGCCGATGGCCTTCCTGATGCCGATCTCCCTCGTCCGTTCCGTCACGGTGACGAGCATGATGTTGGTGATGCCGATGCCGCCCACCAGCAGGGAGATGGCGGCGACCGCGCCGAGCAGGGCGGTGAAGATCCCGATGGTCGAACCGATCGTCTCCTGCAGGGTGGCCTGGTTGAGGATCCGGTAGTCCGCGACGCCCGCCGGGGTGATGCCGTGCCGCTGGTCGAGTACGGCGGTCACCTCGGCCTGCGCGGAGTCGGTCGTGTCGGCACCGGTCGCCTGCACGATGATCGAGCCGAGCGCGCCGAAGCCGGTCAGGCTCTGCTGCATGGCGGGCAGCGGCACGACGGCCACGTCGTCGGCGTCCTGCATGCCCGACGAGCCCGACTCCTTGAGCACCCCGACCACCGTGAACGGCACCCCGGAGACGCCGACCTGCCTGCCGACCGGGTCGGCGGCGCCGAACAACTCCTCGGCCACGGTCCGCCCGATGACCATGATCTTCCTCGCGGCGAGCACGTCGTCGTTGACGAAGTAGGTGCCGCTTTCCACCGGCCTGTTCGTGGCCTCGAAGTAACTGGGGTAGGTGCCCACGAGCTGCGCGATCGTGTGACTCGCGCCCTCGTGGACGGCGGTGGCCGCGTTCGCGGTCACCACGGGCGACACGCTCCGCACCGAGGGAGCCCGCTCGCGGTCGGTGAGCGCCCTCGCGTCCTCCAGGGTGAGCGGCCTGGCCTGGGTACGCGGTCCGTCGTTCTGGCCCCCGGCCACCCGGTTCCCACCGCCTCCTCCTCCCCCGAAGGCACCGCCGCCGCCACCGCCACCGGCGAAGGACGCCGAGACGGTGAGGGTGTTGGCGCCGAGCCGCTGGATGGACTGCTGGATGCTCTGCGAGGCCCCCTCCCCGAAGGCGACCAGCAGGATCACGGCCGCCACCCCGATGAGGATGCCGAGGGTGGTGAGGAAGCTGCGCAGTTTGTTGGCGGCCAGTCCCCGGAGCGCGAACCTCAGGATTTCGAGCCGGCTCACGCGGTGACCTCCGGCACGCGGGGCGGAGGGCCGTCGACGGGGGCCTGACGGCGGTCCTCGACGACGCGACCGTCCACCAGGCGGATGACCCGCTTGGCGTGGGCGGCCACGTCGTCCTCGTGGGTGATGATCACGATCGTCCTGCCCGCCACGCTCAGGCGGTCGAAGATGCCCAGTACGTCCCCGGTGGAGGCGGTGTCGAGGTTGCCCGTCGGTTCGTCGGCGAGCAGGAGGGCGGGCGCGGTGACCAGCGCCCTCGCCACGGCCACCCGCTGCTGCTGGCCGCCGGAGAGCTCGTTCGGCTCGTGGCCGACCCTGTCGGACAGGCCCACCTGCTCCAGGGCCGCCAGGGCGCGGGCCCGCCGGTCGGCGGCGCCGACCCCGCCGTACGCCATGGGCAGCTCGACGTTGGCGAGCGCGCTCATCCGGGGGATGAGGTTGAACGACTGGAAGACGAATCCGATCTTCCGGTTGCGGAGTACCGCGAGCCTGCGCTCGTCCAGCGAGCCGACGTCGGTGCCGTCGATGCGGTAGTCACCGGAGGTGGGCACGTCCAGGCAGCCCAGGATGTTCATGAGCGTCGACTTGCCGGAGCCCGAGGCGCCCATGATCGCCACGTAGTCGCCCCGGTCGACGCCGAGCGACACCCCGCGCAACGCCCGGACCTCGGCGTCTCCCCTGCCGTACACCTTGGTGATGTCCGTGAGGGACAGGACGGGAACGGTCATCGGCCGATACCTCCCCCACCGTTACGAACGCCACCGCCGCCACCGCCACCGAAGCCGGGGAAACCGCCGCCCTGCCGGGTCTCCGTGGCCGTCGGGCGGACCACCTGCTCGCCTTCCGCGAGCCCCGATCTGATCTCGGTGAGCGTGTCGCCCTTGATCCCGGTCTCCACCTGGACGGGCACCTGCCGGCCGTCCCGCAGTACGGTCACCGTGCTTCGCCCGCCCGTCGTGGAGATCACCGTGGAGGAGACGGCGAGCACGTCCTCCGCGCGCTCGACGACGATCTCGACCGTGGCCGTCTGGCCGAGCCTCACCTCCTTCGGCACCTCGGTGAAGGAGATCGTCACCGGGTATCTGACCACGTTGTTGCCGATGGTCGCGGTCGGCTGGATCTGGGTGACCTTCCCCGAGGCGGTGACGCCGCTGAGCGCGTCGAACCCGATGGAGGCCGCCTGGCCGACCTTCAGCCTGGTGACGTCGGTCTCGGTGAAGGTGCCGACGAGTTCGAGTCTGCGGGTGTCGGCGAGGTCGATGAACCCGCCCGAGGCGTTCGCCGCCCCGTCCGCGTTCGCGGAGGCCCCGGAACCGGCCGCGGTGGTCGCGGTCGTCCCGGTGGTCCCGGCCCTGGAGGCGCCGCCCGAGGATCCGCCGACCGTGCCGTTGACGGCGGTGACCGTACCGGCGAACGGCGCCTTGATGACGGTGCCGTCCACCGCGCGCTTCGCGGCCCGGTAGGTGTTCCTCGCCGTGACGTACTGGGCGTAGGTTTCGGCGGTCGAGGTGTCGTCGTCCGCGGTGTCGAGGGCGGCGGCGGCCGCGTCCAGGCTCTCCTGCGCCGACTCGTCGTCCAGCCTGGCGAGGATCTGTCCGGCGGTGACCTTGTCCCCGGCCTTGACGTAGATCTTCTCGACGGTGCCGTTCGTCCCGAAGGACAGCGATCGCGCACGGGCACTGGACACGGTCCCCGACGCGGATACGGAGGCGGAGACCGTGGCCCGGGTCACCGGAACGGTCCGCACCGCGACGTCCGCGGACGAGGTCTCACCGCCGAGAGAGGAGTAGGCGATCACCACTCCGCCCAGCAACAGGACCCCCAGGGTCCCGTTCACGATCAGCGCTCCGCGCTTGGTCGACAGCTTCACAGCGCCTGACCCTGGCGCACCAGGCTTGGACCCAGCCCGGCGAAGGCTGAAGGTTTCCTGCGGACTTCGTCGTACCGCCGGTGATGCACAGCAAACCTTCAGGGACCTGTGAGCATGCTGTGAATCAGACGGTCCAGGATGTCGGCCATGAGACCGACCCATCTCCCGAAGCGCCTGCGCGCGGGAGGACTCGCCCTGGCCGCCCTCGTCCTCGTGGGTGCGGGAGCGCTCGTCGCACTGGACGGCGGCTCCGACGAGGCCCCCCGGACAGAGCCGGTGTCCGCCAGGCGCGGGACGGTGACCGCCGCGGTGTCGGCCGCGGGCAACACCGTGGACGACGGCACCCGCGAGCTGGCGTTCGGCGGATCGGGGACGGTCACGAAGGTCTACGTCAAGGCCGGGGACAGGGTCGGCAAAGGGGACGTACTCGCCAGGATCGGTCCCGAACCCGCGCGCGAGCGACACGCCGCCGCGAAGGCGCGGCTCGCGGCGGCCGAGGAGGCACTGGACACGGCGGAAAGCACGCCGGAGAGCACGGGCACGACCGGGACCGGGACCGGGCAGCAGAGCGGAGGGCAGGACGGGGAGCGGACCGGAGGCCGGGCAGGGGCCGAGCAGCCGGGTGATCAGACGAGCGATCAGGCAGGGGCCGACCGCTCGGGCGGTCAGACGGGAACCGACCGCTCGGGGGATCGAACCGGTTCCGACCGGTCGGGGCCCGCCACGCGGACCGGCTGCGAACCCACGGCGACGCGCCCCCCTGGAGCGGGCGCCACCGCCACCCCTTCCGCCCCCGCCGAGGCCCCGGAGCCCGTACGCACGCTCTCGCCACCCCCGGCACCCCCGGCACCCGCGCCGACCGAATCGGCGCGGACCGTACAGATCGCTCCCGCGGGCGGGATCGTCCCCGCCGGGTACCGCCTCACGACGGCACCCACTCCCACCCCCGTTCCCGTACAGGACTCCATGTCCGTACCGGCGCGATCCTCGGCCGCGACGCCCGCGCCCACCTCGGCACCGACGGCGACGGCGACCGCGCGTCCGGATGACGGCTCTCCCTGGCCCGCCCCGACGGTCACCGTCACCGTGACGGCCGCCCCGACGGTGACCGTGACGGCCACCGCCACGGTCACCGTGACCGCGAGGCCCGAAGGGAACGGACCGCCCACGATCCCCACCGGCCCCTCAGCCGGTCCCGGCGAGCACCCCGGGCCGACGGCGAGCCCCACCCGCCCCACCGGTACGGCCGTACCGACCGCCAGGCCCACCGCCACCGCGTGCCCCACCCCGAGGCCGAGCGCGAGCACGGGAACGGGAACCGACCGGGGCACGTCCCCGAACAGGAACACCGGACAGGACACCCGGCAGGGTCCTCAGCAGAGCGGCGGAACCGGGCGGGGGGCGCTCACCGTGGAGCAGGCAGAGGCTCGTGTGAAGGAGGCGCGGGCGGAGCTGACCGACGCCACGAAGGAACTCGCGGGCGTGCGGATCGTCGCCCCCGTCGACGGCACCGTCATGTCCGTCGCCGGAGCGGTCGGTGACCGCGTGGGCACCGGCACCTTCCTCACCCTCGGGAACCTGGACGAACTCCAGGTGGAGGCGCTGTTCACCGAGTCGGACATCGGCAGCCTGAAGCCGGGACAGCAGGCGGCGATCACCCTCGCCACGCGACAGGGCGAGAAGTACACGGGCACCGTGACAGGCATCGCCCCCACCCCGACCACGAGCGACCGGCTGGTGCGGTACGGCGTCACGATCGCGTTCGACGCCCCTCCGCCGAACCTCCTCGTGGGCCAGACCGCCTCGGTCACCGTGACCGTCGCCGAGTCCGCGGAGACGCTCTACGTCCCCGCACAGGCCGTACGGACCAGAGACGGAGTCTCCAGGGTCACTGTGCGGGGCGGCGCCGAGCGGGTCGTGGAGACGGGGGTCCGCAGCGACCGCTACGTCGAGATCACCTCCGGGCTGTCCGAGAACGACCAGGTGATACTGCCCGGCGCGGCCGAGGGGGAGTTCCCCGACAGCGGCTGGCCGGAGGCCGACGTCCCCCGGTAGGGGCTGACCGGAGCCGTCACGCATCGGCAAGGCTCCGGGCACTCCTCGGCCACCGGCCGGATCTCAGGACTGATCAGAGCCGTCAGGCGTCGACAAGGAGGTCATTCGGCGGGGCAGGTCGTGCCCGGCTTGGGAAGCCTCAGATCGGTCAGGTACGTGGTGGCGTGTCGGATCGGGCACTTCTTGCCCATCAGGTACAGGGCATGGCCGGGTCCCTCGTAGGCGACGGTGACCGATCCCGGGATCATCCTGGTGAAGCTCTCCGTCCACACGTGGTCGCCCCACGTGCTGCCGACCCCCAGGAACGGCGGCAGTCCGCGAGTCGGCAGCGGGCGGGGCGGGTTGGCGATCCGGAGCGGCCAGCCGGCGCACCCCAGGGCGTCGAACGAGGCTCCCCCGCCGAAGTTCGGCGAGATCTTCCGCGTCTGTCGGCGGAACTCCTGGAGCTGGGCATAGCTGCTGTAACCACGGTCGTCCGCGCAGGTCATCGCGAGCATCCCGGGCATGGCCCACACCCGCGTGTTGCCGAGGGCGGAATCGGCGAAACCGGACCCGTCGCCGCCCCGGGCCTTGTCGACCGCTTCGGCGAAGGCCAGCCAGCGAGAGTGTCCTTCTCCCGGGTCTCCGATGAACCCGAAGCTTCTCAAATGCCATCCGGTCAGCTCCTTGCCGAACTCGGACGTGACCGGGATCGGCCGGCGATCGGCGTCCCGGGTGAGCTCGCGCCAGACCGCCCCGGCGTCCTCTCCGTGCAGCGCGCAGGCGGGGGTGTCCGCGCACCAGGTGGTGAACCTGGTGAACGCCTGCTCTTGGAGGGGCAGGAGTCGCATCAACTGGTCGGGCCAGCCGTCGACCTGATTGATCACTCCGTCGAGGTACATCGCTCGGATGCGCTGCGGGAACAGCCGGGCGTAGGCGGCGGCGGGCACTCCTCCGTAGGAGTTGGCCATGAAGCTCAGTCGTTCCTCGCCCAGGCTCTTGCGGACCGCCTCCATGTCCCTGGCCACCGACAGGGAGTCCATCCGGGAGAACAGTCCGCTTTTATCCGCTTTCTGGCACGCGGTGAACGCCTTGGTCATCGCCACGGTCAGCGCCTTGTACGCCTTCTCGTCGCGGGGGTCGGACAGGGACGCCGCCGGCTGCATGCATGACTGCGGCAACCGGTCGCGCCACACGGCGTTGCGGGGGTTGTAGGCGACGAGGTCGAACCTGCGTCCCAACTCGGTGAGATCGGCCGCGGCCCGCTGCAGGTCCTCGATCCCCCTGGTCCCGGGGCCGCCGGGGATACCGAGCACGCTGCCGATCCTGCGCGCGGGCTCGGTGGCCGGCAGCCGGGCCAGGTCCAACGTGATCTTCGATCCGTTCGGCCTGGCCCAGTCCACCGGCACCTCGATCGCGGCGCACCGCATGCCCGCCGGCATGTCCTGCCCCGCGCAGTCCCGCCACACCGGCTTCCCGTCTTCGGCCTGCCTGCCCTGGACCTGCCCGCCTTGGGCGGCGGACGCCGCCGGGATCATTCCTGCCAGCGCCGCCACGGTCATACCGGCGACCAGCCATGTGGTCCTGCCGCGCAGACTCCGTTTCTTCGTCGTCATCATGCTGATCACCCTGACGAAAGCGGATGACACACCACCACCGGGACATCCTCCACGTTGGCCCGGGATATCCCCCACGAACTTTTCTGCTGTCCTCGCCGGCGAACGTCCCTCAAGCTGTATGGCGGACCACCGGCAGGCTGTCCGTCAGGGGGAAGGGCGTGGGCAAGCAAGTAGGGGGAGGTTCCGGCCTGCGGCGTGCGCCGATGAATGCTCCGGCGCGAGGGCGGACCTGGCGCGAGCTCGTTCACGCGCCGATGACCACGGCGCGGACGTGGCGCGAGCTCGTTCACGCGCTGATCACCGCTCCGGTGCGGGGACGGACATGGCGCGAGCTCGTTTACGCGCTGATGATGCCGTTGATGGCGGGAATCGGCCTCGTCCATCTCGTTCTCGTACTGCTCAGCGTCGCCATGACGGTCAACCTCGTCGGAATACCGATGCTGGCCCTGAGCGTGTTCGCGGCCAGAGGGCTCGGCACGGCCAATCGAGGGCTGGCCCGGGTGCTGGCCGGAGTGCGGGTGACCGCCCCTGCCCCGTTCCGTACCGGGCCCGGCCTGTTGAACCGGCTCGGAGCGGCGCTCGGTGACGTGACGGGATGGCGTGCCGTCATCCACGGGCTGGTCCGGCTGCCGGCGGCCGTCGTCGCCTTCGCCGTCACCGCCGGATTGTGGGGAGGTGGCCTGCTTCTGCTCTGCTGTCCCCTGTGGTGGCGATCCCCCGCCTTCGCGCACCTGTCTCCCAGCGGTTGGCCGGGAGCGGTGCTGATGAGCGCGGCCGGGCTGGCGCTGCTGCTTCTCGCCCCCTGGGGCGTCCACCACGCGCTGGCCCCCGAGCGGACGCTCGCCAGGACGCTGCTCGGGCCGGATCCCGGCGCCGCGCGAATCCGCAGGCTGGAGCAGGCTCGCGCGATGGCCGTGGACGACGCGGCCGCGAGACTTCGTCAGGTCGAGCGCGACCTGCACGACGGGACGGCCGCGCAGTTGGTGACGCTCGCCCTGAACCTGGGCATGGTCCAGGAAGATCTTGAGCACGCCCATCGTCCCGAACGGCTGGAGCGCGCCCGCGCCCTCGTCGACAGCGCGCACCGCGGTGCCAAGGAGGCGGTGGCCGAACTTCGTGACCTGATCCGCGGCCTCCACCCGCCCGCGCTCGACAAAGGGCTGGAGACGGCGCTGGCCACGCTCGCCGCACGGAGCCCGGTCCCCGTCAGGCTCGAAACCGATCTGCCGGAGCGGCCCGCTCCGGCCATCGAGGCCATCTCCTACTTCTGCACGGCGGAACTCCTCGCCAACGTGGCCAAGCACAGCGGCGCCGGACACGCCTCGGTCGACGTACGGGCGGGTGACGGCCTGCTGACGCTGATCGTGCGGGACGACGGCGTCGGCGGCGCGGCGACGAACACCGGAACCGGGTTGCGCGGCCTGGCCGCGCGGACCGGGATGGTGGACGGCACGATCGACGTCCGCAGTCCAGCGGGAGGACCTACGGTGATCACCGTCGAACTTCCCCTGCACATCTGAACGGAGAAGCGCATGCGCATCGTGATCGCCGAAGACGCCGTGATGCTCAGGGACGGCCTCCACATGCTGCTCACCTCGCGCGGCCGGCAGGTGGTGGCCGCGGTGGGCGACGGCGACGCGCTCAGGGCGGCGGTGGCGGAACACCACCCCGACATCGCCGTGGTCGACGTGCGCATGCCGCCCTCGCACACGGACGAGGGCCTGCGGGCCGCGATCGAGATCCGCCGTGATCATCCGGGTGTGGGCGTGCTGGTGTTCTCCCAGTACGTCGAGACGCGTTACGCCGCCCAGTTGCTCGCCGACGGCGCCCACGGGGTGGGATACCTGCTGAAGGAGCGGGTGGCCGACGTCAGGGACTTCCTGACCGCGCTCGACCGGATCGCGGCCGGGGAGACCGTCCTCGACCCCGAGGTCGTCACCCAGATCATGGGCGCGAGCAGACGCATCGAGACCCTGGGCACGCTCACGCCCAGGGAGCGCGAGGTGCTGGCCATGATGGCGGAGGGGCGCTCCAACAACGCCATCGCCAACGCGCTGTTCCTCTCCTACGGCTCGGTGGAGAAGAACGTGACGCAGATCTTCACCAAACTCGGCCTGTCTCCGTCGGAGAACGACCACCGCCGGGTTCTCGCCGTACTGCGCTACCTACAGGCCTGACCCCGAGACACCGTCCGCGGCCCGGCCCCGGCAGGACACCGGCCGCCCCCACCCCGAACAGGGGGACATCCGCGAACCGGAACCCGGCAGGACACCGATCACCCCACCCCCGACAGGGGGCACTCGCGAACCGGAACCCGGCAGGTGGCCCTCCGTACAACCGGGCCAGAAGCCGACGGCGTCGTACCGGAGGGAGATCAGTCGGATTCCGAGGCGAGGGGGAGGACCACCCGGAACGTCGCCCCCTTGCCCGGGTCGGACTCCACGGCGACGCGGCCGCCGTGGGCCTCGACCATCGCGGCCACGATGGCGAGGCCGAGACCGCTTCCGCCGTCCTCGGGAGCGCGCCGCCCCCGGGCGGAGTCGGCGCGGTAGAACCGTTCGAAGACGCGCTCGCGCTGCTCGGTGGTGAGGCCCGGCCCCTCGTCCGCGACCTCGATGACGGCCATGTCGCCGTCGCCGGAGCCGTCGCTGGAGAGGAGCACCCGTACGGGGGTGCCCTCGGGGGTGTGGGTGAGCGCGTTGGTCATGAGGTTGCCCACGACCTGGCGGAGCCGTACCTCGTCGCCGGAGACGATGAGCGCGGAGCCGTCCACCGAGAGCGTGACATCGCGCTCCGGAGCGAGGATACGGGCGTCGTGGACGGCGTCGGCGGCGATGGCGAGCAGGTCGACCGGGCGCATGACCATCGGGCGCTGCTGGTCGAGCCTGGCCAGCATGAGCAGGTCGTCGACGAGCAGGCCCATCCTGACCGCCTCGGACTCGACCCTGCGCATCAGCGGCGCGGCGTCGATGCCGGGCGCCTGCCGGTAGAACTCGGCGAAGCCCCTGATGGAGGTGAGCGGCGTGCGGAGTTCGTGCGAGGCGTCCGCGACGAACCGGCGCATGCGCTCCTCCGAGCTGCGGGCCGAGGACTCCGACTCGGAACGGGCACGGAAGGCCGCCTCGATCTGGGCGAGCATGCCGTTCAGCGACCGGCCGAGGCGGCCCACCTCGGTGCGCGGGTCGGCGTCGGGAACGCGGCGGCCCAGGTCTCCGGCGGCGATCGCCTCGGCGGTGCGCTCGATCTCCTCCAGCGGGCGCAGGCTCCTGCGGATGATCACTACACCGGCTCCGGCGAGCATCAGCACCAGGCCGCCTCCGCCGAGGAGCTCCACCAGCGCGAGCTGGCCGACGATCTGCCGCACCTCGCTCATGTCCACGGCCACGATGAGGCTCTCACCGGTGTCCAGCGAGGTCACCCGGACCCGCCAGTCACCGTTCTCGAACAGCTCGCCGACCCTGCCGTGGGAGATGTCCGGCCCCGGCTTGCCCTCCACGTCGATGCCGCTGAGCAGGACGAGGGTCCTGTTGTTCCCGTCGCGGAGCTCCAGCCTGGCGTCGGAGGGCATCAACTTGCCCCCCAGCGCGATGATGCCCCGGTTGTTCATGCGGCGCAGCGCGGAGTCGGTGGTGATGTCGATCTGGCTGTCGACGCGGTCGATCAGGTAGCCGCGCATGATCGAGACGCTGCCGACACCGATGAGGGCGAGCGCGACCGTGAGCAGGAGCAGGATGACGCCGATCAGCTTCACCCGCAGCGGGGTCGCGTTGAGCATCACGGGGCCGGTGGCAGGCGCAGCACGTATCCGACACCGCGCAGGGTGTGGATCAGCCTCGGGTCGACATTGTCGATCTTGCGGCGGAGCACGGAGACGTAGGACTCCACGATCCCGACGTCGCCCCTGAAGTCGTAGTCCCATACGTGGTCGAGGATCTGGACCTTGGACAGCACCCGCCCCGCGTTCGCCATGAAGTAGCGCAGCAGCTTGAACTCCGTCGGCGACAGCGCCACCGCCCGGCCCTTGCGCCACACCTCGTGGCTCTCCTCGTCGAGCTCGATGTCGGCGAAGGTGAGCCGGGGCGGCCTGGGGCTGAGCTCGCCGGAGTTGGTACGGCGCAGCACGGCCCGGATGCGGGCCACGACCTCCTCCAGGCTGAACGGCTTGGTCACGTAGTCGTCCCCGCCCATGGTCAGCCCTCGGATCTTGTCCTCGGTGGCGTCACGCGCGGTGAGGAAGACGATGGGGGTGTCGCTGCCGCCGCCGCGCAGGCGCCGTACGACGTCGAAGCCGTCCATGTCGGGGAGCATCACGTCGAGGACGATGAGGTCGGGCCGGTGCCGCTGGACGGCGGCGACGGCCTCCGTGCCGTTACCCGCCGTGTTGACGCCGAACCCGGCGAACCGCAGGCTCGCGGCCAGGAGTTCGAGAATGTTGGGCTCGTCCTCGACGATCAGCAGACGTGCCTCGGGTGAGTCGGTCACTGGTCTATTTTCACCGGCCCACATGAGAAAGCAGTTAACTGGTCAAGACAGAGGCTAACCCCACAATATGCCTGGCTATCGCCAAACTCGATGTGGCCGCCGGTGAGGGGGCGTTGCGCACGAGGGCGACGCGGCCGTGTACGTCGATCGCGAAGTCGTCCAGCATGCCGCCCTGCCTGTCCACAGCCTGTGCGCGGACGCCTCCCGAGGTCCTCACCAGGTCGGCGGCGGTGAGGGCCGGGACGTAACGGCGCGCGGCCCTCAGGAACGATCCTTTACCCATCGAACCGGCCACCTCCCGCACCCCGGTCCTCCAGTGCCTCGCCGCCAGCCGCCGGGTGCCCCGCCAGGCGAGGGTCCGGCCCAGGTCGGCGAGGTCGACGTTTCGCCAGGAGTAGCCTTCCAGCGCCAGCGCCATGACCGCGTTGGGGCCGACCAGCACCTCGCCGTCGATCCTGCGGGTCAGGTGCACGCCGAGGAACGGGTACCGGGGGTCGGGAACCGGATAGATAAGCCCGCGGACCAGGTCTTTCGCCTCCCCGGCCAGCGCGTAGTACTCGCCGCGGAACGGGACGATCCGCACGTCGCCGGGGACCCCCGCCATCCGCGCGACGGTGTCGGTGCCGAGCCCGGCGCAGACGATCACCCGGTCGAAGTCCAGCGTCCGCTCCCCCGCCACGACGCTCACCCCGCTCGCGGTCTCCCGTACGGCACGCACCGGATGGGAGAGCAGCACCGAGCCGCCGCTCTCCTCCACGTCCAGGGCGAGGCGCCGGGCCACGGCGGGGAAGTCGGCGATCGCGGTGTGCGGGGAGTGCACGGCGCCCACGCCGACGGCGTGCGGCTCGATCTCGCGCAGGGCGAGCGCGTCGAGCTCGGCGATGCCGGGAACCCCGTTCGCGCGGGCCCGCTCGGCGATGCTCCGCAGTTCGGGGCGCTCGGAGCCGGTGGAGGCGACGACGAGCTTGCCGACCTCGTCGTACGGGATGCGGTGCTCGGCGCAGTACTGCCGAAGCAGCGCGACGCCCTCCCTGCAGAGCCTGGCCTTGAGCGAGCCGGGGCGGTAGTAGATCCCGGCGTGGACGACTCCGCTGTTGTGCCCGGTCTGGTGGGCCCCGACGCGGTCCTCCTTGTCGAGGACGGTCACGGTGGCCCCGTGGGTCAGCGCCGTCTCCCTGGCCACGGCCAGCCCGACGATTCCCGCACCGACGATCCCGACCTTCATCGCCGGTTCCTCCCCTCTCCTTACGGGTCCCTACGGATTTCCCCCGGGGTCCCCTGTGGAGCGATCATGCGGTGATCCGAGGTGATCCGGGTGGCCCGAGCGATCTGGGTGATCTGAGGTGATCGCGCCCGTTGGGACGAAAGACGCGTCATCGCGTGACACTACCCGCCAGCCTCCCGACCTTGTCGACGGTGAGATGTCCTTCCTGGGCCAGCCAGCGCAGCGAGTCGGCGACGGTCTCCTGGACCGGCCGCAGGCTCACGCCGAGCGCCTCCAGGGTCGGGGTGTCGTACGTGCGGACCATCGTGACCATCATCTCGACGGCGTCCCTGGTCAGCGGGTAGTCGATCTCCTTGATCAGCTTCATCACGTCACCCACGGCCGCCGCGCCGCGCAGCACCGAGCGGTGGATACGGAACCTCCTGCAGCGGTTCCCCGTCACCTCGTCGCAGACGTCGGCGAGCTGCGCCCAGGTGAGGTAGTGCCCGCCCAGCATGAACCGGCGCGGCCCCCGCCCCGGTTCGAGGCAGCGGGCGAGCACGACGGCCAGATCCCGTACGTCGACGATGTTGGCGCCGCCCGCGGTGATCGGCCAGCCCTGTTCCAGCCCGGCGCGCAGGCCCTCCACCATCGCGTCCAGTGAGGGCTGGTACGGCCCCACGACCCCGGCCGGGTAGACGATCGTGATCGGCATCCCCTGGTCCTGGAGCCTCCTCGCGTAGCGTTCGGCGGAGATCTTGCTCCTGCCGTACTCGTTCCTCGGCGTGGAGAGCGGGCTCTCGGTCGTGATGACCGGCCCGGCCGGGGGCACGAAGACGCCAATGGTGGAAATATGCACGATCGGGTCGAGACCGAGTTCCACGGCCTGTCCAAGGACGTTCTTCGCCCCGGTCACATTCGTACCGCCCAGATCTCCGGCCTGGCCGATGATCCCGATTTCCGCGGCGGCGTGAATGACCGCGTCGCACCGTTCGAGCCCGTCCCGCACGGCCGCCGCGTCGCGGATATCGGCCGTGTGCAGAGGGACCTCCTCCGTCACGCCGACGGCGGCGAGCACCTCGCGTGTTTTCCGGGGATCGCGTATGAGAAGAAGCGGTTCATGCCCGTCGGCGAGGAGCGCGGCGACCGCATGCGAGCCGACGAAACCTGACGCTCCGGTCACCAAAACGCGCATGCCTGAAAGTTATCGGCAACCATCACCGCAGGAGAAGGGATAACCGGCCTGGTTCTTAACCGTCATTGCCAATGCGGGAAACAAGCCCAGGCCGGTCAAGGAATACGCGAATATGTCGGGGCAATAAATCGTTATGCGGTCATTCATTTTCGCCACGAGATCACGACCCGCACCACCTCCCGAGCCGTGAGATCACATCTCGTGCCGCCTCCCAGGGGCGGCACGAGACCACGAGCCCACCGATTTCCGAGGTCGGCGCGAGATCCCCGGACCGACTCCTGGAGGGAAGGGCGGCCGGCGGGTTCCCACAGCCGTTACGCACATGTCTCCCGACCGTCGCCCACCCCGGTGGCACGGAGGGGTATACCTTGATCAGGCCGGATGGCGGCCAGAACCGACCGCGTCACCGGGTGGAGATACGAGGCGATGAGCAGAGAACTCTCCATCGACGTCGATCGCCAAGAACACGCGGACTGCGCCGTGATCACGGTCGTGGGTGACATCGACCACAACTCCAGCGAGTTGCTCAGGGAGACGATCGAACGACTGGTCGCCGACCACCGACCGCGGATCGTCATCGACGCGGAAGGCATCACCTTCTGCGACTCCACCGGGCTGCGGGTGCTCCTGAGCGGTGCGCGGCTGGCCTCGGAGGCGGGCGGGTGGCTGCGTCTCGCCGGAATCTCGGACGTCCTCAGCCGCCTCCTGCGGATGACCGACCTCTCCACCTGGTTTCCCGTCGATCCCGATGTGACGACCGCCCTCGACCGCGCCGCCCGCCGCGACACCCAGTCCCCCGGCTGAGTGAGCCTCCGAGGTCCCTCAGCGGGTCTTGCGGGCGATCAGGGTGATGGTGCCGATCGCGCCCGTCGCGATGACCAGCCAGAGGAGCACGGCCAGGACCGGCACCCCGGCCTCCGCGCCGTCCCCCGCTGTTCTCGTGCTCTCACCGTCCTCACCGGTCCTCGCCCCGGCGACCGGGGTGGGCACCGGCTCGCCGGAGGTGTCGGAGGTCGGTGTGGGGGCCGCCTGGCGTAGGGCGGAGGCGGGTTCGGAGGTGCCGAGGGCCGCCGCGGGCAGCGGCACCCGGTAGACCGGGCTGCGGCTGCCCTCGCTGCCGGTCAGCAGGTATCTGCCGTCGCGGGTGTAGGTGATCGACTCGGCCTGTCGCAACTCCGGCATCGTCACCCGGGCGATCTGCTCTCCCGGGGCGCGGTAGACCGTGGCCGAGAAGTAGGTGCGGATCACGAAGCTCGATCCGTCGGGTGCGTAGGCGGCGTCGGTGGCCATGATGGGCGCGGGCCCGACCTTGCGGAGGATGTTGACCCTGTCGGTGCGCAATCGCTTCGGTGCCTGGTAGACGGCACCGGCGAACTGCTTGGTCACGATGTAGAGGCGGCCGGTACGGGGGTGCACCATGATTCCCTCGGCGTTGCGTCCGCCGTCCTCGTACCGGAACCGGTAGCGCACCGCGGGGACGACGGCGTCCCTCATCACGGCGGGTTCCGCCACCTTGTATACGGAAATATCAGGCCATGCTCCTTCCAGGTTGTCGCCGATATCGGCGAACCAGAGCACCCCCTGACCGGTCCGCGGGTCGGTGGACGCCGCCATGCCCTCCCAGTCGCGGGACTCCGCCCCTCGCAGGGTGAAGGTCGCGCGGGTCCGCCCGTCGGGGCCGACCGCGTAGAACACCGGGCCCGCGGAGCTGTCGTTGTGGGTGTAGTAGATGTCCTTGCCGGTCGGCGAGACCGCCAGCCCGCTCGACTCGGTGATCCGGCTGTCCTTGAAACGGAAGAGGATCCGCGCCCCGTCGTCCGCCCCCGCCTCCCGTTCGTCGCCGGCCCGCGCGACGTCCCCACCCGCGTCCTCCCGCGCATCCGCCCGTACGCCGTCCCCCGCGTCCGCCCGTACGCCGTGTCCCGCGTCCTCCCGAACGCCCTCACCGTCGCCGGCCCGCGCGCCCTGGCCCGCGAGGACCGTGGCCACGGTCAGGCAGGCCACCGCGAACACGCGAACCACGACTTCCCCCCGCTTACTCAGCATTCAGCCATCATGCCCCGGCCGTGCGTACGGGCGGCACAGACGTGGCGGGTCCGACCGGCGCCGATTTCTCACGCAATCCACTCGCCTGGAGTGCACTCCAGGTACCTAGGGTGGACACATGGACTATACGCAGCTTGGCCGTACCGGCCTGAAGGTCAGCCGCCTCTGCCTGGGCACGATGAACTTCGGCCCCCTGACCACGGAGGACGACTCCTTCGCGATCATGGACCACGCCCACGAGCTGGGGATCAACTTTTTCGACACGGCCAACGTCTACGGCTGGAAGAAGGGCGAGGGCGTCACCGAGCAGATCATCGGCCGCTGGTTCGCGAAGGGTGGCGGGCGCCGCGAGAAGACGGTGATCGCCACGAAGCTCTACGGCTCGATGGGCGACTGGCCCAACGAGGGCCAGCTGTCCGCGCTCAACATCCGCCGTGCCGCCGACGCGTCGCTGAAGCGGATGCAGACCGACTACATCGACCTCTACCAGGCGCACCACGTCGACCGGAACACCTCGTTCGACGAGTTCTGGGAGGCGATGGACATCCTCAAGCAGCAGGGCAAGATCCTGTACGTGGGGTCGTCCAACTTCGCGGGCTGGCACATCACCAAGGCCCAGGAGAGCGCGCGGCGCCGCAACAGCCTCGGCCTGGTCTCCGAGCAGTCCCACTACAACCTGATCGTCCGTGAGCCCGAGCTTGAGGTGATCCCGGCGTCCGAGGACTACGGGGTGGGCCTGATCCCGTGGAGCCCGCTCGCGGGCGGCCTGCTCGGCGGCATCCTGCGGAAGATCGACAAGGGACGTTCGGCCTCGGAGCAGATCACCAAGCAGCTGGACAAGCACCGCGACAAGATCGAGCGCTACGAGGAGTTCTGCGACGAGCTGGGCGAGGATCCGGCGAACGTCGGCCTGGCGTGGCTGCTCCACCAGAAGGTCGTCACCGCGCCGATCATCGGGCCGCGCACACTCGACCAGCTCGACGGCACCACCAGGGCGCTGGAGATCGTGCTGGACGAGAAGGCCCTCGCCCGCCTGGACGAGATCTTCCCCGGCTTCAAGACGGCGCCCGAGCACTACGCCTGGTAGCGCCGGGAGGCTAGGACACCAGGGCGCCGATCACCACGAGGAGCACGAGCAGTGCGAGCACCGTGGGCAGCAGCCAGCGACGGGGACGATCCACGCCCTGGAGCCTAGCTCTGCCCACGGGGTGCGCGCGCCCCGGGCGCCGTTCCTCGACCGTCTCGTGGCGGTCCCCGGCCCCGCGGCGGGTCCGGCCCTCGCGTTCGACGGCGAGAACGGGCTCGTCACGCACCGGTGGCGGCGGGGATTCCACGGACGGCCGCACGCGACCTCCTGCCGATCACCCTCGTCAGCATTATGGCCACACCGCAACCGATCAGGGTGAGCGCACCGCCCACCATGACCCCCGCGCGCGGGCCGCCCAGCTCGGAGATCCAGCCGAGCAGCGGCGCGCCGATCGGGGCTCCGCCGGTGAACACGAGCACGTAGATCCCCATCACCCGTCCGCGCATCTCCGGCGAGGTGGCGAGCTGCACGCTGGCGTTGGCCGCGGTGTTCACCGAGATCAACGCGATGCCCGCGGGCACGAGGGAGACCAGGTACAGCGGGTACCAGGGGGCCAGGCCGCTCGCGATCTGGAACAGGCCGAACGCGACCGCGCCGCCGACCAGCAGTCTCCGGCTGGGCCGTACCCGCCGTGCCGCCATGAGCGCACCCGCGAGAGCACCGACCGCGAACATGCTGGAGGCGAGCCCGAACGAGGCCGCGCCCGCCCCGAAGACCTCGCGGGCCATGAGCGCGATCGACATCGAGAACGACTGCGTGAACAGCGAGACGAAGGCGACCAGCAGTATCGGCATGAGCAGCTCGGGCCGCGCCATCACGTACCGCAGGCCCTCGCGGAGCTGCCCCTTCGCCCTCGGCACCGGTTCTGGGGTGGTCAGCTCGGAGGTGCGCATGAGCAGCAGACCGGCGAGCACGCCCGCGAAGGACAGGGCGTTGATCAGGAAGATCGGACCGGTGCCGCCGAACGCGTAGATCAGGACACCCGCGACGGCCGGGCCGACCACGCGGGCCAGGTTGAAGCTCGACGCGTTCAGCGCGATCGCGTTGGACAGGTCCTTGCGGCCGACCATCTCCACGACGAACGACTGCCGGGTCGGCACCTCGACGCAGGCGATGAGGCCGAGCAGGAACGCCATCGCGAACACCTGCCAGACCTGGGCCGAGCCGGTCACGACGAGCACGCCCATGGTGAGCGCCAGCAGGCCCATGAACGACTGGGCGACGATCAGCAGCAGCCGCTTGGAGTAGCGGTCGGCGAGCATGCCGCCCCACAGGCCGAAGAGCAGCAACGGCAGGAACTGCAGCATGACGGTCACGCCCAGCGCGAAGGCGCTGCCGTTGGTCAGGTCGAGCACGAGCAGGTCCTGCGCGGTGCGCTGCATCCACGAGCCGACGTTGGAGACCACGCCTCCGGCCGCGAACAGCCGGTAGTTGTAGACGCGCAGGGAGCGGAACATCCCGCCCCGCGTCTCGGGCACGGGCTGGGCCGTCCCGCTCTCCGTGGCCTGCAACTCGCTCGCGGCGGCGGCCCGCGCGGCCCGCCGCCGCCTCATCCTCGCCCTCAGTCCGATCTTCTTGCGTGGGCTCCCGCTCGGCGCACCCGGCTCGCCCGCCGGATGCGCACCGGATTCGCCGCCCGGCTCACCCGCCGGATTCGCGCCGGTTCCCCCGCTCGACTCTCCGGCCGGACTCGCGCCGGGCTCCCGGCCCGGCGCGTCGTCCCGCTCCCCCCGCGACCGCGTTCCCGCCTCGCCCCCAGGCTCGGCAGAGACCTCGGCGTCGTCTGAGACCCCGGTGTCACGTGAGACCCCGGTGTCACGTGAGACCCGGGCGTCGTGTGGAACCCCGAGTTGCTCGGGTTCTTCCGGTTCTTCGGGTTCGGCTAGATCCGGCTGAGCTTCTCCAGTATCGGAGCCGCCTGCCGGAGCGTCGCCCTCTCCTCGGGTGTCAGCTCCTTCAGCCGCTGTGTCAGCCACGCCTCCTTGAGGCGCCGCTCCTCCCTCAGCAGCGTTGAGCCCTGCTCTGTCACGCTCACGGTCACCTGGCGCCGATCGGTCGGGTGCGGTGTGCGTGACACCAGCTCCCGCTCGGCCAGCACGGCGATCACGCGTGTCATCGAGGGCGGCTGCACCTTCTCCAACTCGGCCAATTCGCCGGGGGTTATCGCGGAATGCCGTTCTACGGCGGCGAGCGTCGCGAGCTGGGTGGGCGTCAACGAGTGCACCGCGGCCTGCCTGCGCAGGCGTCTGTTCAGTCGTGCCAGCGACACGCGCAGAGCCGAAGCGAGACCGGCGTCGCTGCGCAGGCTCGCGACGTGGTCCTTCCTGGGGTGGTTCATTAGCGTAAGTCATTACCTTTGCTAACTATATACGGATGCACGTGATTCCCTCCAGAGGGGTTTTCTTCTCGGCGCGGGGCCGTACAGCGTGCCAGACGGACGGGAGATCGCCAACCCGCCCGGAGCACCCGGGGTTCCTCGCCGGGAACCCCGGGGAGAGCTCGACACCCAGTGGAAACGCCGGCGGGTCCGGCCGTACTCCCCCTGCGGAAGCCGAGGTCTCTCGAAGGAGCGACCTCTCACACCAGGATCTCACCGCCCGCCTCGCCCCTCGAAGCCGCCGTCGCGCATCCCGAAACGCCGGCGGAGGGGCAGCGGGGTGCCACCCGGCTTCTCGTCCTCACGCGGCGCCGGATCTCATGGAATTCTCAGTTCGGGATGAGGGAGGTCTCAGACGGTCGGCCGACCATCGGTCCGGTAAGTGCCATGCCCTTCATCGGACAAGGAGTCACATGAACCGCACCAAGCGCATGATCATAATCGCCGGTGCCGGCACCACTCTCGCCGCCGGGCTGACCGTCCCCGTGGCGGCCTGGGCGACCAGCCCCACCCCCGCGCCGTCGTCCTCCTCCTCGGAGACCCCCGGCACCGCCCCCGACGGCCCGCGCGGCCCGCACGGCGGTCCCGGCCGTCACGGTGGTCTCCATGGCCCCGGCCATCACGAGGAGATGGCCGCCAAGCTCGCCGAGATCCTCGGGGTCGACAAGGACAAGGTCACCACGGCCCTGGAGGAGATCAGAAAGGAAGGCGGTCCCGGCCGGCCTCCCAAGGCCCCCGAGCAGGACGAGACGGAGAAGACCGCCCCGCAGGACGAGCCGAACGCCACGCAGGACGAGCCGAAGAAGGCCGCCCCTCAGGAACGACTGGCCGAGGCCCTGGCCGGCAAGCTCGGGATCAGCGCGGACAAGGTCGTCGCAGCGCTGGAGACGCTCGACCAGCAGCGCCGCGCCGAGGTCGAGACGGCCTTCGCCGAACGACTGAAGGAGGCCGTCACCGCGGGCACGCTCACCCAGGCCGAATCCGACGCCGTCCTCAAGGCGTACCGCGCGGGTCTGATCCCCGCCGGCCCCCGGGGACGCTGAGCACAACCGCACGGGAGCACGTACGGCCGTCACGGTGCATCATCACCGTGACGGCCGTACCTCGTTCTCAGGGGTTCGGCGCGGCGTACGGGACAGCGCTCACGAGCAAGGCGAGGCGAGCGATCCATACCCGGCTGCTACCTGATTTGCATGCTCGCGAGCATGCAAATCAGGTAGCAGCCGTCCTACCGTCATGATCTGAGGCCGGGAAATCGCAGATCTTGGGCCGCGGACGCCACTCCTGGTGCGCCGGTGGCCGCTCTCGGCCCGCCATGGCGTACGAGAACGCGGAAGGCCGTCGCGGTGACCACCTTCTCGGATCACCGTGACGGCCTTCCGCGCGTCGCTCAGCCGAGGCCGAGCATGGTCTTGATCGGGCCGAGTGCGAAGTAGACGACGAACAGGCCCGCGACCGTCCACATCAGCGGGTGGACCTCACGGGTCTTGCCCTTGATGGCCTTGATCAGCACGAAGGTGACGAAGCCCGCGCCGATGCCGTTCGCGATCGAGTACGTGAACGGCATCAGGACGATGGTGAGGAACGCCGGGATCGAGATCTCGTAGTCGGTGAAGTCGATCTCGCGGATGGCGGTCATCATCAGGAAGCCGACCACGACCAGGGCGGGAGCCGCGGCCTCGTAGGGGACGACGGCGACGAGCGGCGAGACGAAGATGGCCAGCAGGAACAGCACGCCGGTGACGACGCTGGCGAGGCCGGTGCGTGCGCCCTCGCCGACACCCGCGGCCGACTCGATGTAGGTGGTGTTGGAGGAGACGGAGGCCGCGCCTCCGGCCGCCGCGCCGATCGAGTCGACGAGGAGGATCTCGCGGGTCCTGGGCAGGGTGCCGTCCTCCTTGATCAGCCCGGCCTGCCCGCCGACGCCCACGATCGTGCCCATGGTGTCGAAGAAGTCGGTGATGAGGAGGGTGAAGATGAGCAGCAGGGCGAGGACGACCGAGACCGAGCCGAAGGCGCCGAGCGGGTCGAACTCCCTGAAGAGCACCAGCGGGTTGTTGAAGCCGAAGATCTGCTCGGGCAGCTGGGGGACGACGAGCTGCCAGCCCGCGGGGTTCGGCTGCTGGCCGGGCGTCACCGAGGCCCCGACGTTGGTGACGGCCTCGACGATCACCGCGAGGACGGTGGTGGCGATGATGCCGATCAGGATGGCGCCCTTGGTCTGACGCGCCACCAGCAGCACGATCAGCAGCAGGCCGACCACGAAGACCAGGATCGGCCAGCTGGTCAGCGAGCCCCCGATGCCGAGTTCCAGCGGCGGCCCGGCGGCCACGCGGCGGACGAAGCCGGCGTCCACGAAACCGATCAGCGCGATGAACAGGCCGATGCCGACGCTGATCGCCGTCTTCAGCTGGGGCGGGATGGCGTTGAACACCGCGGTACGGAACCCGGTCAGCACCAGGAGCCCGATGATCACGCCCTCCAGGAACACCAGGCCCATCGCCGACTCCCAGGACATCTGCGAGGCGATGCCGTAGGTGACGAAGGCGTTCAGGCCGAGGCCCGCGGCCATCGCGAAGGGGACCCTGCCGACGATCCCCATCAGGATGCTGAGCAGTCCGGCCACCAGGGCGGTGCCCGCCGCGACGAGCGGGACGTTGGGCGCGCTCCCGTCTCCGATGAACTGGCCTTCGACGTCCGGGACGGTGGCGATGATCAAGGGGTTGAGCACGACGATGTAGGCCATCGTGAAGAACGTGGCGAACCCACCGCGCACCTCCCTGCCCACGGACGAGCCACGGTCGGAGATGAAGAAGAAGCGGTCAACTTTACTTAATTCAGGATTTTTAACATCGCTCACTCGCGCAGAGTGACAGCGAGCTTTCCTTCTCGGAAGGCCCGGCCGTCGATGGTGATGGTTTCGAGATGGATTCGCGCCTTCACGTGACCCGTTTTGCGAATAGTGAGAGGTCGTCACCTAGTCTGGAGCGCGTGAACCAGCCACGACCTCCGGATCTGCAGCCGTTGAAGACCAACGACACGCTCACGATCCTCACGGGTACCGGCCTGTGGGCCGTCGCCCTGGTCGTCCTTCTCGTCGCGCAGCCGGGCCCCGAGCACCGCTGGTGGATCTGGACCTGTGTCTCGGGCATCTGCGGCGGCCTTTTCGGCCTCTGGTACGTGCGCCGCCGCAACCGCCGCCCGCCGCCCGAGGCCGAAGGGCCGATCGAGCCGACCACCACGATCACGTAAACCCCCGGGCCGCGCCCGGGGGTCCGCCCGCCCGTGGTTTCCCCACCCCGTCGTCGCCGTACTTCACCGTGGGACGCCCCCGAGCGCGCCCAGGGATCATCCCCACGGTTCCGCCTCGCGGCGCCGTCGGCGTCCCCCGAGCGCCCAGGTGATCGTCTAGGTCGAGGCGGTCCAGCTGTCCAGGTCGGCCTCGGCGAGCAGCAGCGGCACCGCCGCCGGGTCGCGCAGCAGCGCCGCCACCGCGAGCCGGTCGCCCCACTGGCCGGACGCCCAGGCGAGCCCGCGCGCCAGCCCCTCCACACCCGAGGCGTGCACCATGCCCTCGAAGAACCTCCAGGCCGCCGGGACACCGTCCACCAGCAGCCTCTCGTGCTCCACGTAGCCGCTGGGCGCGGTCGGCAGCAGCGACCGCACGGCGGGCGGGACGTCGCGCTTCTCGCCGGAGGACGTCACCTCACCCGCGGCCTCCTCACCGGCGAGCGGCAGGTCGAGCAGCTCCGACAGCGCCTCGGCCAGGTCGAACGGGGCCAGGATCAGCGGCCGGCCCGCGACGAGCGGCAGCAGGTCCGGCGCCTCGACCACGACCGGCTCACCCGCCGCCTCCGCGTCGCCCCCGGAGTCGGCGCCGACGGACAGCACGCGGCCGTCCTCGGCGTCGACGGCGACGATCGCGTCACCGAGGACGGCGCGTACGGCGCGCGGGGGCCCGACACGGGCGGGGTCGACGCCGGCGAGCGCCACCCACAGGGAGCGGAGCTGGGCGCGATCGACCTCCACGGAGGGGTCGCCCAGCAGGTCGAGCAGCTCGTCGGGACCACCGTGGGAGGCGAGCAGGTCGGCCAGCGTACTCCGGACCCCGATCATCGCCAGCGCGGCCTCGTCGACGACGGCGGGGGCGTCCCCGTACAGGCCGAACAGCAGCGGGTCACCCGCGGGGAGCCGCAGCTCCGTGGGGCGCCTGCCGGCGAGCACCGGGTGCGTGGAGAGCCACCAGGCGGTGTAGGAGGGCACCTCCACGACCTCCCCCGCCACCAGGACCCGCAGCGGGTGCAGGACCGAACGGAGCGGCGGGCGCGACAGCAGGGCGAGGGCGGCGGGCCAGTCGGCGACGTACTCCAGGTCGCGTACGGCGGAGAACTCCCTCGCGACCGGCGGTACGGCCGTCTCGGGCAGCAGGTCGAGGACGACCTCCAGCCACTCGTCCTCGCGGTCCAGGTCGTGGTCGCACTCGTCGGGATCGATCATGACGTCGGAGTCGTTGACCACGGCGAAGCCGTCGAGCACCCCGGCCGCCGCGAGCACCCGGGGGCCGTACCGCTCCACCAGCTCCGGCGCGGCCGTGCCGAAGTGCGTCTCGCGGTCGAGCAGCCCGGCGAGCGCCCCGTCGGCGAGGAGCAGCTCGCCCGCCGGGTACAGCTCGCCGTCGGCGCCGCGCAGCGCCAGCTCTGACAGCCAGGGGGCGTCGCCCGCGGTCAGCCCGGCGGCGTCGACCAGCGCGAGCACCGCCTTGGCCACCGGTTCGGAGTCGGGGCTGTCCAGCGACTCCGAGACGGCGGAGCGGGTCAGCGGGTCCTCCAGGACGGTACGGGGCGTGGCCTCGCCCGCGCCGAGCCTGAGCAGGAGGGGATGGGCCGCGTCCGGGTGCACGACACGCAACCCGAGCGGCGCGAGGACCGCCGGGTCCAGCCTGGAACCGTCGGTGAGCAGCAGCGTGCCGCGCGGCCCCCTGACCAGGCGGCCGTCGGCCAGCGGCACCGGCAGCGCGCCGAGGGCCTCGGGGTCGTCGGCGGGCAGCACCTCGTACAGCGACCGCCACCAGGCCGGGTCCCTGTCCTTGACGGCGTCGCCGGAGAGCATGTCCACGATGTCGGAGAGCTGCACCCGGTTCACGCCGAGTGCGGTGATCGCCGGATGCCGGGACGGCCATCCCGCGGGCAGCAGTCCGGGGATCATGGGGGCGACCCTCTCCAGCAGCTCGGCCGGGGCCGCGACGACGGACGCCTGCCGCCCGGAGACGACCGGCTCCGCACCGGCGGAGAGCGCGTCCGGGGAGGCGTCGCCCGCCGCGCCGGAGCCGACCCCTGCCGCGCCGATACCGGCTCCGGCGTCGAGTGGACCGGCGTCGGCGGGACCGTCGGCGGGGTCGGGGAGCAGGAGCGAGGCACCGGAACCGCCCGGCCTGCCCGACGAGGCCGGGTCGGCGGGCGGCGAGAGGGCGGGAAGCAGCGGGGCGTCGGGGAGCCTGCGCAGGATCGCCCGGCGGATGCGGGCGTCCAGCTCGCCCTTGCCCATCATGCCCGGGACGAGGTCGAGGAGCCGGGGAGTGCGAGGCAGCCCGGCGAGCAGTTCCAGGTAGGTGTCGGCGGCACGCTCGACCAGGAAGTCGGTGAGCGGGCCCGGCGCGACATGCCGCCGGTCGGTGGCCATCGGGAACGAGGCGATCAGCAACGCGGGCAGATCCAGCGGCTCGTCGCTCGGCGTGGGCGCGTGCACCACGGGCGGTACCAGCGCGGGCAGCGGCCGGGGCTCCCCGCCCGCCCCGGCGAACCCGGAGGACCCGGAGGACCCGGAGGACCCGGAAGACCCGGAAGACCCGGACCTGACAGAGCCGCCCTCGACAGAACCGGCCCCGGTCCCGGCGGTCTCGGACCCGGTGGCGGGCACGGGAGCGGTGACGGGCACCGCCCAGCGGACCAGCCAGTGCGGCCGGGAGCGCTCCTCCGTCGGGCGGTCGGCGAAGAGCTCGGCCACCTGCTCGGGAGTGAACCGCCCGGAGTCCGAGACGACCTTCCAGCCCTCGGAGGTGACGGTCCGCGTCTCGCCGTCCACGTCGATCTCGATCGACTCCAGGGCGGGCAGGCCGAGCAGCAGGGCGGGGCTGGTCTCCCGCAGCATCGCCCGTACGGCCTCCTCGGCCGCCTCGTCACGAAGCGGCAGCCGCACGAGCGTGTCGAACCCCGCGGGGATCTCCACCGGGCCCGCGGGGAAGGGGAGACGCAGCAGCGGTACGTGCCCGCCGCGCTCGGCGAGCTCCTTGGCCAGCTCGGGCTCCGCGGCCACCAGGGCGGCGGTCTGGTCACGGGACCAGCGGACGACCCCGGAGCCGAGCGAGCCGATCACCGGCTCGTCACAGACCGACACCACGGCCGCGAACCCGACGCCGAACCGGCCGGCGGCGTGGGCGTCGTCGCGCTTGGCGGAGACACGCAGCGTGGACAGACCCTCGATCCCGGACCTGTCGACGGGGGCGCCGACGTTGGCGGCCGACAGCACGCCCTCGCGCAGCGAGAGGCGGAGCCGTCCGGGCACCCCTGCGCGGAGCGCGGCGTCCGCGGCGTTCTGGGCGAGCTCGACGATCAGCCGGTCGCGGTAGCCGCCGAGTGCGAAGTCCTCCTCCGCGTTGGCGTCCTCACGGAAACGGGCGGGCGAGGCCGTCCAGGCGGCCAGGACGGCGGAACGCAGTCGTTCGGTGCCGAAGATGTCAGTCAAGGCGATGCTTCCAAAGGTCGAAGCCCCGCGCGACCAGGTGCCCCGGCCGCGACGGCCAGGACGACCAGTACGGCCAGGACGCCACGGAAGCGGCTCCCGGCCGCGACGGCCGGGTGTGCCGCGGGGACGGGCGGCGGGGCGGGATGGACCCGGTGGTGCCCCGGGTTGGGAGCGGCCCGGCGACGCCGGGTCAGGAGTGACCGAGCGGCTCGGAGGCGGTGTCGTCCACCGATCCGGCCAGGTCTGGTTCCGAGACGTGCTCGGCGGTGTCGTAGGAGAGGTCGTCGAGGATCGGCGAGGTCGGCTCGACCTGGTGCGGCAGCACGGCGGCCTCGGAGTGGGCGCCGCAACCGTGGTCGGCGGCGACGACCCGCCCGTCGTCGGGAGCGTACTCGTTCGCGCAGACCCCGAAGCCGGTGCGCAGCGCGCCCGCGAGCGGCCAGTAGAAGCCGCAGGTGGAGCACTGGGCGGGCGCGGCGTGCGCGAGCGGGGTGTGCGGTCCCGACTCGCCGGAGTGCCAGCGCCGCACGGCGCGGTCGCGGCCGATCGGGGAGAGCACCCTGGCCCGGCCGAGACCGTACTCGAAGATCATCTGATGGTCGGAGTCGTCGTCGGTCTCGGTGAAACCGGGCGCGAGCCTGTCGTCGTCGTCGGAGGTGGGCAGCAGGTCGCCCACGCCGAGATCGCCGGGACGCAGCCTCTCGCTCCACGGCACCCACTGCGGCGGCATCAGGGCCCCCGAGCCGGGCAGGAGCACGACCTCGCTCACCGTCACGTTGCGCGCCCGCGAGGCGCGGGCGACCGTGACGGCCCAGCGCCAGCCCCGGTAGGCGCGGTCGAGACAGGCGAAGTAATGGGTGACGACGCGGTCGCCCTCACCCTCGACCCCGAGGTGCTCGCCCACCTCTCCGGGCCTGACATTCTCCTCGACCGCGGCTCTGGCCAGGTCGACGGCCGCGACGCACGCCTGGTCAAGGACCACGGCGCGGGATCGAGTCCGACTCATGAGTCGCCTCCCGTCAGCCTCGCAGCACGACGGCTGCCGTCCCTACCGGCTGGCTCGCTCACTGCGCTCACAGTTCATTCTCGCCCATGCCCGGAGCGAACGGCACCGTGGACATCTAATCACCCGGGAAGTGATCCGGCGCACCGGAGACCGGCCGTCATGGCGAGCCCGGGCGAGGTGGCGGACTCCGATCGCCCCAGGAGCGATCTGACGCACCCCGGATCCCCACGAGCAGAAAGGCCCGCGGATCCTCTCCGATCATCCCTGGAGTGACCTGACGCACCCCGGAAGAGAAGCCGGCCAGGCCGGTGGAGCCCGATCCCCCGGAGTGACCAGCCACCCCCTGAGAGCGCCCCGGCCGAGGCGGTGGCTTCGATCGCCAGGGGAGTGACCAGGCGCACCGGACAACTCACCCGCCCTTCGGGTATGACTGGATACGTGGCAGCTGGGTGGGAACGGGCGCGGAAGACGGTGGGCGATGCCTCCCGGTGGGTCGGCGAGGCCGCCTCCGCCGCGGGCAGGACCGCCGCGCGCGCGGGCCGCGGCACCGGCCGGGTGACGGCCAAGGCGGGCAGGGGGGCGGTCAGCGGCACCCAGCGGGCGGGCAGGGCCGCGCGGCGGCTGACCCACGCGCAGGGCGCGGGCCGTACCGGGCTGGGCCAGCTGATCGAGTTGACCGCCGCGCACAGCGTGGGCGACGCCCTGGTCACCGCGGCCCTGGCCGGGACGCTCTTCAAGCTCCCGGTGAACGAGGCACGCGGCCAGGTCGCCCTCTACCTGCTGATCACGATGATCCCGTTCGTGGTGGTCGCGCCGTTCGTCGGCCCGGTCCTCGACCGGTTCCGCTCCGGGCGGCGTTTCGTGATGGCCGGGACCCTCTTCGGCCGCGGGCTGCTCTGCTTCGCGATGGCGGCGGCGATCGTCCCCGGCGACGTGTTCACGATCTTCCCCGCGGCGCTCGCCGTGCTGGTGCTGTCGAAGGCGTACAACGTCTCCCGCGCGGCGATCATGCCGAGCGTGCTGCCCGCCGACATCGCACTCGTCACGGCGAACGCGAGGGTCGCCCTGTTCGCGCTGGTCGCGGCGGGCGTCGCGGTGCCGATCGGCGCGGGCGCCAGCGCCTGGCTGGGCGCCGAGTGGGTGCTGCGCGGGGCGACGGTGCTCTTCCTGTTCCAGGGTGTGCTCGCCGTACGGCTCCCGCGCCACATCGACTCCCCCGACCTGGACGAGCTGGACGACGAGGGCGAGGAGCGGCCACCCCGCTGGCGCACGATGCTGAACGTGGGTCCCGTGGTGACCGAGGCGATGCACGCCAACGTCGCCATCCGCCTCTACTCCGGGTTTCTGCTCTTCTACCTGCTGTTCCTCGTCCAGGACAAGAACCTGCCCGGCCTGCCGCCGGTGGTCGCCATCGGCGTGCTGGGAGCGGCCGCCGGGATCGGCGGGCTGGCGGGCACGGCCGTGGCCTCGTGGGTGCGCAACCACTCCCCGCAGGTCATCGTGCTCGGAACGCTCGCCCTGACGACCGCGATCACGATACTGGCGGCCGTCGTCTTCCAGTTGTGGAGCGCGGTGGCGGTCGCGCTCGCGGCCGCGTTCGCCCAGGGCCTGGGCAAGCTCGCGCTGGACGCGATCGTGCAACGGGAGATCGGCGAGGAGGTGCGCTCGTCCACGTTCGGGGTGGTGGAGGCCTTCCTCCAGATCGCGTGGGTGCTGGGCGGCCTGGTCGGGCTCTGGCTCTCGCTGTTCGCGAGCGGGACGGCGGGACTGGCCGTGATGTCCGTGGTGCTGGCGGGTTCGCTCGGCTGGCTGCTGGTACGCCGCCGAGGACGGGTCAAGGAGGTGGACGCCAGGGTCGAGGCCGCGAGAGGTCCGCGCCGCCCCCCGTCAGGGCCGCACCCCACGGCGAACGGAGAGCGGCCCTCATCGGACCGCACGCCGGAGGAGCGGGTCGGGTCGCGGCCCGCCGGGACGACCACCGCGGTCGTACACCACGGGGATCCACCGACGGAGAAGCGGACCAGACCGCTCACCAACCCGCACGGCTGAGCCGCGAGGGTCTTCCGGCGGGTTCGAATCAGTCGTCGAGGTCGTCGGCGACGGCTCGGAGCACGGCGGCGATCTTCTTCGCGTGCGCGGCCTCCGGCTGCTTGCCCCTCTGGTACGACATGGAGACCGTGTCCAGGAGCTTGATCAGATCCTCCACGATGACGACCATCTCGTCGGGCTTCTTGCGCTTGCCCTTGGGCTTGGCGGTCTTGGCGAGTGTGGGGGGCTGATCGATCACTCGGACCGAGAGCGCCTGCTGGCCGCGGCGCCCCTCGGCCACACCGAATTCGACCTTCTGTCCCGGCTTGAGGGAATCCACGCCGGACGGCAGCGCGGAAGAATGCACGAAGACCTCACCGCCGTCGTCGCGGGTGAGGAAGCCGAATCCCTTGTCGGCGTCGTACCACTTGACCTTGCCACTCGGCACAGGGGTGACCTCGTTCAGACTGTCGTGAAAAGGAATGGATGTAGGTTATGCCCCGCAGGCGCCGGGAGCGACCGCATATTGAGACCCGAATTACACGAGAACGGGGGTTCGCCAGTCGTCGAACCATTCGACGAACTCGGTCAGGTCACCCAAGATCACATCGGCTCCGTGATCACGCAGTTCTCCCGCCGGATAGACACCTGTCGCCACCGCCACGCTGACGACTCCCCCCGCTCGTGCCGCGTCGATGTCCGCGACATGATCCCCAACATATGCGGCGGCGCCGAAAGCCGCGAGGGCCGGACCCTTGGCCGCCCCGAAAACCGATCCGGCGACCTCGTCCACCTCCAGCCCGAGGAACTCGACCGTCCTCGCCGCGTCGCGGGCGTTCTTGCCCGTGACCACGGCGACCCTGCCTCCCACCCGCCGTACGGCCTCGACGGCCTCGCGCGCGCCGGGCATGAGGGTGGTGACCGGGACGGCGATCGACGGATACAGCTCCCGGTAGACGTCGGCGGCGGCGGGGACCTCCTCGACGGGCATCCAGTTGGCCAGTTCCCACTCCAGCGGCGGCCCCAGTCTGCCCAGCACGGTGACGGTGTCGATGAAGATGCCGGTACGCAGCGCCACCTCCTCGTAAACGGCGGCGATGCCCGCACGCGTGTCGGCGAGCGTCAGATCGAGGTCGAATCCCACAGAGTTCACCAGGTCACTCACCGCTCCTTGTCCGCTCCGCGAAGAGATTCACGGAGAATCCCTCAAAGAATGCCAAATACCCCCAAACATTGCTAATCCAGAGCGTTGTCCGTGACGCACCCCACCGCGGAAGCCTTCACGAAAAGATTCGCCTATCCGGAAGACGCGCCGACGCCTCCCCATCGGTTCTCCGGTGTTCGCGGAGACCGTGGGCGAGCCCTCGGGGCCGCGTGGAGCGCGACCGCTTCTCCGCCTCCCTGATGTGCCGCACCCTCGGCCCGCCGCCCCGGCGGATGGTCCGGACCATCCGCCGACAGACCCGGCGGCCGACGCGCCACCGGACGGTCACCCCGCGAGAGCGGAGGCCGTGACCACCCCGTGCGAGGCCGGAAGCCGTGAGGACTCCGATGGCGTCACCCAGGTCGGCGGGCTCCCCTTCCCACCGGCATCGGAGGATTGAGCAGGCGGTAGGCGAGCCAGAAGACGGCCCACGCCGTACCCAGCATGAACATGAGCCCGCTGATGGTGAAGAACTCGTCCACCACCGTGCCGAGGTCGTTCCTGGCCCGTACGAGGGCGACCAGGGCACCGCCGAAGGTGTAGCTCACGAGCGGAGCGGCCAGTCCCAGCGCCTTGTCGGAGGTGTGCCAGTTCTCGCAGGCGACCACGACGAGAGCCGCGACGGCCCAGACCAGCACCGGGATCGTGAAGATCGCGATCGGGGCGAACGGGAAGGGGATCAGCAGACCGGCCAGGGCGAGCAGGACCATGCCGGCCGTCTCGCGCCGATGGCTCAGCAGGATCGTCCGGGTGTCCTGGGTGCCCGGGACGACGTCCTCCCTGGAACGGACCGGACGCCGTCGGCGCAGCCAGTCGGGACGGTTGCGCGCCCGCCTCCTGGCCAGCCGCTCCTCGGCCTCCCGCATGCCCCTGGCCACCCCGGGCGGAAGCTCCGGACGGCCCTCGGCGTCTCCCCGGACACGCGTCTCTTTTCGGACTCCGGTGTCTTCCTGAGGTCCCGTGTCGTTCTGAGGTTCCGTGTCCTCCTGAGCCTTCGTGTCTTTCTGGGGCCCCTGGGCTCCTTGAGGTACCGGTTCCCCTCGCGACGCCTCCGAGCGCTCTCCCTCCCGCTGCTCTCCCCGGACTTCCCCGTCTTCCTGCTCTTCCCCCGACTCCTGTGGCGCGTCTGGTGTCGACCGCCGTGCCGCCGGCGGCGGGAAAGGATCCCGCACGGCTGGGATCTCCTCGGTCGGCGGGTCGTTCTCCACCGCGTCCTCCCACTCGTCGACCCGATCCGGCTCGGGCCGACCCCGCGTGGGCCGGTCCGACTCGGGGCGATCCGACTCAGGGCGATCCGGCTCGGGGTGATCCGAAACGGAGCGATCCGACTGAGGTTCACCGGCATCGGGATGAACCCCCATCACGGCGTACGGATGCCCTCGCACGGGTCGGCGGGGAGAAGGGGAGGCCGGGGGATCCCCGGAAACGGGCTCCTTCGATGTGGGAGCGAATCCCTCGGGGGAGGTGGGAACGGAGCTCTGGGGAACGTCCCCCTCCGAAGGCCCTTCGGGAACGGCCCCTTTCGAAGGATCCTTGGGCGCCCCGCCCTCCGGGGCGGGGGCCGGGTCATCGGGGGTGGGGGCGGCGAAAGGCACAAGTGCCACGGAAGAGACGGGGGCGACACCGCCGGCGCCGCGATCAGCGTGGTCAGAGCGATCGGTGCCGTCAACATGGTCAGCGCGGTCAGCGCGGTCAGCCCGGCCTGGGCGATCAGCGTGATCGGAGCGATCGGCGCCGTCAGCATGGTCAGGATGTGCGGTGTCGAAGCGATCGACATGATCAGCACGATCGGTACGTGCGGTGTCGGGACGATCGACATGATCAGCACGGGCGGCATCGGGGAGCCCGGCAGTCCCCTCCCCCCGCGGCCTGGGGACCGCACCGGAGTCATCACGCCGGGATCTCCACAGATCCCGCAAGCCCCGCAGACTCGGAAAGCCCTCCTCGGAGCCCCGTGGCTCGGGACGCCCCGGTGAAGTCTCCGGAGACGGGGACGGGGACGGCACCTCCCCGCTCAGACGGCGTAGCTCGTGCTGGACCAGTGCGGCGGGGTCGCCGAACCGGGCCAGGATCCTCTCCACGGCGGCCGGGTCGTCCGTCCCCGCGCGCTCGGCGTCGATCCGCCTGCGCAACACCGCCACGAAGTCGATCCGCTGCCTGGGCCTCATCACACCGTGCGCCGCGTCGGCCGCCTTGCTGACATAGTCCAGCACGAGCTGGTCCGCACGCTCGATCACACTGACCATCCTCTCTCGGCATCGCCTCGCTCGTGAGCTTCTTCCCTTATTCGCTGCCCTTCACGTGATCTGTTCGCCGCCCTTCACATGATCGTTTTCCCTCTTCGATCGATCACGGAATTCCCCCAGGCCGCGCGATGTCGGTCAAGCCTCCTACCATTGGCGGAATGAGCACGGAGTTCACCGAGTGGTTGCGCGGCCGGAGCGATGACCGGCTGCGGGCTCTCGTCTCCGTACGTCCCGAGCTCATCACCCCCGTGCCCGCCCATCTGGAAGGGCTCGCCGGGCGGGCGAGCAGCCCGTCGGCGGTGGGCAGGGCGCTCGACAGGCTCGACCGGTTCACGCTCGCGGTCGTGGAGACGCTGGCCGTGCTTCCCGGCCCGATCGCCTACAGGTCACTGCGCGCCCAGATGGCCCGTTCCCTTGCGGGGACGGCCGATCCACAGTTCCAGAGCGCCCTCAAGGAGACGGTCGAGCGGCTGCGCACCATGGCCCTCGTCTACGGCCCCGACCGCGCCCTGGCTCCGGCGCCCGGCGTGCGGGAGGTGCTCGACACTCCCGCGGGGCTCGGTCCGCCCGCCGTGGAGGCGTTCAGGCACCATCCCGCCGAGCGGCTGGCCGAGCTGGTCCAGGACGTCGCGGGCGAGGGCGGCGAGACGGGGAGCGCGACCAAGGAGACGCTCGCCGCGCTGCTCGGCGACGCGGAAATCGTCGGACGGCTGATCGACGAGGTCTCGCCGCAGGCGCGGTCCGCGCTCAACGAGCTGGTCTGGGGTCCGGCCAGCGGCCGGGTGCCCAATGCCCGCCGTGAGGTGCGGGCCGCCACCGCCCGGTCGCCGATCGACCAGCTCCTGTCCCGGGCACTGCTCGCCGCCACCGGCGAGGAGACCGTGGTGCTGCCCCGTGAGGTCGCCCTGTTCCTGCGCGGCGGCCGCGTCCACCGGGACCTGTCTCCTCTCCCTCCCGCCGCGGAGGGCACCGAGCGCGACCGCGGGCTCGCCGACCGCACGGCGGCCGGGCAGGCGTTCACGTTCACCCGCGCGGTGGAGGAGTTGTGCGAGCGCTGGAGTGTCGACCCGCCCGGCGTGCTCCGCAGCGGCGGCCTGGCCGTGCGCGACCTCAAGCGGACGGCGGGCCTGCTCGACCTGCCCGAGTGGGTGACGGGGCTGATCATCGAGGTGTCGTACGCGGCGGGGCTGATCGCGGCGAGCGGCACGGTCGACGGCGACTGGATGCCCACCCCCGGCTACGACGGCTGGAGGGTGAAGGCCACCGAGGACCGCTGGGTGGTGCTGGCCACGGCCTGGCTCACCATGGACCGGGTTCCGGGGATCATCGGCGAGCGCGACGAGCGCGACCGGCTGCTCAACGCCCTCCATCCCGACCTGCGCCGTCCGGCCGCCGCGGAGGTCCGCGCCACGACCCTGGGCGTGCTCGCCTCGACGCCGGGGGTGGCGCCCACCCTCGACGCGGTACGCGAGCGCCTGGCCTGGGAGCAGCCCCGCCGTCGCGGTGGCTACCGCGACCAGCTGGTGGAGTTCACGCTGCGCGAGGCCGAGCAGATCGGCGTCACCGGGCTCGGGGCGCTCGCGGGTCACGGTCGTGCCCTGCTCCCCGACTCCTCCGGCGGCTCCGGCACCCCGGCCGGTTCCGCCGGCGGCCGCGCGATGCCCGCCGCCCACCTGCTGCTCCCGCTGCTGCCCGAGCCGCTCGACCACGTCCTCCTCCAGGCGGACCTGACCGCGGTCGCGCCGGGGCCGCTCACCGGCGACCTGAGGCGGTGGCTCGCGCTGACGGCGGAGGTGGAGTCGACCGGCGGCGCGACGGTCTACCGCTTCGACGAGCGCTCGATCCGGCGGGCACTGGACGCGGGTCAGGGCGCCGACGAGCTGCTGGCCATGCTGGAGCGCCACTCGACCACGCCCGTGCCGCAGCCGCTCAGTTACCTGGTCACCGACGTGGCCAGGCGCCACGGCCGGATGCGCGTCGGATCGGCGAGCGCGTACGTGCGGTGCGACGACTCCTCCCTGCTCGACGAGGTGATGGCCGACAAACGGGCGATCCCGCTGCGGCTGCGGCGGCTCGCCCCCACGGTGATCGCCTCCAAGTCCTCCCGTCCGACGCTCGTCGACGCACTGCGCGCGATGGGGTACGCACCGGCGGCGGAGTCGCTCGACGGTGACGTGATCATCGCCCAGATCGACGTCCGCAGGACCGAGGGCACGTCGGCGGGTCGTTCCCCGGTCACGTTCAACGGCCACGAGGCCGACGTGGTGGCCGCCGCGGTGCGCGCGGTGCGCGCGGGTGACGCCGCGCTCCAGGCCCGTCGTGCCCCGGTCGCCGTCCCCGGCGGCGAGGTGCCGCGCTCCCCCGCCACCGCCACGATCACCGCCCTGCGCGAGGCCATCCGGCAGGGGTCGCAGGTCTGGATCGGCTACCTCGACTCCCAGGGCAACGCCACCAGCCGGATCCTCGAACCCGCCCGGATGGAGGGCGGTTATCTCACCGCCTACGACGAGACGCGAGCGGCGGTGCACCGCTTCGCCCTGCACCGCATCACCGGCATAGCCGACATCGTCTGAGATGCCTCCCGCCGGTCTCACGAGGGGCGGAAAGGCCGCGCCGGCCCGGCGTGCCGTAAGAGGCCAGGAGGTAGTCTCGGGTGCGGGACGGGCCCGCCGCGAACCCGGCCGGCGGTCGGCGTTCGGCGGTCCGATGATCCGGCGACGGCGCGTCGTTCGCCGCGCCGCTCACCGGGGTGCGAGGGTCCCTTTCCGGGTCCCCTCCGGGCTCCGCCCCCGGGAAGCGACCGAGTCCATCCGCCCATGGCCCACGACCTACGCCCCATATCGTGTCAGTTGACGTTCTGAGCTCCACAGAAGCGAGAGATCCCCATTGAGCAGCGGTCACTCAGAAGGCCCCAGCACCAACCCGGACGACTGGAAGAGCCCCTACACCACAGGCCCCGGCCAGACTCCGGGCCACGAGCGGCAGCCGTACGGCTACGAGCAGACCCGGCAGGATCACCAGCCCGGCTACGCCCAGCCCGATTACGCCCAGCCGGATTACGGTCAGCCTGACTACGGTCAGCCCGGCTACAACCAGGTCCCGGCCTACGGCGAGCCCTCCGGTTACACCGACCCCGGATACGGCCAGGGCTACGGACAGGGTTACGGCGAGCAGCCCTACGGACAGGGTTACGGACAGGGCTACGGGGGTTACGGATCCCCGCCGCCTCGCAACGTCGAAGGTGTCAGGACGCACGGGATCGTCGCCCTGGTCATCAGTATCACCCTCGCGCTGAGCTGCTTCGTGAGCCCCGGCGGCATCGTCGGCACCATCCTGTCGGGCATCGCGCTGGGCAAGGTCGACGCCGACCCGCAGGGCGCGAGAAACCTGCTCAAGTGGACCTGGATCAGCGTCGGCGTCAACATCGCGCTGCTCGCCCTGGGCATGACCTTCTTCATCGTCGCCGGCGTCAACGGCGCCTTCGACTCCTGAGCGGGCCGGGGCCGTACACGACGAACCGGTGGGCGTTCACGGGTGCGACCATGAGCCGAACCGCCGTAGCCTGTGGTAACCGAGGGAGAAGGCCGCTGTGACTGACGGACCATTGATCGTCCAATCGGACAAGACCCTGCTCCTTGAAGTCGATCACGAGCGGGCCGGGGAGTGCCGCAAGGCGATCGCGCCGTTCGCGGAGCTGGAGCGCGCCCCCGAGCACGTGCACACCTACCGGATCACCCCCCTGGCGCTGTGGAACGCGCGGGCCGCCGGGCACGACGCCGAGCAGGTGATCGACGCGCTGATCGCGCACAGCCGTTACCCCGTGCCGCACGCGCTGCTGGTCGACGTCGCCGAGACGATGTCGCGCTACGGCAGGCTCCGCCTGGAAAAACACCCCGTCCACGGCCTCACCCTGACCAGCACCGACAAGGCCGTGCTGGAGGAGGTCCTGCGCGCCAAGAAGATCCAGCCGCTGCTGGGCGAGCGCCTGGGCGACGACGGCGTGGTGGTCCACCCGAGCGAGCGCGGCAACATCAAGCAGCACCTGCTCAAGCTGGGCTGGCCCGCCGAGGACCTGGCCGGATACGTCGACGGCGAGCACCACCCGATCGTGCTCACCGAGGAGGGCTGGGAGCTGCGCACCTACCAGCGGGAGGCCGCCGAGGCGTTCTGGCACGGCGGCTCCGGCGTGGTCGTGCTCCCCTGCGGGGCGGGCAAGACGATCGTGGGCGCGGCGGCGATGGCCCAGGCGAAGGCGACGACGCTGATCCTGGTGACCAACACGGTCTCCGCGCACCAGTGGAAGCAGGAGCTGCTCAGGCGGACCTCGCTGACCGAGGACGAGATCGGCGAGTACACCGGCACGAAGAAGGAGATCAGGCCCGTCACCATCGCCACGTACCAGGTGATGACGACCCGCAGGCAGGGCGTCTACCGGCACCTGGAGCTCTTCGACGCCCGTGACTGGGGTCTGGTCGTCTACGACGAGGTGCACCTGCTGCCCGCGCCGATCTTCCGGATGACCGCCGACCTGCAGGCGAGGCGGCGGGTGGGCCTGACCGCGACGCTCGTGCGCGAGGACGGCAGGGAGGGTGACGTGTTCTCCCTGATCGGCCCCAAGCGGTACGACGCGCCGTGGAAGGAGATGGAGAACCAGGGCTGGATCGCCCCGGCCGACTGTGTCGAGGTGCGGGTGACGCTCACCGACGAGGAGCGGCTGGCCTACGCGATGGCCGAGTCCGAGGAGCGCTACCGGTTCTGCGCGACCACGCCGTCCAAGACGCGGGTGACCGAGGCGCTGGTCCGGCGGCACCCGGACGACCAGGTCCTGGTCATCGGTCAGTACATCGACCAGCTCGACGAGCTCGGCGAGCACCTGAACGCACCGGTGATCAAGGGGGAGACGAAGGTCAAGGAGCGGGAGCGCCTCTTCCAGGCGTTCCGCGACAGGGAGATCCAGGTCCTCGTCGTCTCCAAGGTCGCCAACTTCTCCATCGACCTGCCGGAGGCGGCGGTGGCCATCCAGGTGTCGGGCACCTTCGGGTCCCGGCAGGAGGAGGCTCAGCGGCTGGGCCGGGTGCTGCGGCCGAAGGCGGGCGGGGGCGGGGCACGCTTCTACTCGGTGGTGAGCCGTGACACCGTGGACCAGGATTTCGCCGCCCATCGGCAGCGGTTCCTCGCCGAGCAGGGGTACGCGTATCAGATCATCGACGCGGACGACGTGCTCGCCGGAGATTGATCTCACACAGCGAACACGTCGTCGATTTGTGTCAGGTCCACGAAATCCCGCGGGCTTTCGACAAACAAACCACCCCCTCGCTAGGCCTCAGGGCCACTGGCGACATACCCCCATGATCTGCGGGACTCACCGGGTTCGCCTCGCTTTTTCGCCATTTCCATGGAGAATTACAGAGAGTGTCAGGGCGATTACGGAACGATCGGATCGCCGACGAAGAGAACGCTCTCTTCGATCATCAGACGCCCACCTCAGCGGCCGTTGGAACGGTAAAACGATTTTTGTCTCCGCGCGCCACCGGCACCGGAGCAGCGCCCGCCGTGTTTCGTCGCCGCGTGTCCCCGGCGCCCGCGCGGCATCCGCCGTATCCTCGTTCACCGTTAATCCTTTTGAGACTCCGCGGGGCCGTCGCTAAGCTGGTCGATTCGCTGCCCGATGACCACCACCTCCGTTTATCGAATGGGAGGCGCTTCAGCGTGCCCGCACATCAATTGGCCCCCGACATAACCGACGACTCCGCCCGGATCCTCGCCGCCGAACGCGAGCATCTGGCCGTCTCCAGAGCGGCGCTGCGCGCGATGCGCGAGCACGCCCGGTCCCTCTCCTCCGACGCCGCCGGAGACTGGGTCTCCCAGCAGATCCTGCAGGCGCTGCTCGACCAGCGCGTCGAGGCGCTCGCCGACCACTCCGGCACGCCCCTGTTCTTCGGCCGCCTCGACCGCGAGGCCGGAGACGACCTTCCCAGCACGGTCTACGTCGGGCGCAGGCACGTCCACGACGACAGCAGCCGTCCCCTGGTCATCGACTGGCGGGCACCGGTCTCGCGGGCCTTCTACCAGGCGAGCCCGTCCGACCCGATGCGCGTCGCCCTGCGCCGCAGGTTCGGCTACCGGGGCGGCGACCTGACCGCGTACGAGGACGAGCACCTCGACCAGGGCGGCGCCGCCCTCGCCCAGAGCAGGATCCTCACCGAGGAGATCGAGCGCCCCCGCTCGGGGCCGATGCGCGACATCGTCGCGACGATCCAGCCCGACCAGGACGAGATCGTCCGCTCGGACCTGGGGCGGACGGTGTGCGTCCAGGGTGCCCCCGGCACGGGGAAGACCGCGGTGGGCCTGCACAGGGCGGCCTACCTGCTCTTCACCCACCGCGAGCGGCTCGCCAGGTCGGGCGTGATGATCGTCGGTCCGAACCGGGCGTTCCTCTCCTACATCTCCTCCGTCCTGCCCGCCCTGGGCGAGGTCAAGGTCGACCAGACCACGGTCTCCGGGATCCTCGGCGACCACTCCGCCCCCGAGGACCCCGCGGTCGGCACCGTCAAGGGCGACGCGAGGATCGTCCCCGTGCTCCGACGCGCCCTGTGGGCGCACGTCGTCAAGCCCACCGAGGGCGTGCTGTTCACCAAGGGGATCAACCGCTACCGGGTGGCCGACCACGAGGTCCGCGAGATCGTCGCCTCGCTGCGCGGCACCGTCCGCTACGGCCCGGGGCGCGCCACGCTCGCCCAGCGCCTCGCCCACCTGGTGCTCGTCCGGATGGAGCAGCGCGGTGAGTCTCCCGACGACCGGGTGCAGGACGCGGTGGCCAGGTCCAAGCCGGTCAGGGCGCTCGTGGACGCGGTCTGGCCCAAGCTGACCCCGCAGCAGGTGCTCCACCGGCTGTTCAGCGACCCCGCCTTCCTCGCCGCCGCCGCCAAGGACGACCTCACGGCCTCCGAGCAGTCGCTGCTGCTGTGGGCGAAGCCTCCCAAGTCCTTCCGCTCGGCGAAGTGGTCGGCGTCCGACGGCGCGCTGATGGACGAGCTGGCCGACATGATCGAGCGGACCGTCCCGCTGGGCCACCTGGTCGTGGACGAGGCCCAGGACCTGTCGGCGATGCAGTTGCGCGCCCTCGGCCGGCGCTGCCGCACCGGCTCGGCCACCGTGCTGGGCGACCTCGCGCAGGGCACCACCCCCTGGTCGGCCCGCTCCTGGACCGAGGTCCTCACCCATCTCGGCTTCGAGGACGGTGCGGTCACCGAGCTCACCCTCGGCTTCCGTGTGCCCCGCGAGGTCCTCGACTACGCGGCCAGGCTGCTGCCCTCCGTCGCCCCTGACCTGGCCGCCCCCCGGTCACTGCGTCCCGGCGCGGGCTCCCTGTCGGTGCGGCCGACACCCGACCTCGCCGAGGCGCTGGCCCGTGCCGCCGAGGAGGCGCTCGCCCGCGAGGGGTCGATCGGCGTCATCGTCCCCGACGCCTCGGTGGGGGCCGCGTCCGAGGCCCTGTCCCACCTGGATCACCGGGTGCTGAGCCCCGACACGGTCGAGGACCACCGTCTCCTGGTCGTCCCGGCGTCCCTGGCCAAGGGCCTGGAGTACGACCACGTGATCGTGGCCGAGCCCGCCGAGATCGTCGAGGCGGAACCGCGAGGGCTGGCCCGGCTGTACGTCGTCCTGACCCGGGCCGTCACCTCACTCACCGTCCTGCACACCGGGGAGCTTCCCTCCCAGCTCGCCGGGTGACGTTGTCTGTCCGGTCGGCGCCAGACGGTACGAACTCCTGGGCCGGGGCACCCGGTTCGCTGCTCTGATCCCGAAAGGACTCTTGCCGACCGGGATGACACCGACGACCTTTCTGGTCCTGGTGCTGATCACCGACACGCTGTCCGCCTCCAGGTCGGTCACATAGAGCCAGGTGCCGTCCGGGGAGATCGTGATCCCGAAATGAGCCCCCTCGACAGAGATGGTGTCGATGACCTCGTTGGTCCTGGCGTCGATCACCGCCACGCCCTCCGGGATCAGCGTGGTCACGTAGACAAGGGCGCTGTCGGCGGAGACCACGATCCTGGAAGGAGCGCTACTGACGGGGATCGTGGCGACGACCTTGTTGGTCCTGGTGCTGATCACCGACACGGTGTCGGAGCCCTGGTTGGCCACGTAGACGTAGAGGCCATTGGGGGCGAACCTGATTCCGAACGGGTTCTTGCCGACCAGGACGGTGGCGATGACCCTGTTGGTCAGCGTGCTGATCACCGACACGGTGTCGGAGCCCTGGTTGGCCACGTAGACACGGCGGTAGGGAATGGCGGTGATCCTGAACGGGTTCTTGCCGACCGGGACGGTGGCGATGACCCTGTTGGTCAGCGTGTTGATCACCGACACGGTGTCCTTTCGCACATCGGTCACGTAGACACGGGTGCCGCCGTAGGAGACGTCGATCCCGATGGGGCTGCCGCTGACGGGGATTGTCGCGGTGACCTCCCTGGTCGTCGCGTCGATCACCGACACGGTATCCGACTGCGAGTTGGCCACGTAGACATGCGCGTTGTCGGGAGCGACCGCCACCCCGACGGGGTTGTCACCGACGGGGATGCTCGCGGTGACCTCGTTGGTCGTCGCGTCGATCACCGACACGGTGTCCGACTGCGAGTTGGCCACGTAGACGACGTTGTTCGGCGGCGTGTCCGCCGCGTCCGCGGTCGTCGGCGTCACCGGACCGACCATGACGACCAGCGCCACCATGATGGGAAGGGCACGCAACCTCCACCCACCCTCAGGTGTTTTCCAGTGGTGGTGATACATCGTCATCCTCCGCCGCGCCGTCAAGGAACCCGTTGTCGCAACAAACACCTCGTTCTACGACCACAGGGCGTCGCGTTCAGGAAACGACGCACCGGCTCGCACTATCGTTTCACCCGCCTTGGTCCATTCATTGCCTGGCGGCACCGAAGCCGGCCGGACGACGTGGAGGTGACCGCGTCCTTTCGGCCCCACCCGGCCTTGCGAGCCCCTTCTCGCCCATGACTCCGCACACCGGCCGCCGGATCGGGCTCCGTCTCTCCCCGCCCCTCCGGTGGCGCCCTCAGGACGGCCCTTTCAAGGAGGTACGACGACCGATGGCCGACATCACTCGGGAAAACACGCCAAAGAGGCGACCCCGAAATGTCGGGGTCGCCTCTTTGACTGAAAGCGGTTGGACTCAGAAGTCCATGTCGCCGCCGCCGGGCATGGCGGGAGCGGCCGCGGCCTTCTCGGGCTTCTCGGCGATGACGGCCTCGGTGGTGAGGAACAGCGCCGCGATGGACGCCGCGTTCTGCAGTGCGGAACGCGTCACCTTGGCCGGGTCGATGATGCCCGTCTCGAACAGGTTGACGTACTCGCCGGTGGCGGCGTTGAGGCCCTCACCCGCGGGAAGGTTGCGCACCTTCTCCACGACGACGCCGCCTTCAAGGCCGGCGTTCACCGCGATCTGCTTCAGCGGCTCCTCCAGAGCCTTCTTCACGATCGCGGCACCGGTGGCCTCGTCGCCGGAGAGCTCCAGCTTGTCGAACGCCTTCGCGCCGGCCTGCAGCAGCGCCACGCCACCGCCGGGGACGATGCCCTCCTCGACGGCCGCCTTCGCGTTGCGAACGGCGTCCTCGATGCGGTGCTTGCGCTCCTTGAGCTCGACCTCGGTCGCGGCGCCGGCCTTGATGACGGCCACGCCGCCGGCCAGCTTGGCCAGGCGCTCCTGGAGCTTCTCGCGGTCGTAGTCGGAGTCGGTGTTGTCGATCTCGGCGCGGATCTGGTTGACCCGACCGGCGATCTGCTCGGCGTCACCGGCGCCGTCGACGATGGTGGTCTCGTCCTTGGTGACGATGACCTGGCGGGCGCGGCCGAGCTGGTCCAGGGTGGTGGACTCCAGCTTGAGGCCGAGGTCCTCGCTGATGACCTGGGCACCGGTCAGGATGCCGATGTCGCCCAGCATCGCCTTGCGACGGTCACCGAAGCCGGGCGCCTTGACGGCGACCGAGCGGAACAGGCCACGGATCTTGTTCACGACCAGGGTGGCCAGGGCCTCGCCCTCGACGTCCTCGGCGATGATCAGCAGCGGCTTGCCGGCCTGCACGACCTTGTCGAGAACCGGGAGCAGGTCCTTGTTGGCGGACACCTTGGAGTTGACGACGAGGATGTACGGGTCGTCGAGGACGGCCTCCATACGCTCCGGGTCGGTGACGAAGTACATCGAGGTGAGGCCCTTGTCGAAGCGCATGCCCTCGGTGAGCTCAAGCTCGAGACCGAAGGTGTTGCTCTCCTCGACGGTGATGACGCCTTCCTTGCCGACCTTGTCCATCGCCTCGGCGATCATCTCGCCGATCTGCGGGTCGCCCGCGGAGATGGACGCCGTGGAGGCGATCTGCGCCTTCGTCTCCACGTCCTTGGCGAGCTTGGACAGCTCCTCGGAGACGCGCTCGACGGCGGCCTCGATGCCCTTCTTCAGGGACATCGGGTTCGCGCCGGCGGCGACGTTGCGAAGACCCTCGCGTACGAGAGCCTGGGCGAGCACGGTGGCGGTGGTGGTGCCGTCACCCGCGACGTCGTCGGTCTTCTTCGCGACCTCCTTGACGAGCTCGGCCCCGATCTTCTCCCACGGGTCTTCGAGCTCGATCTCCTTGGCGATGGAGACACCATCGTTGGTGATGGTGGGGGCGCCCCACTTCTTCTCCAGCACGACGTTACGGCCCTTGGGGCCGAGGGTCACCTTGACGGCGTCCGCGAGCTGGTTCATGCCGCGCTCGAGACCGCGCCGGGCGTCCTCGTTAAACGCGATCATCTTGGCTGCCATACGGCTAACCTCCCAGAGAAAGGGTGGCTTACACCGGACCGAGCCGACGCCCGCGACGGCATGTGGGCCCACGACTCCGTTCGGCGGGCCCCATCGCCTCGATCCAGGATTGGCACTCTCTATGCGTGAGTGCCAAGAATCTGTTTAGCACTCTACCCCGACGAGTGCAAGCCGCGCCTCGTTGACCTGGGCCGCGCGTGGGACGATCTTCAGCTTCTCGTCATGTCCGCGAAGATCCCGCGTCACGTCGGCGTACGCGATGCGTCGTCATCGGCGTCATCGGGGCCTTTGGGGGGCGCTGTCGGGCGCTGTCGGACACCGTCGTCATTGCCGTCGTTGCCGTCGTTGGCGCATGCCCGAACGACACGAACGCCCGGCTCGCCGGATGAGGGCGAGCCGGGCCTGGGCGGTGGGGGTTCAGCGGACCGCGAAACCTCGGGACCCGCCGACTCCTCCCTGCGAATTCATGAAACGGCTGCGTCAGACCGCCCGGACGGATTCCGCCTGGGGACCCTTCTGCCCCTGGGTGATCTCGAACTCGACCCGCTGCCCCTGCTCCAGGGCACGGTAGCCATCCATCATGATCGCGGAGTAATGGACGAACACATCCTTACCACCGTCTACCGCGATGAAGCCGTAGCCCTTGTCCGCGTTGAACCATTTGACGGTGCCCTGCGCCACTTGCGACTCCTCTTACTGGTCTTAAAGGACGACGCCCATTCCTCTCGCGAAGTCCCCAATCTCCGGGGCGGACTTCGCCACGTCGATCGTTCCGACCATACCTGTGGGAAGCGGTCGGGCAACAGAGTCAAGCACCAAACTACCTCTTTACGAGAGCTTTTATCACGAGGAGAAAGTTTCATCATCACTGCTGGTTAGTCAGGGGTTACATTATTCGTGTACGCGGCAAATATGAGCTTCTGTCATAAAACACGGCACCCGCCCGGCCGGAGCCGGGCGGGTGCCGTGGATTCGCGGGTGCCCCTGGGGATGACGCGGTGCGACGCGAGGCGGTCAGGGCCGCGTCAGGGCGGAGGAGTCAGCCTCCGGCCACCGCCGGGATGATGGAGATCTGAACACCGGAGGGCGTCGCCGTGTCGAGGTTGTCGGCGAAACGGACGTCCTCATCCCCCACGTAGACATTGACAAAACGTCGGATCTTTCCCGATTCATCGAGAATCCGGGCACCGATCCCCGGGAAGTCCGCGTCGAGCTTCTGAAGAACATCGCGCAGGGTCTCGCCTTCTCCGTTCACCTCGGCGGCACCATCGGTGTAAGTCCGGAGAATCGTCGGAATCCGCACAGAAACGCTCATAATTCAGTACCTTTCACGATTTCTAGGCGATAGCCGCACGGAATGCGTCAAGAGAGGGTCGAATCACTGCGGTCGGGCGCGCCTCCGCGGCCACCGCGTCCAGGGTCTTGAGACCGTCGCCGGTGTTGAGGACCACGGTCTCGGCGTCGGGGTCGAGCGTGCCCGAGGCGACCAGCTTGCGCAGCACCCCGACGACGACGCCTCCCGCCGTCTCGGCGAAGATGCCCTCGGTTCTCGCCAGCAGTCGGATCGAGTCGACGATCTCGGCGTCGGTGACGTCCTCGACCGCGCCGCCGGTGCGGCGGGCGATGTCCAGGACGTACGGTCCGTCGGCCGGGTTACCGATCGCGAGCGACTTGGCGATCGTGTCCGGCTTGACCGGCCGGATCACGTCGTGGCCCGCCTTGTAGGCGGAGGAGACCGGGGAGCACCCCTCGGCCTGGGCGGCGAAGATCTTGTACGGGCTGTCCTCGACCAGGCCGAGCGCGATCAGCTCCTTGAAGCCCTTGTCGATCTTCGTGAGCTGCGAGCCGGAGGCGACCGGAATGACGATCTGGTCGGGAAGGCGCCAGCCGAGCTGCTCGGCGATCTCGTAGGCGAGCGTCTTGGAACCCTCCGCGTAGTACGGGCGGAGGTTGACGTTGACGAAGCCCCACTGGTCGCCCAGCTCGTCGCCGATGAGCTCGGAGCAGAAGCGGTTCACGTCGTCGTAGGTGCCCTCGATGCCGATGAGCCTGCCGCCGTACACGGAGGCCATCACGATCTTGGCCTGCTCCAGGTCGGAGGGGATGAACACGCAGGCGTCCAGCCCGGCCCGCGCGGCGGCGGCGGTCACGGCACCGGCGAGGTTGCCGGTGGAGGAGCAGGAGAGGGTGTGGAAGCCGAAGTTGCGTGCCGCCTCGACGGCGATGGCCACCACGCGGTCCTTGAAGGAGTGGGTGGGGTTGCCTGAGTCGTCCTTCACGTGCAGCGAGCGGATGCCCAGCTCGCGGGCGAGGTTGCCGGCGTTGACGAGCTTGGTCCAGCCGGGCGCCATGTTGGGCTTGGCGGCCACGTCCTCGGGGACGGGCAGCAGCGAGCGGTAGCGCCAGATGTTGGTCGGCCCCTCGGCGATCCGCTCCCGGGTCACCCGCCCGAAGTCGTACGCGATCTCAAGGGGCCCGAAACACTCGGTACAGGCGAAACTGGGGCCGAGGTCGTAGCGGGCACCGCACTCCCGGCAGGACAGCGCCACGGCGGGGCCGAAGCGCCGGTCACGCGTGCCGTCGGCACGAGCGGAGGTGGTGGTGTTCTCAGTGGTTGCGAGCGCCATGAAGCGAGGCCTTTCCCTCATCTTCGTCTGGACCACCCTGGTCACAGACCGGAATTGGCACCTGTCCCGGTCGACCTCGTTCAGATCACGGGTCGTGAACCGGGATGGTTGCCGGGGCTTCGCAGGGCCGGTCCCTCCACCCCTCTGGATGAGCAGATATTCAGTTGGAAACCTGACGCGCAGGTCTTGAGCACTCTACCCCGCCCTGCCGCCCTCCTGACTTCATGTCTCACTGTGCGAGATAAGGCGTGTTATCCAGCGGACAGCCGGATCCGTTCCTCCGCCCCCGAGACAGGCGGCGTGACTGGAAAAACAGGTGAAAGGACAGGTGAGGCCCCCGCCGGGCGGGGGGGGGCTAAAGGAGTTTGTCGCTGGAGGGTGGGGGTGCGCAGCGGTGGGTGAGGGCGC
>NZ_JBEZEL010000022.1:149937-179342 GCF_040648855.1 Streptosporangium sp. NPDC049078
GGGCGGACGATCCTCGGTGATCGTCCGCCCGGCGGGGGCCTCACCCCTTCCGGTCGTCGCCGGACGCGCCCCGCGGGCGGCGTCCGGTCGGCGGTCACGGCGCCTTGAACCCCAGGGTGTACGCGCCGGAGCCGGACGAGGAGACCACCCGATAGCGGTAGTAGCCGGCCGTGCCGGTGTAGGAGATGTTCTCGTTGGCGCCCGGGCCGTCGGAGGTGGCGACGACCGCCCAGCTCCTGCCGTCCCACTTCTGCAGATACAGGTCGAAGTCGGCGCCGTCGGCGGCGGCCAGGCAGGCGGAGTGGGCGCCCCCCGTGGTCGACCTGTAGTAACGGCCCTTGGGCTGGTAGGCGGCCGCGCCGGTGGCCAGGGTGCCGGTGTAGGTGTTCGGGAAGCCGGTGCAGGTGCTCGGGGCCGACGGTGGCCGATTGCCCGCGACGGTCCTCAAGGTCAGGCCGTAGGCGGTGAGGATCGGGCCGATCGGCTGGAAATAGGTGGTGCCCCCCTGGTCGCAGTCGCCGGAGCCGCCTGAGGTGACGCCCTGGGCCTGGTCGATGGAGATGAAGGAGCCGCCCGAGTCCCCCGGCTCGGCACAGACGCTGGTGCGGGTCACCCCGGAGACGGTGCCCTGGGGATAGGTGACGCTGGCGCCGCGCTGCTGGATGAGGCCGCAGTGCCAGCCAGTGGTGGAGCCGGACCGGCAGACCGAGGCCCCCTCGATGGCGGGCGTGGCTCCGGCGACGGACACGACGCCGCCCTGGCCGTCGTCCACCGACGAGGTGGGGGTCCAGTCGGCGTTGACCATGACCCAGGAGTAGTCGTGGCCGGGGAAGGTTGACGCCTGGAAGACGCCCTGGATGGCTCGGTTGAAGCCGGTGGTGGTGTCGCCGGCCTTTCCACAGTGGCCCGCGCTGACGAAGCCCGGTTGGGTACCCTTGAGCACGGGGAAGCCGATCGAACAGCGACTGGTGGAACCGATGTAGTAGGCGTTGCCGCCCACCAGGTCGTACAGGGGCAGAGGAGCCTCGGCGGCGGGCACCACCTGCACCGCGCTCTCGTCCACGTCGCTGCCCAGGACGATGCTCTCGGCCGCCTCGGGATTCAGGGAGAGGATGACTACTTTGTTCCTTTTCACGTCGACATAACGCACGCCCGCCACGTAATGCGAGTGGTTCGGGGAGAGGTCGAGCTTCAACTGGATCGCTTTGAGCTCCGCCAGTGACCTGGGGACGATTTGTGCCTCGGAGCCCGCCGCGAGGATCGAGGGGATATCGGTGTCACTGGTGGTGGCCGTCACCAGGGTGTCCGCGGTGGTTCCCCGAAGCCAGGCACCGCCGAAACGGGGACCGAGTCTTTCGGCCATCCGCAACGCGATCGGGGTGAGGCGGGCCTCGTTGAGCAGGCGTTCGCGAGCCTCGGCCGGAGTCAGCCGAAGGTCGCGCTCAAGCGCCTTCAGCATGGCGGGCGACGGTTTCAGCGCGGCCGAAACGATCGGCACGGCCACATCGGCGGACGGGATGACGCGCGTGGCCGGGGCAGCCGCCGCCTCACGCTCGGCTCCGGCCGGTACGGCGGCCAGGGCGAGCGCGGTGGCGGTCAGGGCGCATGATGCGATGAGGGCGTGCCTGCGGGACATGTGGGTTCTCCTCGACCTTTGCCTGTGAAGCGCGAGGGGAGATCACCACATGTCACCCATTGATCATGTGACGCGGGCAACGTCACTTTAGATCAGGCAAGGCCGCCGAAGCCACGCACCACGCGGAAAGTGTTCACGAACGGTTCCCACCGGCCCTGACCCTTCCAGAACCATCCGGCCCTTCCCGAATCGGGCTGCCCTTCTCGAATCGGACGGTCGAGATCAACCCCGGGGCCGGATGACCAGGACAGACCCGGACCGGGCAGCCGGGATCGAAGTCGGGATCAGAAGCCGTAGGCGTCGCCCAGGGCGCCCTGGACGTACTTGCGCGCCTGGTGGATGCGCGACTTGGCGGTGCCCAGCGGGATCCGGAGCTGCTCGGCGACCTCGTTGTAGTCGAGCTGGCAGATGTCACGCAGCACCAGCGCCTGGGCGAGCTCCGGCTTCTCGGCCTCCAGCGCCTCCATCGCGTCGAGCAGGTCCAGCCGGGACCCGGCGATCACGCTCACCCGGGCGACGTCCGGCTTCTGCAGCGGCAGCTCGTCCGAGCTCTGCTCGGCGGCGCGGCGCTTCAGCGAGCGGTAGGTGGTCCTCGCGCAGTTGGCGGTCACGATGTGCAGCCAGGTGCTGAACCGGGCACGCCCCTCGAACCGGCCGATGTTGCGCGCCACCGCGAGCAGGGTGTCCTGGCAGGCCTCCTCGGCGTCCTGCCTGAAGGGAAGGATCCGGCCGCAGTGCCTGAGCACGGCGGGCTCGATCCGCCTCAGCAGCTCACCGAGCGCGCGGTGGTCGCCCTGGGCGGCCGATCGGGCCAGGTCCTCGGTCGTCTCGTCCAGCGCCATCACGGGCCCCCATCAGCGGTCACGGTCGCTGGACATCCTATGGTCCGGCCCTCGGACGGCGCCCCTCCCCTTCTCCCTGCCAAAGCCCTCCCCTTCTCGCCGCCAAAAAGGTGATACGTCGGGCCTCATCACTTCACCTGCCGACAAGAGCTGACACAATTCGTTGAACACCGTTCTTTCGTTGACCCGAAGGGCGAGGACAGCCCGGTCAGGTGCCGGTTAACCTTCGAAAACAGGCGTGTCCCCAGCCAGTGAAGGGATCTCATGAGCGCGATCCTGGTGGCCTCCAACCGCGGCCCCGTCTCCTTCACCCTCTCCGAGGACGGCTCACTGTCCATGCGCAGGGGAGGTGGCGGCCTGGTCTCCGGCCTGTCGGAGGTCGCGAGGGACGTCAACGCCCTGTGGGTCTGCGCGGCACTGTCCGACGGCGATCGCGGCGCCGTGCGGCTCGCGCCCGGCGGCCGGCTCGACCAGGCGGGCTACGACACCGGGACGGTGCGGATGCTCGACATCCCCCCGGCGACCTTCCACCGCGCCTACAACGCGGTCGCCAACTCCACCCTGTGGTTCGTCCACCACCTCCTCTACGACACCCCCAACCGGCCGCACTTCGACGCCAGGTTCCGCAGGGAGTGGGAGTCGTACCAGGCCTACAACGAGGCGTTCGCGATGGCGCTGGCCGAGGAGGCCCCGCACGGGGCGCGGGTGATGGTGCAGGACTACCACCTGAGTCTCGCCCCGGCGATGCTCAGGGGGGAGCGCCCCGACCTGCGGGTGGCGCACTTCTCGCACACGCCGTGGGCCCCGCCGGAATACTTCAGCCTGCTCCCCGACGACGTGGCGACCGAGCTCCTCGAAGGCATCCTCGGCGCCGACCACGCGGGCTTCCTCACCGACCGCTGGGGCGGGGCGTTCATGGACTGCTGCGAGGCGGTGCTCGGGGCGCGGGTCGACCGCGGGGAGCGTACGGTCACGCACGCGGGCAGGACCACCAGGATCGGCACCCACAGCCTGGGGGTGGACGGCAAGGCGCTGTGGACCCGGGCCTCCGAGCCCGATGTGGAGTCGCACATGGCCGCGCTCCGCGACCAGGTGGGCGACCGCAGGCTGATCGTGCGGATCGACAGGACGGAGCTGTCGAAGAACATCGTGCGGGGCCTGCTCGCCTACAAGCAGTTCCTCGCCACCTACCCGGAGTGGCACGGCCGGGTCACCCACCTCGCCTTCGCCTACCCCTCCCGGCACGACCTGCCCGAATACCGCGAGTACACCGCGGCGGTGCAGCGCTGCGCCAAGGAGATCGAGGACGAGTACGGCACCGAGGACTGGGACCCGCTCATCCTCAACGTCGACGACGACTACCCGCGCTCGCTCGCCGCCTACCGGCTGGCGGACGTGCTGCTGGTGAACCCGATCCGCGACGGCATGAACCTGGTGGCGAAGGAGGGGCCGATCCTGTCGCCGCACAGCGCGCTGGTGCTGTCGCGGGAGGCGGGCGCCGCCGCCGAGCTGGGCGAGCACGCGCTCACGGTCAATCCCTACGACGTCTCGGCCACGGCCGCCGCGCTGCACGAGGGCCTGACGATGCCCTCGGCCGAGCGTTCCAGGAGAGGTGTCCTGCTCGCCGCCGCGGCGACCGCGCTCCCCCCGCACCGGTGGTTCGCCGAGCAGCTCGACGCCCTCGGGTGACGATCAAAATTGTTGGGCGGTTTTAGCCCCACATGAGATAATTTTGGCGGCTATTTCACTTCTTCGGCGTACGGGGGCCGAGTTGACCGCGACCGCGCACGTCCGGCTGATCCGCGACCGCGCGACCTGGCTGATCTATCTCCAGTTCGGCGTCTTCGCCACCTACCTGTACGGCCTCAGCTCCGCGCTCCCGCTGCTCCGCCTCGACCAGGGCGTCTCCCAGGCGGTCGCCGGGCTGCACGGGACCGCGATGGCCGCCGGCGGCATCGTCACCGGTCTCGTCCTGCCCTGGGTGGTCGGGAGGATCGGCCGCCGGGCCGCCATCTGGACCGGGATGGCCGGGATAAGCGTCGGCACGCTCATGGTCGCGGCGGCCCCCACGCTGCTGCCGGTCACCCTTCTCGGGTACGGCGTCGCCGGCGCGCTGTCCGCGCTCGTTCTGTTCCCGGGCATGGCCGCGCTCGACGATCGGCACGGTCCCGCGGGCCCGGCGGCGATCAGCGAGGCCAACGCCGTCTGCGTGATCGTCGGCATCGGGGTCCCTTTCGTGGTCAGCGCCGCCGCGCAGAGCGCCCTCGGCTGGCGGGCCGCGCTGCTGGTGACCTCCGTGCTGGCCGCGCTGCTCGCGCTGGCCATGGGTCGCGTACGGATCCCCGAGCCGGAGAAGACCGTCGGCGGTGCCGCCACGGACGGCGAGGTCCGCTTCGGCTGGCGGTTCTACCTCGCCGCCGCCGTGCTGTTCTGCTGCGTCGCGATGGAGTTCTGCTTCAACCTGTGGGCGGCCAAGCTGTTCTCCGACCAGACAGGGCTGCCCGCGGCGGTGGCCGCGACCGCGGTCGCGGCGTTCACCGCGGGGATGGCGGCCGGGCGGCTGGCCGGGGCGTGGCTCGCCCTGCGCATCCCGCCGACCGCGCTGTTCCTCGGCGCGCTCCTGGTCTCGGCCGTCGGGTGGGCGATCTTCTGGCTGAGCACGGACCCGGTCTTCTCCTACGTGGGCCTCGCCGTCTCCGGACTGGGGGTGGCGCTGCACTTCCCGATGGCGCTGTCGCGGCTGCTCGCCGCCTCCGGCGGACGGCGGGACCGCGCGTCGGCGATGGCCGCGATCTTCTCCGGGCTCGCGGTGGGGAGCGGGCCGTTCCTGCTGGGCGCGCTGGCCGACGGGTTCGGCACCCAGCGGGCGTTCCTCATGGTCCCCGCCCTGATCGGGCTCGCCGTCGCGGGACTGCTCGTCGTCGCGGGCGAACGTTCCCTGAGGAGCGTGGGCGAGCCGGCCTGAACGGGCGTTCCTCCTACGCCTCGCGCTCGACGGCGTCGGCGATCGAGGTGAGAAGCTCCAGGACCCCCGGGGGCCCGTCCACCACGATGTCGGCCTCGACCTCGATCTCCGGCGATCCGCTGAACACCGTCACGCCCGGCAGACCCGAGGCCCGCACGGCCGCGAACGCCGCGAGATCTCCCAGGTCGTCCCCCGCGAACAGCACCGACCGAGCGGCCCGCTCGCCCAGGAAGGCGCTCAGCGCCACCCCCTTGTCCGTCCCCGGCGGGCGCAGCTCCAGCACGAACTTGCCCGGCTCCACCGTGAGCCCCACCCTCGCCGCCAGCGCGGCGACCGGCTCGCGCAGCGCGTCGAGCGTCGCCCACGGATCGGCCGCCTGCCGGGTGTGCACGGCCACCGACCGCTCCTTGTCCTCGATCCGCACCCCCTCGATCCCCGCGACGAGCGAGACGAGCCCGCCTTTGGCCAGGTCGAGACCCGGGTGAACGGGCGGGGCGGCGAGCGCGCCCGCCTCCCAGCGTTCGAGGCCGTAGTGCCCGAGCACGACCAGCCCGGGGACCTCGGTCAGGGAGCCGTACTCGACGGCCGTGGCGGCGGGGCGGCCGGTCACGATCACCACGGCGCCGACCAGGCGGCCGAGCCTGCCCAGCACCTCGGCCCCGCCGGGGTGGATCCTCGCCGCCGCGGGATCGGGGACGATCGGGGACAGCGTGCCGTCGAAGTCGAGCCCGATCACCGCCCCCGCCGGGTCGGCGACGATCGCCTTCAGCCCTTCGGACGTGTTCGTCGTCATATCCGCCTCGCCCTGTCGAGTGTGGTCACCGTCATCCTCGTCCCAGTACGACGAGTCCCATCAAGCCCCCGTCGAACTCTCGCCGAACTCTCGCCGAACCCCCGTCCGACCCCCGTCCGACCCCCGTCCGACATGGCCCGGCCGAACCTCGCCCGGTCCTCTTCGAACCCCCTCAAGCGTGTTCGGGCGTCATGCTCGCCCGGCCCTCACCGCCTTCGAGGTCTCGCCCGTCCTGTCGGCCCGGCTCTCGCGATCGCCCGCCGCGACCGGTCGTACCCGGAGATCAGGGTCGCAAGCCCATTTTTCGGGCGGAACGGTCGCGACGGCGGGTCTCGCGGAGCCGGCGCAGGCGCTTGACGAGCATCGGATCGTGGGCGAGCGCCGCCGGCAGGTCGATGAGCTCGCTGAGCAACTGGTAGTAGCGCGTCACGGAGATGTCGAAGACCTCGCGGACCGCCTGCTCCTTGGCGCCCGCGTAGCGCCACCACTGGCGCTCGAAGGCGAGCAGCTCGCGCTCCCTGTCGGTGAGAGCCCTCTGCGCGGGCTCCGGAGCGGCGCCGTCACCGGAACTCGGCGCGGTGTCCATTGCTTCCTCCTCCGTCGGGGGCACGCGGCGGTCACACCGCGCACGCGCGGCCCGAAGTCAGGATAGTCCGGAATTTCGCGCTGTTCATGACGGATGTGGCGACGTACAGTCACCTGATGTGACCTCTGTCATCAGCCTTCTCAGCGACTACGGACTGGAAGACGGCTACATCGCCGCATGTCACGGCGTGATCGCCGGAATCTCTCCCGAGTCGCGGATCATCGACGTGTGCCATCTGGTCCCCTCGGGGGACGTACGCCGCGGTGCGGCGATCCTGGCCCAGACGATCGCCTATCTTCCCTCCGGCGTGCACGTCGCCGTGGTGGACCCCGGCGGCGGCGGCTCGCGCAGGGCCGTGGCGGTCGAGGCCGGCAAGCATGTGTTCCTGGGCCCGGACAACGGGCTCCTGTCGTGGGCGATCCACGCCAGCGGGGGCGCGCGTGCCGCCTACGAGCTGTCCAACACGGACCTCTTCCTGAAACCGGTCTCGCCGACCTTCCATGGGCGCGACCTCTTCGCCCCCGTCGCGGCGCACCTGGCCATCGGGCGCCACCCGTCCGAGCTGGGGCAGGAGATCCCGCTGGAGCGGCTGGTCTCGCTGCCCGCGCCCACCTCCGTGCTGCAGGAGGGCTGTGTCGAGGGCGAGGTGCTCTCGATCGACCGGCACGGCAACGCCCAGCTCTCGATCGGCTCCGGCGACCTGGCGACGCTGGGCGTCGCGTTGGGAGAGACGCTGGTGGTCTGGCTGGGCAGGCGGCGGCTCTCGGTGCCGTTCAAGGAGAGCTTCGCCTCCGTGCCGCCCGGGGAGATCGTGGCCTTCACCGACTCGGCCGGGCTGGTCGCGCTCGCGGTCAACTCGGGCGATGCCTCCCAGCGGCTCGGCCTGCCGCCCGGAGCCCACGTACGCCTCTCTCCCTGCCCGTGAAAGGCGCAGAAAAAGCGACTTAGGGAGAAGTCTCCCGACGCGTTATGCCGTTTACCGAATTATCGTTGTAGCCGAAGGATCGTTTCACCTGTAAATACGCATGCCGGAATTCCGATGACGTGTCCACATTCCCCCGGACAATGACCCCTTTTCGTTCTCTCGCTCCCCCCGGCCCGGCCTCCGACCTCGGCGTCGTCGAGGCTCACCGTCCTCGCCGCCCGCGAGCGGCCTGCCCTCCACCGGATATACGAGCTGACCTGGCAGTTAAGGAATCCGCAGGGGCGTGGCAGGTCGGACGCGCCCGGATCGAAACAGTGATCGGCCATTATTCGTTCAATCACGGATCCGCGATCATTACCACAAGCTGACCATTCTTGACCCTCCAGAAAGCATGTCGCTGGATAGTCTCACTCCCGTTACTTTGAGTAGCCGCGCGCAGACGGTCCTTTCAAAAGGCCTCATACACTGCCGCGACGATTTCCTTCCAGGGGGAACCACAATGATTCGTCGTCTTCTCATCACCTCCGCGTGCGTCGGCGTCGCCGTCCTCGCGCCGGCCGTGGCCGCCTCCGCGTCCACGTCCTCCACCAGCTCCGCGACCAAGGTCACCGCCGCCTCGGTCGTCAAGGCCGCCGCCCAGGCCAAGGCCGCCAAGAAGGCCGCCGACTGCTGCGGCGTCGGCGTCGGCGTCGTCAGCGCGGCTCCCGCCTTCATCCCGACGAGCACCGTCACCTACGGCACCACCGTCATCCCCACGGCCGTGACCACCGGCTGCGGCGGCGGCGTGTACGGCGCCGGCATCTACGGGGGCGGCGTCTACGGCGGCGGCGTGTACGGCGCCGGCTGCTACGGCGGGGGCGTCTACGGCGGCGGCGTGTACGGCGGCGGCATCTACGGGGGCGGCGTCTACGGCGGCGGCGTGTACGGCGGCGGCTTCGGCGGGGGCGGCATCCTCGGCGGTGGCCTCATCGGCCGTGGCGGCAACACCATCGGCGGCGGCGGCAACATCATCAGCAGCGGCAGCGGTGTCGGCCACGGCGTCGGCATCGGCGGCCTTGTCGGCATCGGCGGCGTCGGCGTCGACATCCTCTAGCAGGACGGACGTCCCTGCAGCGGATGTCCTGCGGTAAAGGCGTCTCGCGGTAAAGACGTTCTACGGTAAGGCGGGCAGGGCGTGGCCTCCACAATTCCATGTGGGGGTCACGCCCTGTCGTCGTTCCCGGGGTCCGCTCGCGAAATCCCCGCTTCGGCCCCTCGCCGTTCCCGGCCCGCTCGCGAAACCCCGCTCTCGCGACTCCACGCGGAGATCGCACCTCCCGGCCCGCTCGCGAAGCCAGGCCCTACGGCCCCACAGCCCTCCGCGACTCCACGCGGGGATCGCACCGTTCCCCACCCCGCCCGCGAGACCGCTCCGCCGGTCCTTCGCCGTCCTCCCGGGGCCCCCGGTCTCCGCGACCCCTCCTAGGCGTGGATCACGTCGTGGGTCTCGGTGAAGTGGCACGCACTCGCGTGCGCGGTGCCCGGCCTGACCCGCAGCGGCGGCTCCTCGACGGCACAGATCTCCTGGGCCTTCCAGCAGCGCGTACGGAACCGGCACCCCGACGGCGGACTGGCGGGAGACGGCGGGTCGCCCTGGAGGATGATCCGCTCACGGCGCTCGCGTCCCTCGGGGTCGGGCACGGGAACGGCCGACAGCAGCGCCTGGGTGTAGGGGTGCGCGGGCCGGTCGTAGATCTCGGTGTCCTTCCCGATCTCCACCATCTTGCCCAGGTACATCACCCCCACCCGGTCGGAGATGTGCCGGACCACCGACAGGTCGTGGGCGATGAAGACGTACGCGAGGCCGAACTCGTCCTGCAGCCGCTCCAGCAGGTTCACGACCTGCGCCTGGATCGACACGTCGAGCGCGGAGACCGGCTCGTCGCAGACAATGATCTCCGGCTGGAGCGCGAGCCCGCGGGCGATCCCGATGCGCTGACGCTGACCGCCGGAGAACTGGTGCGGGTAGCGGTTGATGTGGTCGGGGTTGAGGCCGACCACCTCAAGGAGCTCCTGGACCCTGCGGCGCCGGTCGCCCTTGGGTACGACCTCACCGTGGATCTCGAACGGCTCGCCGATGATGTCGCCCACGGTCATCCGGGGGTTCAGCGAGGTGTACGGGTCCTGCATCACCATCTGGATGTTGCGGCGGGCCCGCTTGAGCTCGCCGCCCCTCGCGTCGGCGATCTCCCGGCCGTTGATCCTCACCGAACCCGAGGTCGGCCGCTCCAGCGCCATCAGGAGCTTGGCCAGCGTGGACTTGCCGCACCCCGACTCGCCCACGATGCCGAGCGTCTCCCCCCGGCGCAGGTCGAAGGAGACCCCGTCGACGGCCCTGATCGCGCCGACCTGCCTGCGCAGGACGATGCCCTGGGTGAGCGGGAAGTGCTTGACCAGGTCGCGAACCTCAAGGATCGGCTCACCCGTGGCTGCCATCGAGGACCTCCCTCCAGTAGTGACACGCGCTGGCGCGCGTCGGGCCGATCTCGTACAGCGGGGGCGCGTCGACGACGCAGTCGTCCTGACGGTACGGGCACCGGGGGTGGAAGGCGCAGCCCGTGGGCATGTCGAGCAGGTTCGGCGGCATGCCCTTGATGGCGTACAGCTCCTGGCCCTTCTGGTCGACCCGGGGGATCGAGTCGAGCAGGCCCTTGGCGTACGGGTGGGCGGGCCTGCGGTAGATGTCGTGCACGAGGGCGTTCTCCACGATCCGCCCGCCGTACATGACCGCGATCCTGTCGGCGACGTCGGCCACCACGCCGAGGTCGTGGGTGATCAGAATCAGGCCCATGTCGCTCTCGCGCCGCAGCTCGCCGAGGAGTTCCATGATCTGGGCCTGCACCGTCACGTCGAGGGCGGTGGTCGGCTCGTCGGCGATCAGCACCTCGGGGTCGAGCGCGATCGACATCGCGATCATGATGCGCTGGCGCATCCCCCCGGAGAACTGGTGCGGGTAGTCGTGCACCCGCTGCCTGGCGGCGGGGATGCGGACCCGGTCCATCAGCTCGATCGCCTTCTTGGTGGCGTCGCGTCTGGAGGCGCCCCGGTGCACCCGGAACATCTCCCCGATCTGGTCGCCGACGGTGAACACCGGGTTCAGCGCGGAGAGCGCGTCCTGGAAGATCATCGCGATCCGCCGGCCGCGCACCTGGGCACGGGCCTCCTCCGACAGGCCGAGCAGGTTCGTGCCCCGGAAGCGGATCTCGCCCCGGGGGACGCGGGCCGGCGGGGAGTCGAGGATGCCCATGATGGCCTGCGCGGTCACCGACTTGCCCGAGCCGGACTCGCCGAGCACGGCGAGCGTCTCCCCGGGGTTCAGCGAGTAGCCGACCCCGTTGACCGCCTTGACCACGCCCTGCCTGGTCACGAACTCCACGTGCAGGTCGTCGACGACGAGCAGCGGCTCGCCGCCCGGCGTCTCTCTGGAGGGCACCACCTGTGTCGAGGTCTTCTTCACGGCTCCCCCTTACCGCAGCTTCGGGTCGAGGGCGTCGCGGACCGCGTCGCCCAGCATGATGAAGGCGAGCACCGTCAGGCTCAGGAACAGCGCCGGGAAGAGCAGCGCCCACGGAGCCTCCAGGAAGCGCTCCCTCGCGTCGGAGATCATGAGTCCCCACGAGATGTCCGGCGAGCGCAGGCCCACGCCGAGGAAGGACAGACCTGCTTCGGCGGCGATGAAGTAGCCCAGGTTGATCGTGGCGACCACGATCACCGAGGCGATCGCGTTCGGCAGGATGTGCCGGAACATGATCCGCGACGCGGAGGCGCCGAGCGCCCTCGCCGCGAGCACGTAGTCCTGGCTCTTGGCGGTGATCACCGCCGCCCTCATGATCCGGTACGTCATCGGCCAGGTCAGCACGGCGAGCGCGAGCATGACGGTCCACACGTTGCCCGTGCGGAACACCGCCAGGATGAGCAGGGCGCCCAGGATCGACGGGATCGCGAAGAAGATCTCGGTGATCCGGGAGAGCAGGGTGTCCAGCGCGCCGCCGGTGAACCCGGCGAACAGGCCGAGCAGGCCGCCCACCAGCGCGGTGACGATCGTGGTGGCCAGACCGACCACGATCGAGTTGCGGGCGCCGTAGACGGTGCGGGCGTAGATGTCGCAGCCCAGGTTGTCCGTGCCGAACCAGTGGGCCTCGCTCATGCCCAGCCGGGCGTCGCCGAGTTGGCAACTCCTGGCGTCGAACGGGTTCACCGAGGTGAACAGCGAGGGGAACGCCGCCATCACGACCAGGACGGCGATGAGGATGGACGCTCCGATGAAGAGCGGGCGGCGGCGCAGGTCGTACCAGGCGTCGCCCCACAGGCTCGCGGCCTTGGGCGCCTTCGCGCCTCTGGCGCCCCTGCGCGGTTTGCCGTGCTTGGGGCCCCCGGTCTTCCCTCCGGCCGGGACAAGGGTGTCACTCATAGCGGATCCTCGGGTCGAGCACGGCGTAGAGCAGGTCGACGACCAGGTTGGCCAGGATGTAGATCAGCACCAGGACGGTCACGATGCCGACGACCACGGGCTGCTCGCGCAGATATACGGAGCTGAACAGCTGCTGGCCGATCCCCGGCAGGTTGAAGATCGTCTCGGTGATCACCGCGCCGCCCATCAGCACGCCGAGATCGGCACCCAGGTAGGTGACGAGCGGGATCAGCGCGTTGCGCAGCGCGTGCCGCCCGACGATCCGCTTCCGGGGCAGGCCCTTCGCGACCGCGGTGCGGATGTAGTCGGCGCGCAGGATCTCCACCAGGCTGTTCCTCGCGAGCCGGGTGAGGTAGGCGATCGACGTCCCCGCGAGCACGAAGCCGGGCAGCAGGTAGCTGCGCCAGCCCTCCGTCACGCCCGCGACGGGGAAGAGGTCGATCCCCGCCTGCTTGAGCTTCACCCCCAGCAGCAGCTGGAGCACGAAGCCGGTGACGAGGGTGGGGATGGAGATCAGCACCAGGGTGGAGGCGAGGATCATCGAGTCGCCGGCCCTGCCCTGGCGCAGCGCCGCGTACAGGCCGAGCCCCACGCCGATGACGGCCTCCATCACCAGGGCGGTCGCCGCCAGGTTGATGGTCACCTGGAACTTGCCGGCCATGATCTCGCCGACTCCGACACCGGCGAAGGTGGTGCCGAAGTCACCGCCGAACAGGCCGGTGATGTAGTACCAGTACTGCACCAGGAACGGATCGTTCAGGTGATACTGCTCGCGCAGGATGGCGACGATGTTGGGGTCTATGCGCTTCTCGCCGGCCAGCGCCGCGATGGGGTCGCCGGGCAGCGCGAAGACGATGGCGTAGATGAGCAGGGTGGCGCCCAGCAGCACCGGTATCGACTGGATCAGGCGCCTGAGGATGTAACGGCCCATTCGTGTCTCCCGTAGGTGCCCGGGACGATCTCGCGGACCGGCGGGTCGCGCGGTGCCGCGAGATCGTCCCGGGCGGCCGGTGGGGCCGGGCTCCCGCCCGGCCCCTCAGCCGTTCGTCAGCCGGTCTTCTCGACCTCGGCCCACTCGATCTGGTTGAGAAGGTTGATCTTGACGCCCTTGACATGCTGGGAGAACGCGGCGTTGGTCCGGTAGAAGTACACCGGAATGTAGGGAAGTTCCTTGATCAGGATGTCGTCGGCCTGCTGGTAGAACTTCAGGCCCTCCTCCTGCGTCGGGGCGGTGTCACCCTTGGACAGGAGCTCGTCGAACTCCTTGTTCGACCAGCCGGCGTAGTTGGAGCCGGTCTTGATCGCGACGCTGGAGAAGATCGGGGTCAGGTAGTTCTCCGCCGACGGGTAGTCGATCGCCCAGCCCATCCGGAACATACCGCCGTAGGACTTCTTTTCGAGCTCGTCGAGGATCGAGGCGAACTTCTCGAAGGGCTTCACCGTCACCTCGATGCCCAGGTTGGCGCGGAGGCTGTTCGCGACGGCCTCGATCCACTCCTTGTGCGGGCCGTCGGTGTTGTAGCCCAGCTCCAGCGTCTTGGGACCGTTGTTCTCCGCGTACTGCGCCTTGGCCTTGTCGGGGTCGTAGCCGCAGGCCGCGCAGGCGCCGGCGCGGTAGCCGTCGAGGAGGGGGTTGATGAAGTCGTCGGCCGGGGCGCGCGTGCCGGAGAAGACCTTCTCCGCGATGGTCTTGCGGTCGATGGCCATGGAGATGGCCTCGCGAACCTTCACGTTCGCGTACGTCTTGTTGTACTGCATCGGGAAGCCGATGTAGCCGACGCCGGCGTCCGCCTCGTCCATGTAGCGCTCGCCGAGCTCGGACTTCGCCCTCGCGATCGCCGACGGGGGCAGCGAGTCGTGGATGTCGAGGTTGCCCGCGGCCAGGTCGTTGAACGCGGTCTCCGGGCTCGTGTAGAGCTTGAACTGGAGCTTGGCGAACTTCGGCTTCGTCCCGGCGAAGGCGTCGTACCGGGTGAGGTCGATCGTCTGGTCGGTGCCCTTGTTGTAGGGCTTGTCGATCTGGAAGTAGCCCTGGCCGATCGGCTTCCTGGCGTACTCCTCGGTGATCTTACCGTCGGGGCCGAAGGCCGCCTTGGGCAGCGGGTAGAACGCCGTGTAGCCCAGCATCGTCTTGAACTGCGAGAACGGCTTGCTGAGAGTGACGGTGAAGGTGCTCTCGTCGACGACCTTGAGGCCCTTCATCTCCTTGGTGGAGACGGTCTGGCCCTCGCCGGGGTTCAGGTCGGCCCAGCCGTCGACCCGGCTGAAGAAGCCGTTGGCGCCCTGGACGTTGTCCTGGTTGGCGGCGTAGTTCCACGCGTCGACGTAGTTCTGCGCGATCAGCTTCTCGCCGTTGTGCCAGGTGTAGCCCGGCTTGAGCTTGATCGTCCACACCGTGTTGTCCGGCGACTCGATCGACTCGGCGACCTCGTCCACGACCTGCTTGTTCTCGTCGTAGCCGACCAGCGGGGCGAAGATGGCGGCGAGGACCTCGGAGCCTTCGGACTCGGTGGTGTCACCGGGATAGAAGAGCTTCTGCGGCTCACCGAGCTCCATCCGCACGGGCTGGTCGGCCCCTGCCGCCCCACCGTCCGGGGACGTCGAACCACCACACGCGGTCAGCGCGAGGGCGAGCAACGCGGCGCCGGCGGTGAACCGGGCACTCTTGGTAACACGCATTGCGGTAAATCCTCCCTTTGCAGGCTTGCGTCGACACTGGGCTCCGTGACCCCGAGCACCGCGAAGGAGGATCTTGTGGTCCCTGCTTCCCGCTGCCGCTGTCCGGGTGCTGACGCCACACCGATCGCTCGCGACTATCCTCTACCGCTCCACACCGACTTATATCTGTGATGTTGCAGTTCGGTTACGCATTGACTGACTCACTGTCATATGTCTGTCAACTCAACGAGATCGAGACCTCGGATGTCCATGAAAACGACATCCAGGCACACGTAGGACGTGAACGGTCACGCCAAAATACCCCCGCGCCGACACTGATCGCATCCGTTGCCCTCCCATGACCCTGACCTGGGCCTGCGCTGACCCGACCGCGAAGGGCCTGGTGTCCCGCGGAAGAACCGCACAATTGCCCTGGAACCTGTTGCCCGGAGATCCCGTCCAATGTGTGCGGCGAACCCCCGCCGCAGGCACTTCATCCACTCGCATCCAATAGAGTCCTTGCCATGAGCCAGCCGGAATCCGCGATCGCGGACGCCCAGGCGGGCGGCCCGAGTAACGGCACCTCCGCCCAGGGGCAGGAGCCGCTGGCCAAGCTCGCCGCGCGCCACGGTCTTCGGCGTGCCATCGCACGCCCGAGTCTGCCCGTATACCTGCGCCAACTGTGGGAACGACGCCACTTCATCACGACGTACGCCACGTCGCGCAACGTCTCGAAGTACAGCAACTCGGCCCTGGGCCAGCTGTGGCAGGTCCTCACGCCACTGCTGAACGCGGGCATCTACTACGTGATGTTCGGCCTGATCCTCGGCGCGAAGGGGAACATCGAGAACTACCCGGCCTTCCTCATCACCGGGATGTTCGTCTTCACCTACACCCAGCGCTCGGTGAGCAGCGGCGCCAAGGCGATCTCCGGCAACCTGTCGCTGATCCGGGCCCTGCACTTTCCGCGCGCCGCGCTCCCGCTCGCCTACACGATCCAGGAGTTCCAGCAGCTGCTCATCTCCATGGGCGTGCTGTTCAGCCTGGTGCTGATCACCGGCGAGGATCTCACCCTCATGTGGCTGCTGGTCCCGGTCGCCCTGTTGCTGCAGACGATGTTCAACGTCGGTGCGAGCCTGGTGCTCGCCAGGGTCGGCTCCACCTCCCGCGACCTGAACCAGCTGCTCCCCTTCATCATGCGCACCTGGCTCTACGCCTCCGGGGTCTTCTTCTCCATCGAGGACAAGGTCGTGGGCCCCAACGGCGCCGGTCTCCCCCAGTGGGTCGCCGACGTCATGTACTTCAACCCCGCCGCCGCGTACATCGAGCTCATGCGGGACCTGCTCATGCACACCCACCCGGCCCGCCCCTACATCTGGGGGGTCTGCGTATTCTGGGCGTTGTTCGCTCTGCTCGGCGGCTTCTGGTACTTCTGGCGAGCCGAGGAGAAGTACGGCCGTGGCTGAGTTGACCGAGGAGCTGTCCCGAGTGAAGGCCGAGGAGCCCGCCGTGCCGAGCACGGACGTCAGGGTGCACCCCAACCCGGAACCCGCCCCTGCCCCCGAGGGCGCCCCCACGGTCATCGTGGACGACCTGCACATCATCTACCGGGTGTACGGCGCGGCGAGCGACGCGGAGAAGGGCAACGCCGTCAACGCCCTCATGCGCCTCGTCAAGCGCCAGGGACGGCCGCAGATGAAGGAGGTGCACGCCGTGCGCGGCGTCTCCTTCGTGGCCCGCCACGGCGACGCCATCGGCATCGTCGGCCGTAACGGCTCCGGCAAGTCCACGTTGCTGCGCGCCATCGCCGGGCTCCTGCCCCCGCACTCCGGCGCCGTCTACACCGACGGCCAGCCCTCCCTGCTCGGCGTCAACGCCGCGCTGATGCGCGAGCTCACCGGCGAGCGCAACATCGTGCTCGGCTGCTACGCGATGGGCATGAACCCCAAGCAGGTCAAGGAGAAGTATGACGACATCGTCGACTTCTCCGGCATCGGGGAGTTCGTGCAGTTCCCCATGTCGACCTACTCCTCGGGCATGGGCGCCAGGCTCCGCTTCGCCATCGCCTCGGCGAAGTCCCACGACGTGCTGCTCATCGACGAGGCCCTCGCCACCGGTGACCGCGAGTTCCGGCGCAAGAGCCAGGACCGCATCAAGAAGATGCGCGACGAGGCCGGCACCGTCTTCCTCGTCGCCCACAACCTCGACGTGATCGAGGAGACCTGCAACCGGGTCCTCTGGCTGCACAAGGGCAAGATCAAGATGGACGGCGACCCGAAGACGGTCCTCGCCGCCTACAACAAGGTCTGACCACACCCGCGGCAGGAGACCGATCACGCGGCTGATCGGGCGAGTCCGAGCCACGAGCTCGATCGGCGGCCTTCGATGCCACCGGTCCGATCGGCGATCACACACGCCTTGACCACAGCTCTCCGATCAGGCGGTCTTCGATCACAGGGGCGTTGATCGCTACGCGGTCCGCGGGCAGGGCAGGATGAGGAGCGACCGACAAGACGCTTCCATCGGAGGTGAATCGTGTCCACGCGGCCACCGATTCCATATGACTTCCTGCCCCGGGTCCCCGCGCTGACCGTCGAGAGCGACGACGTCCGCGACGGCGAGCGCATGGCGGAGACCCACGTTTTCAACGACTGGGGCTCCACCGGCCAGAACGTCTCTCCTCACCTGCGCTGGTCCGGCGCTCCCGAGGGCACCCTCAGCTACGCCGTGACGTGCTTCGACCCCGACGCGCCCACCGGCAGCGGGTTCTGGCACTGGTTGCTGTTCGACATCCCGGCCGACGTGACCGAGCTGCCCGCCGGCGCGGGTGCCGGTGACGGCGGCGTGGGCGTGCACGGGCGCAACGACTACAGCCACAACGCCTACGGCGGCGCCGCACCGCCGCCCGGCGACCCGCACCGCTACATCTTCGCGGTGCACGCCCTCGACGTGGAGAAGCTCGGTGTCGGCGCCGACGCCCCGCCCGCCGTGGTCGGTTTCAACATCACCGCCCACACCCTGGCCCGCGGATACGTGACGCCCGAGTACCAGAACTAGCGATACGGCGCGCTCCCGGGCGGGACACGAGGGGCAATGAACTGACAGCGTGTTCGGTGTTCCGGTATGATTCGAACGTTGTTTCGATCCAAGGAAGCCGTCATGGAGTGGGGGCGCGCGATGCGAGAGCTGTCCACCGCGATCGACCACCTGTCCGTCGAGGACCCGTCAGAGATTCCGCGTCTCCAGCTGACCGAGCAGCTCATCGAGCTGCACTGGCAGATGGCCAGACTCCAGGCCGAGATCGCCCGTCGCACCTCCGTGCGAGGCCCGGGACGCTGAGGCGACGGGGAGGCCGGGTCGGTGCCCACCGATCCGGCTCCCCGTCGCCTCATGGGCCTTCGGCTCACAGCCCTTCGACTCATGACCCTTCGCCGATGCCGACCAAGCCCCGCGAGGCCACCACGGAGCCCACCAGGAGGCAGGTGGACGGCGGTCCGCCGAGAGGAAGGCCCGCGGAGAGCGGGTCAGGCCGAGAGCCGCTGGGGGGTGGCGGTGGCGAGCTCGAAGGGGAAGCGGTCGGCGAAGGCCGGGCGCAGGTCGGTGAGCCACACCGCGTTCGGGTCGTACCTCGCGAAGAAGGGGCGCCCGACCAGTTCGGGATCGCGCGCCTGGATGAGGTGGAGCACGAAGACCTTCTGCCCGGCGACCTCGGCGACGCCGTCCAGGCAGACCTTGCCCGGCGTGGCGGACATCGACGGGCCCCGCACGGTGCGGCACAGCCCGGAAACGCTCGCGTAGGCGTCCCTGAAGATCTCGTAAGCCCTCGCGAGCGGCACCGCGAAGTAGTCCTGCGGTCCGGTGTCGCGCTCGACGAACATGTAGTACGGGACCATGCCCATGGTGAGCTGCCTGCGCCACATGGACGCCCAGGTTTCTGGAGTGTCGTTGATCGACCGGATCAGCGGCGCCTGCGTCCTGACGACCGCGCCGGTGGCGGTGATCCTCGCGACGGCGGCCTCGACGATCGGGAGTTCCAGCTCCCTGGGGTGCGAGAAGTGCGCCATGAAGGCGAGGTTCTTGCCCGCCTCGACCACGGAGGCGAACAGGCGGAGCGTGTCGTCGCTGTCGGGGTCGGAGACGAACCGCTGCGGCCAGTAGGCCAGTGACTTGGTCCCGATCCGGATGGATTCGAGCTGCTCGACGTCGAGTAACGGCTCCAGATAGCGGCGGAGCACCGGCTCACCCATGATCATGGGATCCCCGCCGGTGAACAGCACGCTGGTCACCTCGGGGTGGTCCTTGAGGTAGCGGAGGAGGGCGTCGACGTCGTCGGAGGCGAACTTCAGGTCGGGCTCCCCGATGAACTGGGCCCACCGGAAGCAGTAGGTGCAGTAGGCGTGGCACGTCTGCCCCTGCTTGGGGAAGAAGAGCACCGTCTCAGGGTATTTGTGCTGCATGCCGGGCACCGCCTCCCCGGCGACGCGCGGGACGTTGAGGTCGAGCTGTCCGGCGGGGTGCGGGTTGAGCCCCGCCCTCACCCTGTTCGCGGCCGCCTGGATCTCCGCGTTCCCCGCCCCTGCCTCCAGGAGACCCGCCAGCGTGGTGACGTCCACCTCGGGCAGCATGTCCTCCTGGGGGAAGACCAGCCGATAGATGGGATCCTCGGGGATGGCGGACCAGTCGATGAGCTGATCCACCACGTAGGCGTTGGTCCGGAAGGGCAGCACCGTGGCCACCGCTCTGATCCGGAGCCGCTCGGCGTCGCCCAGACCGCCTCTGCGCAGCAGGTCGTCGAGATGTTTCACGGTGTAGGCACGGAACCCACGCTTGGCACCTTCGTTCAAGATCACCAGTCCTTTGCCGAGATTTTTGTCGCTGTCGCTGTAAACCCTGCCAGCCTTTCGCGCGTCACGTGCACGTTACATACACGACGTAAACCGACCTACGGTCGGTTCCATATCTCGGCAATTTCTTCTGTCCACGATGGGCATCGCGATATATCTTGAATAGCCGTACACTCGCAGTCATGACGTCCTACGACCCCGTTCTGCGCGCCTCGGACGCCGACCGCGACCATGCGGCCGCGGTGCTGAGCGAGGCATTCGCCGCCGGCCGCCTGACCAGCGTCGAGCACGCCGACCGCCTGGAAGCCACCTACGCCGCCGTCACGATGGACGACCTCGCCCCCCTCACCCGCGACCTGCCCGACGCCGCCGCTCCCACCCGCGTGGCCACCGTCGAGCGGCAGGAGGTCGCCGCCGTCTTCAGCAAGGTCGTGCGCGGCGGACGCTGGATCGCCGGACGGCACACCGCGCTGAGCGCCACCTTCGGCGCGCTGATCGTCGACCTGTCCGAGGCGGTTCTCCCCGGCAGGGAGATCACCCTTGAGGTCAACTCCTACTGCGGCAAGCTGATCGTCAGGGTCCCCCGCAACGCCCACGTCATCGACGAGGTCGACGCCCTGTTCGCCAAACGCGCCGTCTCCGGTGGCACGGGCGACGGAGACGGACCGGTCATCAGGGTCGTCGGCCGGGCCGCCTTCGGAAAGATCATCGTCTCGCGGGAGAGAAGCGACTGGAATCTCCCCGGCACTCCCTGATCGACCCGACGGACCGACCAGGTCCTGAGCCCGCCTACGATGCGGACAAACCATCCCGCACGAGGTGACCGCTTGCCTGAGACCCTTGCTCCCGGCGTCATGCCCATCGCCCTGGACGCGATGGGCGGCGACAACGCCCCCGACGAGATCGTGGCGGGAGCCGTGCGGGCGGTACGAGAGCACGGGATCTCCATCGTGCTCGTCGGCGCTCCCCGCCCCCTCGCCGAGGCGCTCTCCCAGCACGACGCGACCACCGAGATCCCGATCGTCCGGGCCGAGGAGGCCCTCGCCATGGACGAGGGCGCCCTCGCCAGCCTGCGCCGCCCGCGCTCCAGCATCGCCGTCGCCTGCCACCTCGTACGGCGAGGCGACGCCTGCGCCGTGGTCTCCGCGGGCTCCACCGCCGGGATCGTGGCGACGGGAAAGCTCCGGTTACGCGGCCAGCCGGGGGTGCTCAGACCCGCCATCGCCGTCGCCCTGCCGACCAGGCCCACCCCGACCGTCCTGCTGGACGCCGGGGCGAACGCCGAGGTCAAGCCGGAGATGCTGGTGCAGTTCGCCCACCTCGGCGCCGCCTACGCGGAAACCGCCCTGGGCATCGAGAGTCCCAGGGTCGGCCTGCTCACCATCGGCAGCGAGCCGGAGAAGGGCAACAAGCTCGTCAAGCGAGCCCACGAACTGCTGTCGGCGGCCCCCGGCCTCGACTTCGCGGGCAACATCGAGGGGCACGACCTGCTCACCGGCACCGTGAACGTCATCGTCACCGACGGCTTCACCGGCAACGTGGCGCTCAAGACCATGGAGGGCAGCGTCCGCTACGCCTTCTCGGAGCTCCGCGAGACGATCAACGAGAGCCGGACGGCCAGGGTGGGCGGCCTGTTGCAGAGGAGGCGCATCAGGGAGCTCTACCGGCGGCTCGACCCCGAGGTCCACGGCGGGGCCGTGCTTCTCGGTCTGAACGGCACCGTGGTCATCGCGCACGGCGCCTCGCAGGCGAAGGGAGTGAGCGCGGCCTGCGTGCTCGCGGCCACGCTGGCCCGGGAGGGCGTGGTCAACCGCATCGGCGAGCGCCTCGCCTCGGCCTCCCGCCCGCACCGCCTGTGGGGACACCCGCGCGTGATTCCGTCTCCGGTGACCCCCACCCAGGGCACCGTCTCCGGTGACCCCCAGACATGACACCACCTCCGGTGACACCCGCGCACGAGCCGCCTACCTGGGGTGATATTTCAGATATATCTGCACACACCTTCCACCGAATTTTCCGGCCCCGCGTACCCTGAGTCCCAGTCGATCGGGCGGGGGGACTGCGTGGAGCAGGTGGCGGAGCGGGGACTGACCTCGGCCGAGGTCGCCGAGCGGGTGGCCGCGGGGCAGGTCAACGACGTCAGGCGCCGGTCGAGCAGGTCCGTCTCGGCGATCCTCAGATCCAACGTCCTCACCCTTTTCAACGGGGTGATCGGGGCACTCTGGGTGCTGATCATGATCTTCGGAGAGTGGCAGGACGGCCTCTTCGGACTGGTGATCGTGGCCAACGCGGGCATCGGCATCATCCAGGAGCTCCGCGCCAAACGCACCCTCGACCGGCTCGCCATCGTCAACGAGTCCCCGGTCAAGGTCCGCAGGGACGGCGTCGACACCGACATCCCGCCCCAGCGGGTCGTACTCGGCGACCTCGTCCTGCTCCGCCCCGGCGACCAGGTGCTCGTCGACGGCGAGGTGGTGGACGCCGACGGGCTGGAGGTCGACGAGTCACTGCTGACCGGCGAGGCCGACCCGGTGCACAAGCGTCCCGGCGACCCCGGCGACCCCGGCGACGAGGTCCTCTCCGGCAGTTTCGTGGTCGCCGGGAGAGGCGCCTACGTCGCGACCAGAGTCGGCCGCGACGCCTACGCGGCCAGACTCGCCGAGGAGGCCAGCGCGTTCAGCCTCTCCCACTCGGAGCTGCGCGAAGGCGTGACGCGATTCATCAAGTACGTCACCTGGCTCGTCATCCCGATCGGCGCCCTGCTCACCTGGAGCCAGGTGAGCAGGCAGACGAGTGTCGGCGAGGCCGTCACCGGCACGGTCGCGGGTATCGTCACCATGATCCCCGAGGGTCTGGTCCTGATGACCAGCATCGCCTTCGCCGTCGGCGTGATCCGGCTGGGCAGGCGCCGCTGCCTGGTCCAGGAACTGCCCGCGATCGAGATCCTGGCCCGGGTCGACACACTCTGCCTCGACAAGACCGGCACCCTCACCTCGGGCGGGATGGAACTCGACGAGATCCGCCCGCTCCGCGACGACCTGCCCGTGCACGAGGCACTCGCCGCGCTGGCCAACATCGATCCTCACCCCAACCCCACCGCCCTCGCCGTCCAGGCCCGATACCCCGACTCCCCCGGCTGGACCGCCCTCACCAAGGTCCCCTTCTCCTCGGCCCGCAAGTGGAGCGGAGCCGAGTTCGACGGCCACGGCGGCTGGGTCCTGGGCGCTCCCGACGTCCTCCTGCCGCCCGGCAGCCCGGCGTACGAGGAGGCGGGGGCGCTCGCCGCCACCGGCCTGCGGGTGCTCGCCCTGTGCCGGGTCGCCTCGCTGCGCGACCCCGACGACCTCGGCGCCGTCGAGGCCGCGGCCGTCGTCGTGCTCAAGCAGCGGATCCGCCCCGACGCGGCCGAGACCCTCGCCTACTTCGCCGAGCAGCGCGTCACCCTCAAGGTCATCTCCGGCGACAACCCCGAGTCGGTGTCGGCGATCGTCACCTCTCTGGGCATTCCCGGTGGGGAGCGCGCGGTGGACGCCCGCACCCTGCCGGACGACGACCCCGAGAAGCTCGCCGAGATCATGGAGACCCACACCGTCTTCGGCAGGGTCAGCCCGCACCAGAAGCGGCTGTTCGTCGGCGCGCTCCAGTCGCGCGGGCACACGGTCGCGATGACCGGCGACGGCGTGAACGACGTGCTCGCGCTCAAGGACGCCGACCTCGGCGTGGCGATGGGCTCCGGCAGCGGCGCCACCCGGGCGGTCGCCCAGATCGTGCTGATGGACGACGGCTTCGCCGGTCTCCCCTCCGTGGTGGGCGAGGGCCGCCGGGTGCTGGCCAACATCGAGCGGGTCTCCGGGCTCTTCCTGACCAAGACCTTCTACGCGATCGTGCTCTCCCTGCTCACCGGGGTCATCGGGCTCGCGTTCCCGTTCGCTCCCCGGCACTCCACGCTCATCAACGCGCTGACGATCGGCATCCCCGCCTTCTTCCTCGCGCTCGCACCGAGCAACGAGCGCGCCAGAAGCGGCTTCGTACCCCGTGTCCTGCGCCTGGCGGTCCCCGCCGGGATCGTCTGCGCCACCGCCGTCTACCTGTCGTACTGGATCGCCCAGAGCGGGTCCGCCACCCTGGAGGAGAGCCGCACCTCGGCGGTGATCACGCTGTTCGTGGCCGCCTGGTGGGTGCTGGCCCTGGTCGCCCGCCCGTACGTGTGGTGGCGGGTCGCGCTCGTGGCCTCCATGGCCGGGATGTTCGCCCTCGCCCTCGCCATCCCGTTCGTCCGCGAGTTCTTCGCGCTCACCGTCGCGAGCCCCGCCGCCGGTCTCACCGCGGCCGGACTCGGCGTCGCCGCCGGGGCCGTGCTGACGGGCGTCTTCATGATCACGCGATCCCGTCGAAGCGCGCCGATCCAGGGTGATATCCAATCGGTTCAGGACCGGCCAGCCGATACCCTTGGGACATGACCGACCCGCAGCTCGCACTGACCGAGCGCGTCCAGCAGGCACTGGCCGCCGCCTTCGGTGCGGAATACTCCGAAGCAGACCCGCTGATCCGCCCCTCGCAGTTCGCCGACTACCAGGCGAACGTGGCGATGAGCCTGAGCAAGCGACTGCGAAGGGCCCCGCGGGAGGTCGCCCAGGAGATCGCCGAGCACCTCACCGGCCGGGCGGGAGACGCCCAGGACGACCCGTTCCCCGGCAGCGTCGAGGTGAGCGGCCCCGGCTTCCTCAACCTCACCCTCTCCGACGAATGGATCGCGGCGCGGGCCTCGGAGATCCTCGCCGACCCTCGCGTCGGAGTGGGTCTGTCCGGCTCTCCGCAGACCATCGTGATCGACTACTCCGCGCCCAACGCGGCCAAGGAGATGCACGTCGGCCACCTGCGCACGACGATCGTGGGTGACGCGCTCGCCCGGGTCCACGAGCACCTGGGCAACAAGGTCATCCGGCAGAACCACCTCGGCGACTGGGGAACGCCGTTCGGCATGCTCATCGAGCACCTCCTCGACATCGGCGAGGAGGCCGCCGTCGCCCAGCTGGAGGCCGGAGAGGGCAACGCCTACTACCAGGCGGCCCGCCTGAAGTTCGACACCGACCCCGAGTTCAACGCGCGCGCCCGCGCGCGGGTCGTCACCCTGCAGGCCGAGGAGCCCGAGACGATGCGCCTGTGGCGCATCTTCATGGACGCCACGCTGCGTTACTTCAACAAGGTCTACGTCCAGCTCGGGGTGACGCTGACCGACGACGACATCGCCGGCGAGAGCATGTACAAGCACGTGCTCGCCCAGGTCTGCGACGAGTTGCAGGAGCGCGGCGTCGCCGTCCTCAGCGACGGCGCGCTCTGCGTCTTCCCGCCCGGTTATACCGGCCGCGAGGGCCAGCCGCTGCCCCTGATGATCCGCAAGAGCGACGGCGGGTACGGCTACGGCACCACCGACATGGCCACGATCCGCTACCGGGTCCAGGACCTCAAGGCCGACCGCATCCTCTACGTGATCGGCGCGACCCAGTCGCTGCACATGTCGCTGGTGTTCGACTCGGCCAGGATGGCGGGCTGGCTGCCCGACCACGTCAGGGCCGAGCACATCCAGATCGGCAGCGTGCTGGGCTCCGACGGCAAGATGTTCAAGACCAGGAGCGGCAAGTCCATCAAGCTCGTGGAGCTGCTCGACGAGGCCGAGACCAGGGCCGCCGAGGTGCTCAGGGACAGCGACTACACCGACGCCGAGCGCACGAGGATCGCGCACGACGTCGGCATGGGCGCGGTCAAGTACGCCGACCTGTCGGTCAGCCACGACAGCGAGTACGTCTTCGACTTCGACCGGATGCTCGCCCTCACCGGCAACACCGGCCCCTACCTGCAGTACGCCCAGGCCCGCATCCGCTCGATCTTCCGCAAGGGCGGGGTGGACCCTGCCGAGACGACCGGCCCCATCGTGCTCGGCCACCCTGCCGAGCGCGCCCTGGCGCTGCAGCTCCTCGGGTTCGGCTCGGTCGTCGAGGAGATGGCGGAGAACTCGGCACCGCACAAGATGGCCTCCTACCTCTTCGACACCGCGAGCGCCTTCACCACGTTCTTCGAGAACTGCCCGGTGCTGAAGGACGACGTCGAGCCCGCCGTCCGCACCTCACGGCTCGCCCTGTGCGCGCTGACCCTGAAGGTCTTGGAGACCGGCCTGAGCCTTCTTGGCGTCCCGGTGCCCGAGCGCATGTAACCTGTCCACCAGATGATCGTCTTTATTGAGAAAGTGAAGGCGATCATCTGGCAAAGTCATGTTCGGCGCGCCTCCCTGCGGGGATGTCCGAAGCGCAATACGCTGGCGCGGTCATCGGTCACAACTTCGAGGAGCTCTCTGCCTTGAGCACGGACCTGACCGCGAACCTGAGCACGGACACCGCGAACCCCGGCAGCGACCTCACCGCGGACCTGGGCACGGACACCGCGAACGCCGGCACCGACCTGGCCGCGGATCCGAACACGGACACCGCGCCCCCCGGCACCGGGTTGAGAACGGGTTCAAGCATCGACTCGCTCCTCACCGATCTGGCCACCGGCATCGTGCCCATCGGGATGCCGGTGGACTTCGACGCCGACTCCGATCACTGGCTCACCGCGGCCGTCGAAGCGCTCGTGCTGATCACGCGTGGCGAGGAGTCGCTCGAACCCCTCGCCCGCGCCGCGCAACGCGACGAGCAGCGGACCGCCCTTTTCCTCTGCCTCGCGCTCGCCGTAGCCGGCCAGGGCGACCGCATCCACGCCTCATGGCTCGGCACCGCCTTCGGGGAACTCTCCCTGGAGCGCCCGGTGACCCACGGCCAGCGGGCGCTCTGGCTCGCCGCCGCCCGGGGGGCGTACGGCCCGGCGGGCAAGATCTTCGTGCTCCGCAAGCTCGACGCGATGACCGCCTCCCCCGTTTCCGAGCCCGACCGGTGGCTGCGCGCGCTCATCCCCGACGAGCCCTCCGCGGCCGTGTCACCGGCTCTGGCCGATTTCGAGGAGCTCGCCGGGCTTCCCGAGCTGGCCGACCCCGTACACGCCGCCGCCCGGCTCACCCACCTGCTCGACCGCTGCGCCGAGATCACCTCGGCCCGCGAAAGCAGGGGAGGCGATGGCGGCGTCGTCGCCGAGAAGACGAATTCCGTGAGCGGTCCCACGAGCGGCTCCGCGGCCCGGCCTGATGGTGACACCGCCGACGAGGCATCCGGCCGGGCGGGGGGAGCGAACCGTGACCTGGGTGATCTCGCGTTCATCACCGCCGCGCAGACGGACCGTTCGGGCGAGGCGTCCGTCGTGTGGAGCCAGGACGAGCCGCTGACCGTGCTCCGCCGGCTGGCCGGTGCGGGCGGCCCCGAACGGCCGATGAAGTCGCTCACCGACCATCTGCTCGGCGACCTGCGCCCCGGCTCCCACCCCTATCTGGCCGCGATCGCGCTGCACGTGGCCGCGCCCATCGTGCGGGCGGCGGGTGAGAGCCTCGCCGAGGCCACCCGCGCCGAGGCCCCCGAGTCGGTCACCATACCGATCCTCGGCCACCGTGTGACGCTCAGGCCCGAGGGCCCGGATCCCGAGTCGCTGGGTGCCGCCGAGGAGCGGATCACCACCGAGGGCGCTCCGACCCGCGGCCGCCCCTGGGCCGCCTACACGCTGCTCGCCCTCGCCCCGGTGATCCTGGTGGTCGCGCTCGTCCTCCCCGTCCTCCCTCTCGCGCCGCTCGCACTCCTGCCGGCCGCCGGAGGCGCCTACAGGCTGTGGCGTAGGCGGCAGCGTGAGCGAGCCGACGCGGAGTACGTCGTCACGCGGCTCTCCGAGCTCAGAGAACTCGCCCAGGGCGCGGTGTGGGCACTGCATGAGTACGCCCACGAGTCGGAGGGCCGGATCAAGACGGCGACCTCGGACCTGGCCGAACTCATCCGCCTGCTCCGCAGGGGGCCCCGAGCGGGCTGACCGCCCGCGACATGCGGGCGGCAGCCTCGATGTCAGCCGTTGGTGATCTCCACCTCGGCGGGAGCCAGCAGGAAGACCTTCTCCGCGATCCGCTCGATGCGCCCCTCGCAGCCGTATGCCAGCCCGGCGACGAAGTCGACCATGCGGGTGGCCTCGGCGGTGCTCATCCCGCTCACGTCCATGATGACGGTCTGACCTTCGCGGAAGTGCTGCCCGATGACCGGTGCGTCGTTGTACTTCATCGGTGTCAGCATCACGATCCGCGAGGGCTCGTTCATCGCACGCCAGCGTTTGGCCGCGCGCTCCGAGGCAGACTGCCAGTCTTCCTCTTCGCCCTCGATCTCGTCCCCGTAGTCGTAGGACTCGTCATAGTGCTCGGCCCCGCTCAGGCCAAGGTAGCTCGCCACCTTGCGCACTGCCCCCATCGGCTCGTCCTTTCGCCAGGACCACGCCGTGTCCGGCCTGTCCCTACACCTTGGACGGTAACCGACGACATGAAGTTCGCCACGCGACACGCCCAGTGCTTATTTCCATTTTGTACGACTACCGCACTGGTCTGATCTCCGACTTTGCCCGATCTCCTGGCCCAACTTCAACCGATATCTCCAGCGCCGCTAGCATCGCGTCATGCTCATCTACACGGTCGATTCGTTTACCGATGAATTTTTCAAGGGTAACCCCGCGGGGGTCTGCATACTCAGCGATCCGGTTCCTGACGCCTGGATGCAGTCCGTAGCGGCGGAGATGAGACACTCCGAGACAGCCTTCCTGCTTGGAGCCGAGGACGGCGGACCGTACCGGCTCCGGTGGTTCACGCCGGTGACCGAGGTCTCCCTGTGTGGGCATGCGACCCTGGCCGTGGCGCATGTGCTGTATTCCACGGGAACGGTCCCAGAAACCCTCGAATTCTCAACGAAGAGCGGAATCCTGTCCGTGACCAGGGATAAATCCGGTTTAATCCACATGGATTTCCCGGCAAAGGTACTCCAAGCGACACCTCCTCCAGAGGGACTGATCGATGCGCTGGGACTTAAACCTGTTTGGACAGGAAAAAATGTTTGGGATTACCTCGTCGAGGTCGAGTCCGAGGAGGCCGTGCTCGCCACCGCCCCTGACTTCCGGGCCCTGGAGGCCGTCGACGCGCGTGGAGTCATCGTGACGGCTCGGGCCTCGCGGCCGGGCGCCGACTACGTGTCCCGGTTCTTCGCTCCCACGGCCGGAGTTCCCGAGGACCCGGTGACGGGGTCCGCCCACTGCGCCCTCGCGCCGTACTGGTCGGCCAAGCTCGGTTCCGACAGTCTGGTGGGGGCCCAGCTGTCAGAGCGTGGAGGTGTGGTCCGCACGACCGTACGAGGAGACCGGGTCGAACTCGCGGGAAACGCGGTGACCGTTCTTTCCGGCGAGCTCCACGTCTAGGGACGTGCGTCGAAGGTTTCGCCGCGCCCAGGCCGGCCCGGTGACCATCACCCCGTGAGCGCCGTGGGAACGTTGGAAACATGACGTCCGTGAAGCGAGAACGGCTTCTCCATGGCTCACGGAGGCCCGAGAGCTCCTCCCTGCCCCTGCCGGCCTGGAACGTGGAGGCTCGGAGCCCCGGCCTTCGACGTCTGGAGGCTCGGAACACCGCTTGAGCGCCGCTGGACCGCCCTCGGGACCCCGCTGGGCATCGTCGGACATCGCTTGAAAAAGGCCCTGGAAAGCACGAAAGGCCCCCACCAACGGTGAGGGCCCTACGTGAAAGATTGTCCGGCGGTGACCTACTCTC
>NZ_JBEZEL010000023.1:0-142867 GCF_040648855.1 Streptosporangium sp. NPDC049078
CGCGTTGGTTACGGATTTTTATAAGCCGCCCGGAACACCCGCCCACCTCCGCACACGGCCCGTCTCGCCGTAGGTGGTGCGGGCCGTAGTCGCTTTCTTACCGGCCGCCCGGTGTGCGCTGGGACGCTGAAGCAATCCGTACGGGGTCGTACAGGGGTCCGTCGCCGTAGCTGAAGCGCCGGTGCGGAAAGGAGCGCAGAGGGCTCGCCGTGAGTCCATCGGGCTCGTCGTGGTTCGTCCTCTTGGCTCACCACTCGTTCTCCACCCTCGGCCGTGAGGGCGTCGGGGTCGGGTCAGTGGCGGACGGCGCAGAGGAGGCGGTTGTTGCCGCGCTGCCAGAGGGTGCCGATCTCGGCGAATCCGGCATCGCGCAGGGCGTCGACGTGCTCGGAGAGCAGGGAGGACTCCGAGCCGTGGTGGTCGGCTCCCGCGGTGGTGCGTGCGGTGTGGAGTTCGGCGAAGGCGGGGTCGGCGGCGATCGCGTCCCACCACTGGCGCCAGTCCTCGGGGTGGCCGTCGGCGAACACGCGCCGGGTCTCCCGGTCCTGTACGGCGCGTTCGAGACGGGCGATGGCCGGGGTGGTGTCGTCGGTCTCCATGTGGTCGCCGTTGAGCAGGAGCCCGCCCGGGCGCAGCACGGTCGCCAGTTCGGCGTACATCTTCCGGAGATCGGGCCCGGAGATCCAGTGCAGTGCGGTGGTGCTCACCGCGACGTCGGCCGGCCTGTCCAGGCCGAGGGATCCGGTCCATCCGGGGGTGCGCAGGTCGAGGGAGAGGAAGGTGAGGTGCGGGTAGGCGGCCCGGCCGAGGCCGAGCAGCAGGGGGTCGGCGTCGACCGCGATCACCGTCGCCTGGGGCAGCCGCTCCAGGAGGCGGGCGGAGAGCGAGCCCGGTCCACATCCGAGGTCGATGACGAGCGGATCGGGACGGCCCGTCGCCTCGACGGCGTCGATCAGCGCGGTGAAGCGCTCTTCGCGGTCGGGCAGGTAGCCCTCCTGCTGACGATCCCAGCGTGCGATCCACTCGAGTGCGGCATCGTGGGTGAGCACCATAGTCTCCTTGTGACTGCCGTCTAAGCTTATGACAGTTACAAGCTAGAACGTGAGGATGTGACTGGTCAAGTGGATTTCAACAGTCACACCGATTCGATCGTCCGCGTGGCGGTGGGGTTGGTCAACGAACTGACGCCGGGAGAGAGGCGGGGCCGCGACTTCTCGCCGCCGCGTGATCTCGCTCCCGCCGCCACGGAGGGCCTGCGCACCGGCTACCCGGGCCATCGGGAGGTCACCGAGGTGGAGGCCGGCGAGCTCGCCGAGATCGCGGCCCGGCTGCGCGTGGTCTTCGACGCCGTCGCGAAAGGAGACGTCGACGCCGCCGCCCTGCGGGTCAACGATCTTCTTGAGAAGACCAGGGCCCGGCCGATGCTCGAACGACACGACGGAGAGCCGTGGCACCTGCACTTCCACGGCCCCGGCGGCACCATGACCGGCGACTGGGCGGCGAGTTGCGCCACCGGGCTCGCGATCGTGCTGGGGAGCGAGCACCACGACCGTCTCGGCGTATGTACGGCGCCGCACTGCGACCGGGTCTATGTGGACGTCTCCCGCAACGGCACCCGCCGGTTCTGCGGCACCGCCTGCCAGAACCGCGTCAAGACCACGGCCTTCCGGGCCAGGGGCAGGGTTTCGTGAGGGCGGGTCGGAGACCGGCCCTCCAGCAGATGCAACGGTTCCCCGGGAGCGGACCGAGGACCGGCCACGGTGGCCCCGGCAGCATCACCGATCGTCGTCGACGGGCGGAACGCCTGTCGGCCGTCGTTCAGAGGTAGGACCGCTCAGGAGGCGTCCACTCTCGCGAATCACACCCATTCCTACTGCCTGTCTTTGTATCGTAACTTTGTGTGATCACAGAATCGCAGACATCCTGGTGTCCGCTCGTCGAATGTGTGCGTGCTGCCGGTGGAGCAGCCCGTTCGGCACGGTTTCCGGCTCGGCTGAGGCTTGGCCACGGCGGCGCGGCGGGAGGTCCGCTCCCTCATGGCGACTAGAAGCGCCCCGATCCGCGGCCCGGTGCGGAACGGCGAGCGCGCACTCGCCCCCGATCTCGCCCGTGGCTTCATGCTGTTGCTCATCGCCGTGGCGAACACTCCCTGGTATCTGTGGGGCCGAGAGATCCGGGCCACCACGATCCATCCGCCCGGAGGCTCGGCGCTGGACCGGGTCGTCCAGGTGGTCGCCATCGTCGGGGTGGACTTCCGGGTCTATCCGATGTTCGCGTTCCTGTTCGGCTACGGCATGGTGCAGCTCCTGTCACGCCAGCGGGCCGCCGGGCACTCGGAGTCGGCCGTGTCGGCACTGCTGCGCCGTCGCAGCCTGTGGTTGTTCCTGTTCGGGTTCGTGCACGCGGCGTTGCTGTGGCAGGGGGACATCCTTGGCGCGTACGGCCTGACCGGGTTTCTCCTGTCCTGGCTGTTCCTGCGCAGGAGGGATCGCACGCTGCTCGTCTGGGCCGCGATCGGCACGGGCATCCTCATACTGGAGACCCTGCTCAGTGTGGTGGGGGCCTGCTTGGAGTCGTCCCCTGAGATCTTCGGTTATCTGTCTTTGGGAGCTGCGGGCAGTGCCGAGGGCGATCCGCTCGCCGCGGCGTCGGGACGCCTCGCCTTCTGGCCGATGGTCGTGGTCGGCCAGGGCCTGCTGGGACTCGTCGTGCCCGTCGCGATCGTCCTCGGTTTCTGGGCGGCCCGGCGGCGGATCCTGGAACAGCCGGGCGAGCACCTGCCACTGTTGCGCCGCGTCGCCGCCGTCGGCATCGCCGTCGGCTGGCTGGGTGGGCTCCCGCACGCGGCGGCGGTCATGGGGGTGCTGAGGGTCCCGGAAGAGTCGATGTTCGTTTTCGAGATGTCCCAGACGGTTACCGGCCTGCCCGCCGGGCTGGGTTACGCGGCGGCGTTCGGACTGGCCGGGCATCGGCTCGGGCGTCGGCGACGTCCCGGCCTCGCGTCCGCGGCGGTGGTCGCGCTGGGCAGGCGGTCACTCTCGGCCTACCTCGCCCAATCGCTGCTCTGCGCCCCGGTGCTGGCCGCCTGGGGCCTCGGGGTCGGGGCTCACCTGCACAGCGCCTCCGTGGCCGGCTACGCGCTCGGCGTCTGGCTGATCACCGTGGTCGTGGCCTACGGCCTGGAGCGTCGCGGCATGCGAGGGCCCGCCGAGGTTCTCCTGCGTCGGCTGACATACCGAACGGGTTGGAAAATCGAAGATCGTCGGGCGGTGTCGGGCGGTTAGGCTTGCACGTCGCTATCTCGTCTGTGAAGGAGTCGCTCGTGATCACCGACCCAACGCTCACCCGGATCGGCCAGGGGGTGGAGTTACATCACCACAAAGGTCGACGTGACGCCGCTCGCGAGCTGTTCGCGCAGATCTGGGACGACATCGGCGGCGAGAAAGGCGAACCGCTGCATGTCTGCGTCCTCGCCCACTCGATGGCCGACGTGCAGGACGACGTGCGCGAGGAGCTGGTGTGGGATCTGCGAGCGCTCGCCGCCGCCGACCTGGTCACCGACGAGCAGGCGGCCCAGGCCGGGGTGGCGATTTCCGTGGCAGGTCTGTATCCGTCGTTGCACCTCAACCTGAGCGACTGTTATCGCAAGCTGGGCGACCTCGACCTCGCCCGCAAGCACCTCCAGCAGGCGCGGGACACGATCGGCGCGCTCGGTGACGACGAGTACGGGCAGCTCATCAAGGGTGGTCTGCAGCGACTGGCCGAACAGTTGGACGAGGCCACCTGACCGAGCCCCGACGCTTCCGCCTCCCTGGGTTTTCCCCTCTCGGAAACCCGTGTCGGCCACGGGTTCGTGTCGCCCACGGGAAAGAGCACGGATGCCTGGGCCCCCGCTCGCCGATCCTCACCGACGAACACCGGTCACCTTCCGGTTGCCGGGATGTCCCGGGGATTCAGCCGGCCGGGCGGTAGACGCACACGTTCGTGCCCGCCTCGCTGGTGACCGTGGAGACCAGCTCGAACGTGCGCAGGCCGCCGTCGTCGGGGAAGATCGTCTTGCCTCCGCCGAGGATCACCGGCATGACGATGAGCCGGAGCTCGTCGACCAGGTCCTCGCTCAGGAGGGTGCGGGCGAGGGTGGGGCTTCCCATGAGCACCAGGTCGCCGCCCTCGGTCTCGCGCAGCTTCCTGAGGTGGGCGACGGCCTCGTCACCGGGGATCCGGGTGGTGTTGTTCCACGTCAGCTCGCCGTCGCCCAGTGTCAGGGACACGACGTACTTCGGGATGGCGTTCATCCGGTCGGCGAACGGGTCGCCGGCTCGCCCCGGCCACGCGGCGGCCATGGTCTGCCACGTCCGGCGCCCGAACAGCAGCGCCTCGGCTCCGCTCAGCGCGCCGTCGAAGGCACCGCCGACCACCTCGGGGTCGAAGAACGGGTGGGACCAGCCACCGTGGGCGAAGCCGCCGTCGGTGTCCTCCTCGGGACCGCCCGGCGCCTGCACGACGCCGTCCAGGCTCATGAACTCGACGATCACGATACGCATGGATTCGCTCCTTGAAGGGGGTGGCTCAACGGGTTTCCTTCACGCTCGGGTGAAGGGCGACGACGATCCGATGGTCGCGGCCTTTCGCTGCGGACTCGTCGTGATATTTGGACACCAGGGCCGTGACGGCCCCGGCGAGCTCCCTGGCGAACTCGGCCCGGTCGGCGGCCGAGGCGAAACGCACCTCGCCGTCGATCGCGAAGGTCGCGACGCGCTTGCGTGCTTTGGCGGCGCCGGTGATGAGCGCCCCGACGTCGCGGACCAGCCTGGCCGCGACGGCCAGCAGCCAGCTCGCCGAGAGCTGGTCGGGTGAGCGCGCCGGGTCGGGCTCGACGGAGGAGAGCGCGGTCGGGGAGATCACGTACGAGGCCGCGGTCGCCCGCATGATGCGCTCGTTGACGTTGCCCTTGCGCCGCTCTTCGATCATCTCGACGAGCCCGTGTGCCTCAAGCGTCTTCAGGTGGTAGTTGACCTTCTGCCGGGGCAGGCCGACCTTGGCCGCCAGCATGGTCGCGGAGCCTGGCTCGCTCAGCTCGGCCAGCAACCGGGCCCGGATGGGGTCCAGCGAGACCTCGGCGGCGGCGGAGTCCTCGATCACGGCGATGTCCTGCATGTCCGCAGACTATCCCCGACAAATTATATTGTCAAGGAAGCCCCATTTTTCCGAGATATCGGGGTGTCGGAGGGCTCGGGTCCGCCTCGGGTCCTCGGGCCTCGCTTCTTGCCCGCGGCCCCTTTCCCCATTCACCGGTCGCCCTCCCGCGTGCGAGCGCGGGCTCCTCGTACTCGTTCACCGGGGCCCCTCGCCCGGTCGCCCTCCCGTGTACGGGGGCGGGTCTTCTTCGGCTGCCCCTCTGGCCGCGCGCGTGCGGTCGCCCTCCCGCGTACGGGCGAAGGGGAACCGGGGTCGCGGGCCGCGGTTTGATCTCCGTACGGGCGGCACTGGGAGCGTATGAGCATGATGTCGTGAATTCCAGGAAACGGTGGGTTCGGGCGGACAGCAACGGCCCCGCCCCGGAGAGATCCGGGGCGGGGCCGTCGAGGGTGAACCGGGGTGGTGGTCTCCGGATCTCCTCGGGGTCTCCCCGTGGAGATCCGGCCGCCCCGGATCACGGATTACCGGACGCCTCGCCTGCCGTAGAGGCTTACCGTCAGGATGACGCCGACCGCGGCAAGGGCGACCTGGATCATCAGCTCGATCCAGTCGATACCTGAGGTGGCAGCGACCCCGAGCGCGCCGGCGATCGCGGTACCGATGAGGGCCGCGACGATACCGATGACGATGGTCAGCCAGATCGGGATGGACTGCTTGCCGGGCACGACGAGCCGACCCAGGGCACCGATGATGGCGCCGATAACAATGGCGGTGATGATGCCGGTGACTGTCATGTTCCACTCTCCCTGTCTGCTCAGCTGCCAGGCGTATGCCCTAGGAAAAAGGAACAACACATAACGGGGTGCCCCGAATTAATGGCCGCGGGTCACGAATCCGTTGCGCGGAGGTCTCAGGCAGGTCGTTCCCCTCGATTCGCCGTGGAGGAGACCCGGCTTCACCTGCCACGAAAGCCACACGGCCCCCATCCGTCTTCTACGGGGATCCCCGGAAAAAATCTGTCATCCGTGGGGATCAGCCGGGGAAATCCGTCGAAGAAATCGGGGAGAGGGGGCGAAGCGAGGGGTTCGGAGAGGGGGTTCGGAGGGGGTGAAGTCGGCTCTTCGACGGTGAGGGGAACGCTCATCTTCGGCGTCGAAGAACCGTGACGCCGAGAGTCAGGGGGCGAGGGCAACAGGTTTTTCCGGGGGCGTGGCTCCTCTTTCCGATCTTTCTGAGAGGGCGGCTCCATCGGTCGCGGTGGCCCCATCGGTTGCCGTGGCCCCATCGGTTGCCGGAGTCCTATCGGTTTCGTCGGTTTCTGTGGCCTCGCTCGCCTCGGTGGTTCCGGTGGTTCTGGCCGTGGCGGAAGGAGGGGCGGCTTCGAGGGGGGCGGCGGGGGTGACGGTGCTCAGGAGGGAGCGGGCGAGGCCGAGGCCGGCGCCGCCGAGGGTGAGGGCCTTGGCGAGCATCTCCTCGACGCCCTGGGCGCCGTTGAGTACGACCATGTGGTCGACGTTGCCGAAGGCCTTCGCGCCCGCCTCGACGATCTGGGGCCACTTCTCGGCGAGCTGCTGGGCGATGACCGCCTCCTGGTTCTCGGCGAGCGCCTCGGCGCGGGCCCGGATCGCGTCGGCGACGGCCAGCCCCTTCGCCCTGGCGGCCTCGGCCTCCGCGAGCCCCTGCGCCTTGGAGGCGTCGGCGGCGGCCAGGCCACGGGCCCTCGCGGACTCCGCCTCGCCGAAGCCGGTGACCTTCGTCGCCTCCGCGGTGGCGATACCGCGCAGCCGCACGGACTCGGCCTCGGCCGCGGCGGCCTGCTTGACCTGCGACGCCTGCGCGGCGGCGCGGAGCTCGGTCTCGCGCGCCTCGGCCTCGGCCTGGGCGATGCGGGCGTCGCGCTCGGCCCGGGAGACCGTCACGGTCTCGTACGCCCTGGCGTCCGCGGGCTTGCGGATCTGGGCCTGGAGCCGTTGCTCGGCCAGTGCGGCCTCGAGCTCGGCCGCCCGGGTCTCCTGGACGACGACCTCCTGCCGGGCGGACGCCTCGGAGAGCGGCCCCGCCTGGCGGGACCTGGCCTGGGCCTCGTCGATCTCGGCCTGGTAGACCGCCTGCTTGATCTTCGCGTCTCGCCAGGCCGCGGCCTTGTTGGCCGCGGCGATCTGCTCGGCCTGGGTGGCCTCCTGGTCGCGCTGCGCCTCGGCGATGCGGGCCGCGGCGGCGATGCTGGCGGCGTGCGGCTTGCCGAGGTTGGTGATGTAGCCCGTCCCGTCCTCGATCTCCTGGATCTGCAGGGAGTCGACGATCAGACCGAGCCTGATCATCTCGTCGGCGGCCGAGGCGCGGGTCTCGCCGGTCAGCCGTTCGCGGTTGAGGATGAGGTCCTCCACCGTGAGGTTGCCGATGATCGAGCGCAGGTGGCCGGTGAACAGCTCGTGAATGGCACCGTTCATCGAATCCTGCTGGTCCAGGAAGCGCCGGGCCGAGTTGGCGATCGAGTGCAGGTCGTCGCCGACCTTGTAGATGACGACGCCTCGTACGACCACCGGGATGCCCTGCTGGGTGACGCAGGAGACCTGGAGGTTGGTGGCGCGGCTGTCCAGGCGCAGGCGGCGCGCGGTCTGGAAGCCGGGGAGCACGGCGGTGCCCTTGCCGGTGACGATCTTGAATCCGAGGCTGTCGGCGACCGCGGAGCTACCCCGGGCACCGAGGCCGGAGATGATCAGCGCCTCGTTGGGCTCCGCCACCCGCCAGACGGATTTGAAGAGCAGGGTGATGACGAGAAGGGCGACGAGGGCGAGGCCCCCTATGACGAGGTACTCCGTGGGCATCTCGGCCTCCGCGGTGTGGGGGAGATCAGATTCGGGGAGCGGGGCGGATCAGGGGAGCGCGCGGGCGACGTAGATCGTGCGCGGCGGGAAGAACTCGACGACCACCACGATCGACGACGGGGCGATCTCCTCGTCCGGGACCGTCGGGTGGGCGTAGAACGCCTCGACGCCCCCGCGGACCTCCACCATCACCTCCCCGACCAGGCCGGGGCCGATCCGTCCCGTGACTCTTCCGTGCTTACCGACCACGTGATACTCCCCCGCGACATCGGTCAAAGGGAAAAGCGAATATGAAGGCACGGAGGCCGCCCCCGCGTGCCGCGCCTCGCCACCCGGCGACATGGAGGCGCCGGATCCCTCGCTTCACTTTATCCGAGTAACAAGTCGAATGGCCATATGGTTATGGATTATCCGACAATCCGGATGGCATGCCTTCCCCGCCTCGCGGAGTCGTCGGGAGGGCGCCCGGAGCGCCCTCGGAGAGCCTGGAGCAGCGAGAATGAGCGGGATCGGCCGGTGACGGCGTGGGGCGCGTATCGGGCCACTCGCGGCTTTTCCCGGATCGGATCGGCCAAGGCCCCATCTCCCCACTTAATTCCCGGTCGCCACGACATGACTCTCATGTGGGACATGTCGCGACAGCGCGTTAATGGCCCGGGTAAAAACTTCCCGAAAACGCAGCGAGGCGGCCCCACCGATCCATTCACATCGTGATGATCGCCCCATGACAGATCCTCACGAGATCAATCCACGTAAGGCCCTGGAACTCGGCATGGACCGGATCATCTCCCGCCGGGACTTCTTCGATGGGGTGATCACGGCCACCGGCGTCGCGGCGGCGTGCTCGCTGCCCGGGACCGGTCGGGAAGAGACCCACTCCGCGCTTCCGGAGGATCTGGAGCTCTCCTGTCCGCCGTCCCTCACGGGGTTGCGCGGCGACACCGCGGAGGCGCTGAGCGTGCCCCACGCCCTCCGCGACCGGCGCTTCTGGCCGTACGTCGGCACCCCGGAACCCACCGGCGAGCACTACGACCTGGTCGTGGTCGGCGCGGGGATCAGCGGCCTCAGCGCGGCCCACCGATGGCTGGAGCGCGAGCCCGGCGCGCGGATCCTCATCCTCGACAACCACGACGACATCGGCGGGCACGCCCTGCGCAACGAGTTCCGCCCGGCGGCCAGGAAGGGGCCGCTGGTCGCGTACGGCGGCTCGCGGTCGATGCGGCACCCGTCGGCGTGGACTCCCGAGGGCAAGGACCTGCTCGCCAAACTGGGCGTCCACCCGGAAGGGCTCGGGGAACCCTCGGGCCGGGAGCCGTACGCGAGCCTGGGGATGCACGACGGCGTCTTCTGCGACCGGGAGGCGTTCCCCGCCGGAGGCGCGGAGAGGCTCGTCGTGCTCGGGCCCGGCAGGAGCGCTCCCGAGTGGATCGCCGAGCTGCCCGTCGCCGAGCGGGCCAGACGGGACCTGCTCATGCTGTACGGCGATCCGCCCGACTGGTTTCCCGGCCTGTCCGCCGAGGAGAAACAGGCGCGGCTGGCCCGGCTGACCTACTCGGGCTTCCTCAGGGACGTCTGCGGCGTCCACCCGGACGTGCTGGCGTTCGTCAGGACCATGCCGAGCGACGAGTGGGCCTACGGCTCCGACGCCTTCGGCGCGATCGACGCCTGGGGCAGCGCCGACGAGCACCGGTACCCGGGGTTCCAGGGGCTCGGGCTCGACAGGTCCAAGCCGTCCAGGTACAACTCCCCGACCGTGATCAAGGAGTGGGACGCGGGCGCACCGCGCGCCTGGCGCTTCCCCGAGGGCAACCAGGCGATCGTCAGGATGATGGCCGCCCGCATGATCCCCGGCTTCGCGACGGCCTTCGGCGTGAAGGACATCACCACCGCGAGCTTCGACTACGGCGTGCTCGACCGGCCGGGCAACCGGGTCCGCGTACGGCTGTCCAGCCCGGTCGTCTCCGCCGCCAACGACGGCCCCGCCGGCACGGCCGGCGGCGCCACGGTCGGCTACTTCGACGGCGAGCGGGTGAGAACCGTACGGGCGGGCGGTGTGATCATGGCCTGCTGGAACTCGATGATCCCCTACCTGGTCGACGACCTCCCGCCCGAGCAGCGGACGGCCCTGGGGCGGGCGGTCAAGGTGCCCCTGCTGTACGCGACGGTCCAGCTCCGCGACTGGCGGGCCTGGCGGAGGATGGGGATCAGGCGCGCCCGGTTCACCGGCGCCCGCTGGTGCGTGGCCGAGCTCGACGACCCGGCGGACGTCGGCGCCTACAGGTGTCCGAGGAGGCCCGAGGAGCCGATCACCGCGCACCTGGTCGGCACGCCCGTCACGCCCGGTGTGTCCCCCGCGCAGGGCTCGGTCGCCGGGCGGTACGCCCTGATCGAGACGCCGTACGAGCACCTGGAGTACAGCATCCGCGACCAGCTCACCCGGTTGCTGGGGCCCGGTGGCTTCGACGCGGCCCGTGACATCGAGGCGATCACGGTCAACCGGTGGGGACACGGCTACGCGCCGGAGTACGCCACCCCGTGGGACCTCGACTTCTACCCCGACGGAACCCCTCCTGCGGCCGTCGCCCGCAGGACACACGGCCGGATCGCGATCGCCAACTCCGACTCCGTTCCGGCCGCCCGCGCCGACGCGGCCGTCACCGCCGCCTACCGCGCGGTCGCGGAGCTGCAGGACGGACCCTCGCGCCCTTCCGGCCCTTCCGGCCCTTCCTCCGGACCGATCCTGGCCTGACTCCGGCGTCTCCGCTCCGGCCTCGGGGTCGGTCGGTCGTGGTCGGTCGGTTTCGATCGGAAGGGCCGCTCAGCCAGGCTTTCTCAACCTGGTTCTCTCAGCCCGGCTTTCTCAGTTTGGTGAAGGCCCAGCTCATGCTGGGCTCGACCGCCCAGTGGGTGACGCGCCGCACCGGCGCCGTACACAGCAGGGCGGCGAGCCCGACCCCGAAGAGCGCCACGGCCGTCACCCCGGGCACGGTCTGCGCCCAGTCGCCGTAGAACCGCTCGGCGACCTTCACCACCAGGCCGTGGAGGAGGTAGGCGTACATGGTCGCCATGCCGAGCCCCGAGTACCAGGTGCGCACGGAGGGGGTGACCGCGAGGAACGCCGCGACGAGCACCGCCCCCGCCGCCAGCATGCCCAGGCGGATCAGGCTGCCGGTGAGGTCGTCCACCCCGATCGCGTCGTTGGCGTGCCGCCAGCGGATCCACTCGGTCTTCACCACGGTGTGCGTGGCGAGCGCGAGCGCCGCGCCTGCGGCGAGGGTGACCGCGCCCGCGGCCCGGACCCACCGCCTCCTGAGCCGTTCGAAGTGCTCGGGCCGCAGCATGAGCCCGAGTACGTAGAACGGGAGCAGGCCGAGGGTGCGGTTCATCGACAGCTCGTCGGGGAGCCTGCTCATCCCCGACAGCAGCGACAGCCCGACCGCGACCACGAGCGGCCATCGCAGTTGCTGCCAGACCGGCGTGGACAGCCGCCACAGGAACAGCGACATCAGGAACCAGGTCAGGTAGTACGGGTCGAGGAGGCTGATGTCGAGCTTGCCGTACAGGAAGAGGCGCGGCAGCGAGTAGATCAGCTCGAAGATCACGTACGGGACGGCGAGGGTGCTGATCAGCTTGCGCGCCTTGCCGGACGAGAAGGTGAAATTTCGTGACAGGTAGCCGCTGAGCACGATGAACAGCGGCATGTGGAACGTGTACACGAAGAAGTAGGCGGCATGCGCGACCGGAACGTCCCGCAGGTCCTCGATCAGGTGGCCGGACACGACCAGGGTGATCGCGAGGAACTTGGCGTTGTCGAAGAACGGGTCCCTCGCCGTGGCGGGCGGGAGGGCGGCCCGCAGCGGGGTTGCGACGCTCACAGCCCGGGACCGTAACCGGACCCGCCCAACACCCGGCGAACGCCCGGTGACGCGCGGGGAAATCCCCGCCGCGTACGCGAGGACGTGCGGCCCACCGTCTTGCCGTTCTTCCCTCGACCACATCCCCGCCGTGCACGCGAGGACGTACGTCGTGGGCACGCCCGCGCGACACCTTGGGGCGTGAACCCGCCCGTCGCGAGGTCAGGTCGCGACGTCGTGGGGCGTGGCGCGGCCGCCCGTCGGGAGGGCCGCGTGGGGGTGGGCGGTTACGCGACGGCGGCGGCGCTGGCGTCCCAGAGGGCGCGGGCGAGTGCGGGGTCGCTCATCCTCTTCGGAACGGCGGCGGGGGCGCTCTTGGCGAAGTAGCGGCCGGGGTGGGCGGCGCCGTCCGGATGGGTGGCGAGGTGGACCATGGTGCTCGCCCCCTCCTCGACGGTCTGCCCCATGCCGGGGATGTTCTTCACCATCCACATCATGAACGTCGACGGGGCGAACTCGGTCTTGATCACGCCGGGGTGGAAGCAGGTCGCGGTCACCTCGGTGTCCTGGAGGCGGCGGGCGAGTTCCACGGTGAACAGGGCTCCCGCCTGTTTGGTGTCCCCGTACTGGAGCCAGCCGCTCCAGCGCCGCCGTTCGCGGTTGAGGTCGGAGGGATCGAGTCCCCCGGTCTTGCCCGCGCGGGAACTGGTCGTGATCACCCGCCCGGTGACCCGTTCGAGCAGCAGGTTCGTCAGCAGGAAGGGGGCGAGGTGGTTGACCTGGATCATCGTCTCGTGGCCGTCGCGCGTGAACGTGCGCTCGGTCGTCATGACCCCCGCGTTGTTGACGAGGATGTCAATCCGGTCGTAGCGGGAGAGCAGTTCGGCTGCCAAACTACGCACATCATCCAAAAGGGTGTAATCGCAGGTAAACGTATCCGGGAGCACCCCGGAGACCTCCCGCACCCTTTCTGCCACCCGAGCCGTCTTGTCGGGATTACGGCCGACCAGAACTACGGTCTGCCCGCGCCTCGCGAGCTCCACCGCGGCAGCAGCACCAATTCCGGCACTAGCCCCGGTAATCACACTAATCATCGGATCCTCCACTGCGCAAAAACCCTATTCGGTGCTAGTCTCCTGTGCGATCTTCCGGAGGCGTAATCACCCCTAATGCGGCACGGGCCTCCACACGCTCAGAGGTTGGGACGAGTGGACATGGGCTCTAGAAACCGCTCGATTCGGTTCAAGATTTTCTCGCTGCTGCTCCTGCCTCTGTTGTCGTTGAGCGCGCTGTGGGGCTTCGTGCTCAACCTCACCGTCGGTGACGGCCTCGCGCTGCTGAGGTCGAACACCGTGTACCAGACGGTGGGCGTCACCTCCACGGACCTGGGCCTGCAGCTCCAGGCCGAGCGGACCCTGGCGTCGGTGGCGATCAGCTCCCGGGTCCTCACGAGCGGGATGGGTGAGCAGCGCGCCCGCACCGACCAGGCGGTCGGCGCGTTCAAGGCGGCCGCGGCCGAGGATTCCGGCAGCCCGGAACTGAACAACTCACTGAGCGAGCTGGTCCGCAGGCTCGAAAGGCTCCCCAGCATCCGCTCGGGCGTCGACAGCGGACAGCACACGCGGCTGGGCGCGCTGTCGAACTACAACCAGATCCTCGACTCGGTCTTCCTGGTGTACGACCAGATGGTCGCGCTGCCCGATCTCTCGATCTTCCAGCAGGCCTCGGCCATGCAGGGGATGGGCAACGCCTACGAGATGATCGCGAGGGAGAACGCGCTGATCAGCGGGGCGCTGATCGACAAGCGGCTGTCGGATGAGGAGCGCAGGGCCTTCGGCGAGTACGTCGCCACCCGGCGCTTCCTGCACAACCGGGGCGCGGCCGCGCTGGATCCCGAGCTGGGCACGCAGTACCGCGACACCTTCGCCTCCGCCACCTTCGAGAAGTTCACCGACCTGGAGAAGGTCATCATCGCCTCGGCCGGCGACCGGCTTCCCTCCGAGGCGAGCGCGTGGAAGGCGACCACGAACGCGCTCACGACCTGGCTCGACAAGGTCAACCTCGCCGCCGCCGAAGCCCTGGCGGACCGGGCGCAGGGGGTCGCCACCGGTGTCCTGGCCCGGATCGTGATCGCCGGTGGCGTCGGCCTGATCGCGGTGGTCGCGTCGATCATCATCTCGGTCCGCTTCGGCCGCCGTCTCGCCGCCGAGCTGGCCGGGCTCCGTTCGGCCGCCCTGGATCTGGCGGAGGTGCGGCTCCCCCACGTCGTGGACCGCCTGCGGCGCGGCGAGGAGGTCGACGTACGTGCCGAGGCGCCGCCGATCCAGGCGGGCGGCTCGACCGAGGTGCACGACGTGGCCCACGCGTTCGGCTCGGTGCAGCGCACCGCCGTGGAGGCCGCCGTCGGCCAGGCCAACCTGCGGCGCGGTGTCAGCCAGGTCTTCGTGAACCTGGCCAGGCGCAAGCAGAGCCTGCTGCACCGCCAGCTCACCCTGCTCGACAGCATGCAGCGCCGGGCGACCGACCCCGACAGCCTTCAGGACCTGTTCCGGCTGGACCACCTCACCACCCGCATGCGGCGGCACGCGGAGGGCCTGATCATCCTGTCCGGCGCCGCCCCCGGCCGGTCGTGGCGCAAGCCGGTACCGGTGATCGACGTACTGCGGGCCGCGATCGCCGAGGTCGAGGACTACACCCGGGTCAGCGTGACGCCGGTGCCCGACATCTCGCTCGACGGAGCCGCGGTCGCCGACATCACCCACCTGGTGGCCGAACTGATCGAGAACGCCACGATCTTCTCGCCGCCGCAGACCGCGGTGACCGTGCGCGGCGACGTCGTGGCCAACGGGTTCGCCGTCGAGGTCGAGGACCGTGGCCTGGGCCTGAGCCTCGCGGAGTACGAGGCGATCAACGAGCGGCTCGCCAACCCGCCGGAGTTCGACCTGGCGGACAGCGACAGGCTCGGCCTGTTCGTGGTGGGCCAGCTCGCCTCGCGGCACGGCATCCAGGTCATCCTGCGCGGCTCGCCGTTCGGCGGTACCACGGCCATCGTCCTCATCCCCCGCTCGGTGATCGCCCAGCAGGACCCGCCACTCGCCCTCACCGCGGAGCGGACGTCCCCCGCCGAGCGCGGCACCGGACGCCAGGCGGAGCCGTACGTCCCCGCCCAGCCGGGAGCGCTCGCACCTCCGGCCGGCGGCAACGGACTCCCGCGCAGGAACAGGCAGACCTCCCCGAGGCCGCCCCAGCCCGAGCAGCCCGCGGCCCCCTCTCTCAGCGTGGTGTCGGACCTGCCCGACCGCACACCGTCCCCGCCCGCGGGCCAGGAGCCCGGATGGGAGACGGGCTGGGATACGGGCTGGGACACCGGCCGGGACACGGCCTCACGCGAGACGCCTCCCACGGCGTCGCCCCGAGGGGCACCTCAGGAGCCCCGTGAGTCCCACGAGACGCCCCGGGAGGCCCCCGCCGGGGAAAAGGGCGGCAACGGCCGTCCGACGCGCCAGACGGCCACACAGGCCCCCAAGGGGCCGGGCGGCCTGCCCCGCAGGATCCGGCAGGCGAACCTGGCGCCTCAGCTCCGCCAGGAGGCGGAGTCCACCGGGCCCGCCGAGCCCGAGCCGAGCGCGGAACCGAACGAGGAGCGTTCGCCGGAGGAGGCCCGCGCGTTGTTCTCCGCCTTCCAGGCGGGGTCTCGACGCGGTCGCGAGGAGCAGGACAATGACTTCGCGCACCATACGACAGGCGATAAGGGGGACAAGTGACCGGAAAATTGACCAACACCGGCGAGCTGAACTGGCTCCTCGACGACTTGACCACCAGGGTGGGTGCGGTGCGCCAGGCGGTGATCCTCTCCACCGACGGGCTCGCCGTCGGATTCTCGAAGGGGCTCCTGCGCGAGGACGCCGAGCATCTGTCCGCGGTCGCCGCCGGGTTCCAGAGCCTGGCGCGCGGGGCGGGACGTCACTTCGGCGGAGGCGATGTGCGCCAGACCATCGTGGAGATGGAGTCGGCGTTCCTGTTCGTCACCGCCGCCGGGCAGGGCACCTGCCTGGCCGTGCTGAGCAGTTCCGACGCCGACGTCGGTCACATCGCGTACGAGATGGCGATGCTGGTCAAGCGGGTCGGCCAGCACATCTCCACCAACCCACGCCAAGGTCTCTCATGAGGGGGGGAGCGGTCGGCCGCGTCTTCAGCGGACCGCTGGATCCCCGAGCCCGGTACCGGAGGCCTGGATGACCCACTGGATGGACGAGGACGCCGGGCCCATCGTCCGGCCGTACGCCCTCATCGGGGGTCGCACCCGTTCCTCCGGTGACAAGCTGGACCTGGTCGCGATGGTCACCTCGACCCGTGGCGCTCCCACCGGGGGGTTCGTCCCAAGCCCCGAACAGGAACGCATCCTCGCCATGGTCACCACTCCGACCTCGGTCGCCGACGTCGCCTCGGACCTCAACCTGCCGCTCGGCGTGGTGCGGGTCCTGCTCGGCGACCTGCAGGACCACAAGCTCATCTCGATCGGGCGCGCCTCCGCGAGCGAGCGCATTCTCAAGGAAGTGATCAATGGACTTCGGGCCCTCTGACGAACCCGTCGCCCTCAAGATACTCATCGCGGGTGGCTTCGGAGTTGGCAAGACCACGCTCGTGGGCGCCATCAGCGAGATCCGGCCGCTCCGCACCGAGGAGGTCCTCTCCGACCGCGGTATCGGCATCGACGACGTCGACGGCGTCGAGGGCAAGACCACCACCACGGTCGCGATGGACTTCGGCCGCATCACGATCAGGGAGGGGCTGGTCGTCTACCTGTTCGGCACCCCCGGCCAGGAGCGTTTCTGGTTCATGTGGGACGAGCTGTCCTACGGCGCGCTGGGTGCCGTGGTGCTCGCCGACACCCGGCGGCTGACCGACTGCTTCCCCTCGATCGACTACTTCGAACAGCGCGGCACGCCGTTCATCGTGGCCGTCAACTGCTTCGACGGCGCCGAGCGGCACGACGCCGAGGAGGTGCGCGTCGCCCTGGACCTCGACGTGGACGTGCCGGTGCTGCTCTGCGACGTGCGGCGCCGCGTCTCGGCGAAGACGGTGCTCGTGACGCTCGTGGAGCACTCGCTGAGGGTGCTGACGGCCAGCCAGAGCTGAGAAAGCCGGACGAGGTGCAACCGGCCCCCGTGGCGGGGCCGGGCGCCGGCTCGGGCGCTCAGGGCCGGAGGGCGGAGGGCGTCACAGGGCGCGCAGGCCGCTGATCAGCTCCCTCAGGAGGTTCTCCGGGGGCATGGAGGCGGCGGGAAGCGGCGACCGTACCAGGATCAGGCCCTGGTCCAGCAGGTCGCCCAGGAGAACCCTGATCACGCCGATGGGCAGGCCCGCGTCCGAGGCGATCTCCACGATCGGGCGTGCCCGTTTGACCAGGTTGAGCAGCCGCCGGTGCTCGGAGCCCAGATTCGCCCCCGAGGCGACCGGCGCTCCGGTCGCCACCGCCACGGCGAGCATGTCGAGCGAGGATGAGGACGACGCCCGGGTGCGTCCGCCGGTCATCGCGTAGGGGCGGACGACGGGACCCGCCTCCTCGTCGACCCACTCGACGTCGTCCTTCACAGGCCCCCCACCCGGGGGCTTGTGGCCAGATGTTGGCCGACGCGGGTGACCAGGCGGGCCATCTCGTAGGCGACCAGACCCACGTCCGCGGCACCGGTGGTCAGGACCGAGAGGCAGCTCCCCTGGCCCGCGGAGGTGACGAACAGGAACGCGGAGTCCATCTCCACCATCGTCTGGCGCACGCTGCCCCCGCCGAACTGCAGGCTGGTGCCCTTGGCGAGGCTCTGGAAGCCGGAGGCGACCGCGGACAGGTGCTCGGCGTCCTCCTTGCTCAACGCTCGGGACGAGGCCATCATCAACCCGTCGTTGGACAGGATCAGTGCGTGCGAGACGTCCGCCACACTCGTGACGAAGTCATCCAGAAGCCAATGAAGCTCACCCGGCACGTGGTCAAACCCCTTCCCCTGCGATGGTCTCGCCTGCCGCCGGCCCCCACCGGCTCGGTAAATCCGTTCTCGCCGATCCGTTCCCACCGGCGTGACTCCGAAGCACCCGAACCGGCGCGACTTCGCTCACACCGGCGTGACTCCCAAGCATTCGAACCGGCGCGACTTCACTCACACCGGCGTCGCCCTGACGCGCCCGAGACCTCCGGGCGGGGCTCCGCGAACCCGATCCCGCGGCTCCGCTCCCGCGCTCCCGCCTCATCGATCGGCACCGCCGTCCTCGTCGTCGGCGCGTCCGCGCTGCCAGCCGGACTGCAGGGCGCTCATCAGCGCCCTCGCCTCCTCGGGCGACCGTTCCTCGACCTCCGAACCGGACGCCGAGCCGGGCGCGCTCTCCGACGAGCGGGGCTCCCGCGCCTGGCGCGGCGGCATGTTCGCCTGCCGCACCCGGCGGGGCAGGCCGTCGGCACCGCGCCGCCCCGGCTGCCACAGGTCCGCGGGGATCGGGACCTCGCCGGAGTCACCGGTCCGGTCCACCCGCTCCACGACGATCTCCGAGCGCCGCTCCGCCGACTCGGGCCGGGCGCCGATGACGGTGAGAACCGGCGGCTCCTCGACGGGCTCGGGGTCGCCGAGCAGGTTCTCGGGAATGAGGACGACCACACCCGTGCCGCCGTACGGCGAGGCGCGCAACGTCACCTCGACCCCGTACCTGGCGGCCAGCAGGCCGACCACCGCGAAACCCAGCCGGTCGGTGTCGGCGGGGTCGAACTCCGGCGGGCTGGCCAGGCGCTCGTTGATCGCGGCGAGCTTCTCGTCGGTCAGCCCGAGTCCCCTGTCCTCGATCTCGACCGCGAAGCCTCGCGCGACGAGCTCGCCCCGTACCGAGACCGGGCTGGCCGGCGGGGAGAAGACGGTGGCGTTCTCCAGGATCTCGGCGAACAGGTGCATCATGTCCGCGGCGGCGTTGCCGATCAGGGTGGTGCCGCCCGTCGGGTAGATCAGCACCCGGGTGTAGTCCTCGACCTGGGCGGCCGCCCCGCGCAGCACGTCCTCCATCGGCACCGCCGAACGCCACTTGCGGCCCGCCGCCCCGCCGGACAGGATCACCAGACCCTCGGCGTGGCGGCGCATGCGGGTGGTGAGGTGGTCGAGCCTGAAGAGGTTGTCCAGCGCGATGGGATCCTCGGCCTGCTTCTGCATGCCGTCGAGCAGCTTGAGCTGGCGCTGCAGCAGCGACTGGCTCCGGCGGGCGAGGTTGCGGAACGCCTGCGAGACGCCCTCGCGCAGCCTGGCCTGCTCCACCGCGGCGTCCAGGGCGCTGCGCTGGACGCTGTTGAAGGCGGCGGCGACGTCGTGGACCTCCGTCGTACTGCCCGACGGCTTCAGCGCGGGCGCCTCCGCCTCCACGTCCACCCTGTCGCCGCGGCGCAGCTTCTCCATCACCCTCGGGAGCCGCACCTGCGCCAGGTCGGCGGCGGCCCCCCGCACGTCGGCGAGCTCCCTGGTGATCCCGCTGCCGATCCGGTACGAGACCAGCACCGACGCGATGACCGCGACGAGGCCGAGCACCCCGACGACGCCGGCTCGGACGAAGACGCCGACGGCCACGGGCGTGGCCTGCTCGACCAGCAGGGGGACGGCCCCCGCGAGGGAGCGCCGGTAGGAGGCGTCCACCTCGTCCCCGACGGAGCGCCAGGCGGCGGACGACACCTCGGAGACGCCGGAGAGCAGGCGGTTCTCCAGGTCGGTGAAGCGGGCGTACGCCGAGGAGGCGATCAGCTCGGAGAAGGGGGCGCGCAGCTCTGGGGAGAGGTCGGGGAGCGCCTGCTCCATGAGGAAGGCCCGGTTTCCGGCGAGCTTGGCGAACAGCCTCGCCTCGCTCGCCGTCATCGGGGTTCCGAGCGCGAGCGGGCCCGCGACGAGCGCCCGCTCGCGGTTGAGCACGTCCACGGCCTGGTTGATCATCGTGATGCCCCGCGACTGGCGGTAGAGCGGGAGGTCGTTGCTGAGGCTCAGGGTGTTGAAAAGCCGGCGCAGGGCGTCGGGCACCCGGCCGAACTCCTCGGTGAGGCCCACCGGGCCGATCCGCCCGGTGTCGATCCTGGCGCGGATCGCGTCGAGCCCGTCCACCTGGCGCATCAGCTCGGCGTGGCGCGCCTTCATCTCGTCGGACATCGCCGCCTGCGCCACCCCGACGGTCGTCTGCCGGCGCAGGCGGTCACGGGCCTGGTCGGTGACGAGGCGCTGGCTCGCGAGGGTGTCGCGGTCCGCGGCGGAGCGGGTGGCCAGGTAGTCGGCCGACAGGAGGTGCTCACGCTGGACCGCCGCGCCGAGCTCTCCGGCGGGCTTGCCCACGGCGTCGTACAGCGTGCTGAGGGAGAGCAGGCTCATCGAGTCGCCGACCGTCACGGCCGCCGCGAAGCCCCACACCCCGACCAGTGAGACGAGGGGGATGACCAACAGCACCGAGACCTTGAACCGGATGGACCTGCTCGCTGCCATGTCACCTCAACGGCTTGCTCTCGGAGCGCCCGGGGAGACCGGGCAATCTCTAGATCGCCGACGACAATAGCACTGGCGGCTCCCCCTATTTGTAGCCTATTCGTGACATGTGATGAAAGAGTTTCCAGAAGTGAATGAGTCAGCCGAGGGCGGCGCGTGAGGCGTGAGCGGCGCCCCGCGCCCACGTCAGCCGCGCGAGCCGGACGGCGAGCACTCCGACCAGCGCGACCTCGGCGCCGAGCAGCGACCACTCGACGAGACCGACGAACATCCCCTGCCCGGGAAGCATCACGTAGACGAGCGCCAGCAGCCCGAAACCCCCGGCCAGCGTGAGCCACTCCACCGGCCTGGCCGTCTGCCGCCACCGCTCGTCCTCGGCGAACCGCGCCACCGTCAGGCCACCCGCCGCGGGCACCGCCGCCAGCACGGCGACCGACAGGTAGCGGTACGTCTGGGCGATCAGGTCCGTCCCCGTGGCGGGAAGCGCGGCGGGCAACACCGCGAGGACGACGAGCCCCGCGCCCCAGGCCAGCATCAGCCGTTCGGCCAAGGCGTCCACCGGCGCCCCCACGGCCCGCAGCCCGGCGACCACCGCGAAGGCCGCGATCCCCAGCGCCGCCATCGCGAGCCCGGCGGCTCCGGTGCGGTCCAGGGCGGCGTACTCACCGATCGTCAGATCGAGCGGGTTCGGGGAGAGGACCGGTTCGGTCAGTCCCGTGACGGCGGCCACGACGGCGACGACGATCGCGGCACATGCGATCAGGGGGTGGAGCCTCTTCGACGCGAGCATGCGCTAAGACTGTCCGCCGGCGGACGTTTCAGACATCCGGCGGCATCCCTGATCCGACCCTGAGGCGCCCCTGAGAGCCCTCGCCCCGAAACGGTCCCGGTACGCGGTCCCGGTACGCGGTCCCGGTACGCGGTCCCGGTACGCGGTCCCGGTACGCGGTCCCGGTACGCGGTCCCGGTACGCGGTTCGCCGCCTCCTGTTCGGAGGCGGCGAACCGTCCCGTGCGATCCGCGTCGGTGCGCCCGCATCCGGCCGCACTGTCGCGGATCCTCGCGGATCCTCGCGGATCCTCGCGGTGTGAACCACGGCCGCGTGCCCCGTGTCCGGCTACGCGGCCGTGGATCCTCGCGGTACGCGGCGCGAACCGCGTACCCGTATCGGCTGCTCCACCGCGGATCCGCGCGGTGGGAGCAGTCACGGTCGTGTGGTGGGGGCCACGACCGTGTGGTCGCCGTGTCCGTGTCTCAGCCGAGGCCGCGGACCTCGGCGTAGCGTGCCCTGACCTCGGGCGCGGGATCGGCCTCGTAGTGCTCGACCTTGCCCGCCTCCCAGGCCGGCGGCTCGTCGCCGCCGAGCAGCCAGGCGGCCTGCCTCGCCGCACCGTCGGCGACGTACTCCCCCGGCTCGGGGACGACCACCGGCCGCCCGAAGACCGCGGGGGCGATCCGTCGTACGGCCTCGGACTTCGCGCCTCCGCCGATGAGCAGCACCCTGGCCGGGTCGAGCCCGAGGGCGTCGAAGGCGTCGGCGAGATGGCAGAGCATGCCCTCCACCGCCGCCCTGGCGAGGTGCGCCGGGGTGGAGGTGGCCAGCGTCAGCCCGTGCAGCGAGCCCGTGGCGGTGGGCAGGTTCGGGGTGCGCTCGCCCTCCAGGTAGGGGACGTGGACAAGTCCTCCGGCCCCCGAGGGCGCTTCGAGCGCCAGCCTGCCGAGCTCGTCCAGACCGACCCCGAGCACCCGCGCGGCGGCGTCGAGCACCCTGGCGGCGTTGAGCGTGGCCACCAGCGGGAGGAACCGCCCCGTGGCGTCGGCGAACCCGGCCACGGAACCGGTCGGGTCGGCGATCGGGCTCTCGGCGACCGCGAAGGCCGTCCCGGACGTCCCGATCGACACCACCACGTCCCCGGGCAGGGCGCCGACCCCGAGGGCCGCCGCCATGTTGTCGCCCGTACCCGGCGCGAGCCGCACCGCGTTCGCACCGGGGACACCGGCCGCGGGCCGTACCTCGCCCGCGGAGTCGCGGGGACCCAGCACCTCGGGCAGGCCCGGTAGGGTGCCGAAGGCCCCCTGGAGGAGGTCGGTCCGGTAGGCGCCGGTCGCGGGCGACCAGTAGCCGGTGCCCGACGCGTCACCTCTGTCGGTGACGAACTCCCCACCCAGCCGCCAGGTGAGCCAGTCGTGCGGCAGGCACACCCTCGCCGTACGGTGGGCGGACTCCGGCTCGTGCTCGGCCAGCCAGCGGAGCTTGGTCACCGTGAACGACGCGACCGGCACGCTGCCGACCGCCTCGGCCCAGACCTCGGGGCCGCCCAGCTCCTTCACCAGGTCGGCGGCGGCTCCGGCGGAACGGGTGTCGTTCCACAGCAGCGCCTTCCTGACGACCTCGCCGGACTCGTCCAGGCAGACCATGCCGTGCTGCTGCGCGCCGATGCTCATCGCCTCGACGCCGTCCAGCCCGCCCGCCTGTGCCAGCGCCTCCTGGAGCGCCTGCCACCACGCCTCGGGGTCGACCTCGGTGCCCTCGGGGTGGGTCGCGCGTCCCTGGCGGACCAGGGCGCCCGTGCGGGCGTCCCTGATCACCACCTTGCAGCTCTGGGTCGACGAGTCGACCCCGGCCACCAGTGTCATCCGCGGACTCCGAGGAGGTAGTCCATCGCGAGCTGGTTGAGGCGCGTGAAGTGGAAGCCGCGCGCCGCCACCGCGTCGAGGTCGAACTCGTCGCGGTTCAGGTCGGCGATCGTCTCGCCGGGGGCGAGCGTCGGCTCGGAGAGCTCGGCGACCCTGCTCGCGGCGAGCGCCTCGGCGACCTCGGGGTCGGCGCGGAACGCCGCCACCTTCTCCTTCAGGATCAGGTACGTGCGCATGTTGGCCGCGGCGGAGACCCAGACGTCCTCGGAGTCCTCGGTGCGCAGCGGCTTGTAGTCGAAGTGCCTGGGGCCGTCGTAGCCGCCGTTCTCCAGCAGGTCGACCAGGAAGAAGGCGTTCTTCACGTCGCCGTGGCCGAAGATCAGGTCCTGGTCGTAGCGGGGACCGTGCTGGCCGTTCAGGTCGATGTGGAAGAGCTTGCCGTGCCAGAGCGCCTGCGCGATGCCGTGCGCGAAGTTGAGCCCGGCCATCTCCTCGTGGCCCACCTCGGGGTTGAGGCCGACGCGCTCGGAGTGCTCAAGCTCGTTGATGAACGCGAGGGCGTGGCCGATGGTCGGGAGCAGGATGTCGCCCCGGGGCTCGTTCGGCTTGGGCTCGATGGCGAACCTGATGTCGTAGCCCTGCTCGATCACGTACGAGGTGAGCAGGTCCATGCCCTCCTTGTAGCGGCTGAGCGCGGCCTTGATGTCCTTGGCGGCCCCGGACTCGGCGCCCTCGCGCCCGCCCCAGCAGACGTAGGTGGTCGCGCCGAGCTCGGCGGCGAGGTCGACGTTGCGGATGACCTTGCGCAGCGCGTAGCGGCGGACGTCGCGGTCGTTGCTGGTGAATCCGCCGTCCTTGAAGACGGGGTGGGTGAACAGGTTCGTGGTGGCCATCGGAACCTTGAGCCCGGTCTCGGCCAGCGCCTTCTTGAAGTTCGCGATGGCCCTGTCACGGTCGGGCTCGACGGCGAGGAGGTCGTCGTCGTGGAAGGTGACGCCGTACGCGCCGAGCTCGGCGAGCCGGTGGACGCTCTCCACCGGGTCCAACGGGGCCCTGGACGCGTCCCCGAAGGGGTCGCGGGCCTGCCAGCCGACGGTCCACAGCCCGAAAGTGAAGCGGTCTTCGGGCTTGGGGGTGTAGGCGCTCATCTGCGTTCCTCCGATTTAATCCACTTTATGGACTTAATATGGATCGAGGTGGTGGGATCGTCAAGAGGTGGATGCTCCATGACACAGGCTGTACGCCACAATTCGATGCGCGCCCGCAACCTGGGTGTGGTCCTCAGCGAGGTACGCAGAAGCGGTCCGATCAGCCGGGCCGCACTGGCCGAGATCACCGGGCTGACCAAGACCACGGTGTCGAAGATGGTCGGCGACCTGATCGAGGCGGGCATGGTCGCCGAGTCCGGCGCGCTCAGGGACGGCGAGCGGGGACGGCCCGGCACGGCCGTCGCGCTCAGCGGGCAGCGGGTCGCCGCGCTCGGCCTGGAGATCAACGTCGACTACCTGTCCGCCTGTGTGGTCGATCTCACCCTCGCGGTGCGGCTCAGATATACACAGGCTGTGGACAACCGCAGTGTCTCGCCTGTGGAAACCCTGTCCCACCTGGAACAACTTGCCCACAGGGCTGTGGAGGAAGCTCACGCGGAGGGCCTCACCATCGCCGGATCGACCCTCGCGGTCCCCGGCCCTGTGGAGGACGGGCTCGTCCACACGGCCCCCAACCTCGGCTGGCACGACGTCCGCGTCTCCGAGCTGCTGAACTTCCCCGTCACGCTGGACAACGAGGCCAACCTCGCCGCCCTGGGAGAGCGCTGGTTCGGCTCCGTCCCCGGCGACTTCCTGCACGTGTCGGGGGAGATCGGCATCGGCGCGGGCCTGGTGGTCGGCGGGACCCTGTTCCGCGGCGCCAGCGGCCTCGCCGGGGAACTCGGCCACGTGGTCGTCTCCCCCGAAGGCCCCGCCTGCCGTTGCGGCGGCCGGGGATGCCTGGAGCAGTACGCCGGACAGGACGCGCTGCTGAGGGCCGCCGGACTCGCCGGGGTCCCCGACGGGGTGACCACCCTGCTGGAGCGCCTCCAAGCGGGCGAGCCCGCCTCGCTGGAGGCCTGCGAACGCGCCGGCCAGGCGCTCGGCGTCGCCCTCACCTCCGCCGTGCACCTGATGGACCCGGGGACCATCGTGCTGGGCGGGGTGTTCGCCCCGCTGTTCCCATGGATCCGAGGCACCACGCACGAGACGATGACCTCGCGACTGGGCGTGATGCGCCGCGCCGTCCCCGAGCTGACCGTCTCCCGCCTCGGCGGCGACGCCGCCACCCTGGGCGCCGCGGGCCAGGTCATCCACCGGGTCATCGCCGACCCCTGGATCCACCTCGCCACCCCCGCCCCCGACCTCGACTCCCGCGCACCTCGCGGTTGAGCACTTTTCTCCCCTCCCCGCGTTTCTCCCATCTCCCCTCGTTGAGAAAGACCATCCGCGTTCCGATGGGCCGCCTGGTCGTGTCCGCCCCTGCGGGCGGCCCCTGGTTGTGCGCCACCGCCCGCAGGAGGTGGGGAGCGCGACGGCACGGGAGGCTGGTCGCCGTGCCGCCGCGCCGTTCATGGAGCCGTGGTCGGCTCGGTCCGGTCACCTCGGGGCCGGGTACGCCACAGGTCGAGGTCTATCTGTCGCATCCGGTCCCACAGTTCGGCGGCGCTGGTGGCGTGGACCGTGCGGCACTGGGCCGGGTCGGTGCACTCCCAGGCTTCGAACCGGCGAAAGCGCAGGCTCCAGATGACGCACCAGGTGGGGGCGTGATCCTGTACTTGCCGGGCGGCGCGTGCGGCGTCGGCGTCAGCGCGGGACAACATGCTCTGCCGGGGTCGTGTCGGTGAGTAGTGGTAGTTCGCTCTCCAGAAGGCCGGCGGCGGGGCGGACGCGCAGGATCCGGTAGTGCGCGGCGAGGCGTTCGGCGGCTGTGGCCGGGTCTGAGGCGGCGCTGAGCAGGTGGTCGCCGAATCGGTTGAGTACGGGGCTGGTCCACCAGAATCTCTCGCCGTCGCTGTAGGCGAGCAGGCCGAGGAAGACGGAGACGATGGCGTTGCCGGAGCGCAGGTGGTGGATGTCGGCTGAGACGCCGTGCACCTCGTTGAGGATGGTGGCGAGGTCTTGGGCTCGCGCTACGGCCTGGGTGTGGGGTGGTGGCGCGGCGGCGGGGATGTGGGAAGGAGCCGCGCCGCCGCGCCTGCTCATGGGGTCGCGTGGGGTGGTGTTCATGCCGCGACCTGCTGTCGGCGCTCGTGACGACTGGGCTCGTGACAACTGGGCTCGTGAGGGCTGGGGGCGGGGGCGTTTGGGAAGTAGCGGACTTGGCCGGAAGTGAGGGCGGGGTTGGGCCAGGAGGTTTGGTGTTGGTGGTCGGGAGGGGCCGGCAGCAGGGTGAGCGGCGGCCGGGTGGGCGGTTGGCTCATGGTCGGGGGTGGAGTGCTGTGCTCGTGGGCGCGGGCCGCGATGCGGGCTCGGCGGCGGGCGAGGGGGTCGCGGGCGAGCGCGAGGCGGGTCGCGCGGTCCTGTCCGGACTCGACCGGCCGGGGTGCGGGACGCCGGGCGACACGGGCGTCGTCGCGGCGGGGTGGTGCGGCAGCGGGCCGCACGGTTGGGCGAGGGGTGGGGTGTGGTGTCCGCATGGGCGGTGGCGCGGGCGCGGCGGGAGCGTCCGGGATGGAGGCGGGTGAGGTGGAGTGGCGGGGCGCGGGCACCAGGGGGATGACCTCGGCGGGCGCCGTGGTGACGGGCCGCTCGACGAGAGGGAAGGGTCGCGTGCCGGTGCGGCGCGCCTCCAGGCGCATCGCCATCAGCGCACCGGTCGGCTGCGCGTACTCGTGATCGCTGGGTCGGCCGGGGCAGCCGTGGGCGTAGGGGGCGTGTCCGCACTCGGCGCAGCCCATCGGCAGCGGCGGCACGTCGGCGAAGCAGCGGCAGTCGTTCGCCGCAGTCCGGTCGAGAACCGGAGCATTAAAGTTGTTCACGGGTCAGGACTCATTTCCTGATCAAGGAGCCCGTCCTGGCGCGCGATGCCATGGGCGGGCTCCGCCTTTTCATGAGGGCTCCATGAAAACGCTCCGTGACCACTCCGCAACAGAGGATACTTTGGATGAGGGGGGGATATCCCCCCTCATCCCCTGTGCCTTTGAGGTGCGCACATGAACGATCTTCCTGTGTGGGCCGTTCGATTGCGCGAAGAGCGGCAGTCGCGTGAATGGTCCTTGAAGGACATGGCTCGGCGGTTGATCGACGCCGCCGGCGGCCGTACCAGGGAACACCTGCCGACTCAAGAATCATTGACCCGCATGGTCCGCGCCTGGGAAGCCGGTAAGCATCGGCCGAACGAGCCCTATCCTGCGCTGCTCGCTCAGATCTTCGAGGTTCCCGAGAGGGAGTTGTTCGCAAATCCACCGAATGCCGATGAATTGGTGATGCCATCCGAGGGTATTTTCATCCGGAAGGCACCAGATGGAGACGACATGGAACGTCGAAGGCTTTTACAGATTGCCGCGGCCAGTGCCGGAATTGGGATATTTGGCGTCTCCGGTGAGCCGGTTCGCCAACTCCTCGAACTGTCCCTCGACCATGGTTTCCGAAGCGGCGAGGAGTGGGAGATATCCGCCGCCGACCACCTGCACGCGCTCCGCACCAGGCCGCCCGCACAGGTGGCGGCCGATCTCATCATCGACCTGCTCACGGTACGGCGGCAGATGGAGGTGTCATCTCCCGCCGAGGTGACCGAGCTACAGCGAACCCTGGCCGTGCTCGCCAGCATTCACGCCAACGCGCTGACCCGCCTGGGTGACCATGGAGCCGCTGTCCGTTGGTGGCGTACCGGACGAAGCGCCGCCGACGCCTCCGGGGACCGGGAGGTGCGTCTCCTGGTCCGCTCAGAGGAGGCCGGGCACGGGCTCTATGGGCAGCGCGCCCCGGAGACGGTCATGCGCCTCGTCGGCAACGCGGAGCAGGTCGCCGGCGGTCTCTCCGTCGACTTGCTGACCACCCGGGCGAAGGCCCTTTCCCTGCTCGGCAGACATGCCGAGGCGCGTGAGACGTTGGACGCCGTTGTCGAGCTGACGGAGAAGGGGGACCGCGGGGATTCGCTCGGCTTCTGGAAAGAGAACCAGATCTACTTCACACAGAGCTGGGTCCATGCCGGTGCGGGCGACGAGGCCAGGGCGGGCACAGCCCGGGAGAACGTGCTCAGGTTGACCGGCGACTACCAGTACCAGGCCAACGTCGCTCTGCACGAGGCGCTCTGCACGGTCGTCCAGGGCGCGATCGACGAGGGGGTCCGCCGAGCAGCGACGGTGATAGATCCTCTTCCTGTCGCCTACCGCAGCAACCACATCATCGAGACCGGACGAATGCTGCTGCGCGCCATCCCGCTCGACCAGCAGGACCGCCCGGCCGTCGGCGAGTTCCGTGAAGTTCTGTCCACCAAGGTCGCAACATAGTCGCCGGTGGACAACCACCGCCGCCGAGGACGCATTCGGCGCGATCTGCGTAGGGGATCCCGATCCCGACTGGATCACCTACTTCGACGCGGCCGCGCACGCGAACGCCCCCTGGGCAGATGCCTTCCCTGGCTCTGGAGACGGCCTGGGACGCCACAGAGGCCGAACCGTTGCGCGGCGCGATCCGCCGGCGCCGAAAGAGGAGAGTCGGCTGCTGGTCGCTTATGGCCGCGAGTTCACCCGCTCCCGTCCCTACATTTTGGCCGAGCTGACCGCTGCCTCCGGAATGTCGGTCTCCGGAGGCGCACCGCCTACAGCCACGGCCAGGGCGCCACCGTCGCCGAAGCGATCAGCCGATGTAGAACGAACAGAGGAGCAGGAAGGAAAAAGAGTAGTCAGGACAATGCGCGACGAGGGGAAGAGCACATGGGATGGTCGAGACCTTCGGTCGAGCGGCACCTGCGGGCTCGGCTCGGTCCCGTGACCCGGCTGCGCCGCCTGACCAGCAGTCCGCGCTCGCGCGTGTGGCGCGCCGAGATGGACGGAACCGCCGTAGTGATCAAACAGGTCGTCGGCGGCACGGACTCCGATTGAGCTTCCCCCAGTAGTCCGGACATCGGCGGTGTGTCATCAGTGTCCGGCGGCCGGTGAAATCCGGGCCAGGCCTCGCCGGAGGTCAGTCCGACGGGGCAGCTCACACCGGTGCCGCTCGGCGTGCAACGGCCGTTAAGTCCGGAGTTTGTCAGCTTGGGCGCTTACGCCGACGAGGCGGCTTGGCGAGATCACGGCAACGAGTCACCAGATCATCTATTTCCGGCAGGTTCGGATCCGCGCCGCCGTCGTCACAACAGGCGGGCTTGGTACGCTCACCCACCGGCGGCGCGTCCAGCCCGCACACCTCCCACAGCGAGGTATAGACATCGTGCGTCCGGTTGCGCTCATCATGGGGTCCCAGCATTAGAACCCATGCGTGACCCGGCTCTTTGAAGGCGACCACGACGCGCATGGCGCCTCTCAGATGCTTGACGCACAGCCGACTCACCGGGAGTTCCCCCGTGAGCCGATATCCAAGGGCCGCGCAACCGCGCACTTCCAGATCACCGACAAAAGCGACAAATGACCCTGAGATCTGCTCCGCGCAAGGTCTCAGCGTGCTTCTCCGCGAGAACCGAGAGATAGACCTCAGTCTTCACCGGCGGTCAGCTCCGAATTCTTGGAACTCCACTCTGCCCTGATCTCTCGCCACGGACGGCCCTCGCCCTGTTGCATCTGCCGAAGACCGTCGGTCAGCTGATCGTTCTCCAGAAGCTCCCGGTCCTGCAGGCGCTGCCAGACCGCCTCGACCAGATTCCGGGTGCGGCCAGCCTGGCGTAGATCCTGGACGAGCGTTGCCACGGTGTACAGACGCTCGGCTTCAAGCATCAGGCGGGGCCTTCCCCTGACCGGGACGAGTAGCCCTTCCTTGGCCCACGCGCGAACCGTCTTCTCGTCAACACCGAGAATCTTCGACGCGATCGTCGCCCGCACCGGCTCGGCGTGAGCGAGCAGATCCTGGACGACCTCCCGGACCGTGTCACGGGTGCCGGTCTCACGAGTGCTGGCGGCCACCTCGTCCAGCCGTTGTGCCTGCTCGAACAAGAGCAGCGCAGCCCGCTCCTCGATCTCTTTTCTGCGAGGAGCCTGCACTGTGGCACCCGTCTCACAATCACTCTGCGGCGGGAGCGTCCGATGCTTTCGCTTCTTAGCCGTTCCGGCTGAAGCCTTCCGAGGCCTGGCATCGGTCACGAGGATGGTTCTCCTTCCCTCTTCAGGGTACTCCCTGTTTCAGGCCCAAAACCGGGAGTCAGGCTTTGATCTTTCGGCAAGACGGGTCACCTAGCTTGACGTTGGTGCCACCGGCGTCGCAGTAGCCGTTCGGCACCTGAACAGGTCTTGCCGGTGGTAGCTCAAGGCCCGTCTGGCAGGCGCCCTACTGGGATGGGGCACCTAGCTTGACGTTGGTGCCTATCAACGCGATGTAGCCGGTGGCATGGAGCGGTCAGCCGGGCACCAGGGTGAAGGCGGTGACATGCGCGGGCCGCACCACGGAGAAGTCCCTGGTGTCCAGGGTGAACACCTCGGCGATGCGAAGACGCTCGGCGACGGCGACCACCGAGGCGTCCGCCGATCCGAGAGGAAGGTCTGAATAGCGCTCTACCAGGTCGGCGATACGGTTGAGGTCATCGTCTGTGAGATCGACCAGGGCGAAGATTCCGGATCTCAGCGAGCGCAGGAATCCGGCCTCCACCTTGGCTCCGCCGATCTTGCCGAGCATGTAGGAGACCTCACGCCGGAACGAGGAGTTCGCGTCGTTCTCTGCGAAACTGGTTGAACATCTCTACACAGACATCGTGCCTGCGGTCATTTCGGATGGCAGCGGCGACGATGGGGCCGGTGTCAACAACGATCACACTTCGTGACCATACCCCTGGCGCAGGAGATCCTCAGTGCGTTCGGCGATGTCGTCCCGCCCGGTGGTCACCGATCCGAACCAGGAAGGAGGCCACTCCTGACCCGACTCACCCTCACCGGAGTGGACGAGACGCAGGGTATGCGCGCGCACCTCATGGAGCTGGTCCGGCGTCAGTCGATCGACCAGCCGATGCATGTCCTCGTATTCTTCAGGAGCAGCGGTCATAGCCGGAGTCTACGCCAACCCGGCCGGAAAGCACCGATCTACCAGCGCACTTGCCCCGAAGCGATGCGTTCAGGTCCTGTCGCCTGAAGCGATCGGCTTCGTCGACTCTCCGGATCGACGAAAGGATGACAGCAAGCTCGCGCTCGGAAACCCGGTGCAAGCCGTGCCGGTGAAGTCGACGCCACTCCTCGGTCGGGACCAGACCCGTCTGGCAGGCGGCCCATTCGGACGGGTCACCTAACTTGACGTTGGTACCGCCGAGCTCGCAGTAACCCAGCACCGAATAGCTCTCGCCGTGCATGGCTCCAACCCGTGAACGGCGACTGCGGGCTAACGTGGCCCCGAGCGAAACTCCGTCCAGAGATCGACGGCTTCCTCCAGGTCCAGTGCCGCCACATCCTCACGGGCCATGCCGACTGTGTAGATCAACCGATTGGCGAGCCAATCAGGAACCGGCTCCCGTGCAGGCACCTCATCGATGTGAATGTGATCGGTCAGAGTTCCTAGGCGGTCGATGACCTCGCCAAGGCGGACGACATCGGGACGCGAACCGCCGGCCGCCCGGACTCGTGCCTTGGCCTCGGCGTAGACCTCCGCGTCGGCCCTCTCGCCGACTGCCCAGATCTCACAGATCTCGACCGCCTTGTCATCGGTGATCCGATAGACGACCCGCCAGGTGTTCCGGCCGACGACAAGCTTGCGAAATCCGGTGAGCTCCCCGCCTAGCGGGTAACCGGCCTCGGGGTTCTCCAGCAACAGAAGGATCTTTTTCAGGACCTTGGGCACTGCGTCCGGGCCGATCCTGCGGAGATCGTCAACGGCCGGGTCGGTGAATACGACGTCGGACACCGCTACTCGTCGTCATCCGGAAGCGCGGCCAGCGACTCACGTGTGTGCCCGAAGGCGGAAAGGACATCATCGATCGACGTCCGTCGCCCGCTGTCGGTCGCCGCCCGCACAAGAACCAGCGCCAGATCCCGCAGATCGGCCGCAGCCTCTTCCAGCTCGTTGAGGCGCCGCATGCTCACGACCGCCGCGACCGGCTGATGCCGGCGGGTCACCACCAGATCCGCCCCCTGCTCCGCATCAGCCACCAGACGAGCCACCCCTCGCTGCGCCGCCTCAGTGACCGTGAGCTTGGTCGCATCATGGAGAACAGTCATGCAAAAACTATATAGGAAACTATACAGAACGACAATCACCGAACCGCGTCGCAGGCCGTCGTAGCCAAACGGCCTGCGCCTGAAAGATCGGCAGAGCCCATGGGCAGCACGCGAAGAGCTACTCCTCGGTCGGGACCAGACCCGCCTGGCAGGCGGCCCACTCGGACGGGTCACCCAGCTTGACGTTGGTGCCGCCGATGCCGCAGCGGCCACCAGGGTTCGGGAGGCTGCCGCGGTCCGGACAAGAGATCACCTGATCGGCTCCCCGCCCTCGGGCTTCAGGCGTCGGTGTCCTTCGGGTGCCGGGGGGAGGCGTAGACGATCCAGACGGTGTGAGTGGCGTCATCGATGACATAGCGGACGCGCCCGCCGCTGGTGACCTCGAACTCCCACTGCTCCAGGTCCCTACCGTTGTGACGATGAGTCGCGAGGTCGCCGCGTAGGCGATGTTGCCGCTCGTGATCCGCCCGTGAGCGCGGATCGGCGCGCAGTGCCTCGAAACATCGGCGTGTGTTGCCCAGGGCGTGGCGGCACAACTCCTCCCACCCCCTGACCGCGTCACCGGTACCGAACCGGATGTCCCATTCGTCATCCGGAGGGGGACCGTGACCCGGTCGCCCCGCTTTGGGCTCACGCTGAGACCTCTACCGCTCCGTAGTCGCCGCTTGTGGCCTTGCAAGCCTGGGCGTAATGGGCGGGGTCGGCCTTGATCCGAGCGGTCGCCCGCCAGCCCGCGATGACTTCCTGCGTGGTGACATCGACATCGAGTTCGGCGGCGTCGGAGAGCGCCTCCACCAGTTCGAGGGTGAAGGCGCGCAGTTCGGTGGAGGTGAGGTGGCGCACCCAGGGGAAGACCTCGGGCATGGCGATGACCAGTGTGCGGGCGGTCGGATCGTGCTTGATGAGGGCGAGGAACAGGCGGGATGCCGTGGCCAGGGTCTGCTCGCGCCGATCCTCACGATCAACGGCGGTCAGGTAGAAGTCTGGGGCGTCGCGGTGGGTGACGCGTACTCGTCCGAGGCGCGCGGCGCGTTCGGCGACGGCTCGGGGGTTTCTCGACAGGTCCGAGAAGGTGACGGCGTCGGCGTTACTGCTCACCCTGCCATCGTAAGTCAGAACACATTCTGAGGTCGGTGGACCGGAGAAGGAGCCTCGCACGATCGTCTCGTCGCGGATGGACGGTCAGGAAGCCTGGCGCGCCTGATGGGCGGGCAGCTCGAACCAGACGGCCTTTCCGTACTTTCTCGTGCGCGTGCGGCCGGTGCCCCAGGACCGGGACAGGGTGTCGACGAGGAACAGCCCGCGACCGTTCTCACCCTCGTCGGATTCCTCGCGCACCTGGGGGAGGGATGGATCTTCGTCCTCGACCTCGCAGCGCAGCGTGCCCTCCCGGCAGGAGAGGGTGACGACCGGTGCTCCCCGCCCGTGGAGCACGGCGTTGGTGACCAGCTCGCTGACGAGCAGTTCCGCGATGTCGCTCTCCCCCGTGCATCCCCAGTCGTCGAGCTGGGTTCGGACGAGGCGCCGCGCCAGGGGCGTCGAGGAGATGGCGGGCGACAGCGTCCAGGAGACCCGCCGGACGCGCGCCGCGCGGGCGGCTCGGATCACCGGCTCGCCGAGCCCGCGCAGGAGGCGCCGCCATCCCGGCGGACGGACGTTTCCCGGTCGGGCCGGAGAGACCGGCCGGCCGGGTGCCGTCTGCTTGGTCGCGGAGCCCTGGCGCATGAGCTCAGGCCGCCTGGGCATAGGAACCCCGGTGAGCCGGGATGCTGCGTCCGTCGGGCAGAAGCTCGCCGTTGTCCTCGAACAGCACCACACCGTTGCAGAGGAGTCCCCACCCCTGCTCGGGGTGGAAGGCCACCAGGCGGGCCGCGTCGTGGTCAGGAGCGTTCGCGGATGGGCACTGAGGCTGGTGCTGACACATGGCCGTTACCTCGATCCTTGACTCTCGCGGGAGAGTCTTCGGGAGCCACCGCTTCCGGATTGACGTTCATCGTCGGCTTTTCCGGTCCGGTGAGCTGCTTTCACCCCCTACGATGCCGCGCCCGCCGCCCGCTGTCTGCGCTGGCAGCACCCGTTTCCGCCCCATGCCAACGACCCCCCTGGCATACCTGCTAACCGCAATGCCCAAGCAAAGCCCCACCCCTGTCGGCGTATTCGGCTACGAGGGGTCCTGGGCGGGGAGGATCGCGGTGCAGATCTCTCGTAGTTGGCGGAGCTGGTCGGGGGTCAGGCGGTCGAAGAGGGTCTGTCGTACGACCTCGACGTGCCCCGGGGCGGCGGCGGTGAGGGCGGCGAAGCCCTCGTCGGTGAGGATCGCCCAGCTCACGCGCTTGTCGGCGGCGCACGGCTCGCGTCGCACCCAGCCGCGTTCCTCCAGCCGTTTCACCGCGTGGGACAGGCGGCTCTGGGAGGAGTTGACCTCCGCCGCCAGCTCGCTCATCCGCATCATGCGCTCGGGTGCCTCGGAGAGCTTCACCAGCACGGCGTAGTAGGCGTGTGGCATGCCCGAGTCTCGCTGCAGCTGCCGGTCCAGCTCCTCCAGGACGAGCTGCGAGGCGGCCATGTAGGCGCGCCAGGTGCGCTGCTCGTCGTCGTCCAGCCATCGCGTCACGGGGTCATCTTACTTGAGCTCTCAATGAAACGGAGGTAATGTACTTGAGAGTTCAAGTTTTTGGGAGGAACCATGCCGGTCCAGCGACTCAACCACGCCGTTCTCTTCGTCCGCGACGTGGAGCGCAGCGTCGCCTTCTACCAGGAGGCGCTCGGCTTCAGGACGGTCATGGGCATGCCGGGCGCCGCGTTCCTTCAGGCCTCGGGATCCAGCAACGACCACGATCTCGGCCTCTTCGAGGTCGGCGCGCAGGCGGGCCCCACGGGGGCCGGGCGATCGACGGTCGGCCTCTATCACCTCGCCTGGGAGGTCGACACCCTCGCCGAACTGGAGCGGATCGCCCTCAAACTCGGCGAGCTCAACGCCCTCGTCGGCGCCTCCGACCACTCCACCACCAAGGCCCTGTACGCCAAGGACCCCGACGGGCTGGAGTTCGAGGTCTCCTGGCTCGTTCCCGCCGACCTTCTCACCGAGGAGACGCTGAACGGGCGCTCCCGCATCAAGCCCCTCGACATCGCGAGGGAGAAGGAGCGGTACGGCGCCGAGACGCGTGGCGGCCTCGGGGTCTCGATCCCCGCCTGAGCACTCCCGGTGGCGCGGGGAAGAGAAGGGTGATCCGGTGAAGGCCTCCCCAGCCCTTCACCGGATCACGGACTTCGCATCCACCGACGTGCCCGCAAAGTCGGGCGATACTCCCCTTTTTCGTGTTTTTTACCTATCCATATATCCCCTCACCGAGGGTCACAGCCTGCCGAACCAGTCGCGTACGGCGTCGATCCCGCCGGTCCCGAGCGCGACCATCAGCGCGTACCGCGCCTTCGAGGGCGCCAGGCCGCGGGCGCCGATCGCCCCGACACGAGCGGCGAGCCCCGCCCCCGGGCGCAGTTCGTCGAACGGGGTCGCGTGGGTGCGGCACCTCGACGCGACGACCACCGGGATCCCCCACTCCGTCAGCTCGGCGATCGTCGTGAAGAGCTCGACCGGTACGTTGCCCAGCCCGGTCCCCTCCAGCACGACGCCCTGTGCCCCCGCGTCCACGACGGCGGTGAGCGACGCGGGACCGATCCCCGGATAGGTCTTGATCAGGGCCACGTCCGACGCGGGGTCCCCCACGAACGCGGGCGGCCGGGGCGGCGGGGCCGACAGCGGCTCGACCCGGCCGCCGACCACCCGGCCCAGCACGGGGAAGGTGCCCGACGAGAACGCCGCGACGCTCGTGGCGTCGACCTTGGTGACCCAGCGGGCCGCGTGGATCTCGTCGTTCACGCACACGACGGCCCCGGCACCGCGCAAGGCGCCGTCGGCGGCGGCCGTGATGGAGGAGGCGAGGTTGCGCGGCCCGTCCGGGGACAGCTCGTCCAGGGAGCGCGTGGCCCCGGTCAGCACGATGGTTCCGCGCTCCGCCGCCCGGCCCGCGAGCAGGTCCACGAGATAGGCGGTCTCCTCCAGCGTGTCGGTGCCGTGCGTGATCACGACGCCGTCGAACCCGCGCTCCAGGACGGCCGAGCGTGCCCTGCGGGCCAGGTCCAGCATGGTCGAGGTCGACATGTCCCAGCTGGGCTCCGCCATCACGTCCTCGACCACGACGTCCGCGGCGATCGCGCCGGGCGGGAGTGCCCGCAGGAGCTCGGCCCCGGACGAGAACCCCGGGCGGCCGGGCGCGTAGGAGTAGGCGATGAGATCGCCGGTCGCCAGCAGCAGCACACGCTTCAAGGCGCGGTCCCTTCGATGGGCCGTGTTCGGGTCTCCTCCATTTATAACCCAAGACTACCCCCATTGGGGTTATCTTCAAGGTCGCGCGATGCCGGGAGAGGTCGTCGGGGGTAGATGCCTTTGACGCGGCTGGACGCGGAGGCGTACGAGGACGTACGAGGGCCGCCAGAAAGACCGGTGCGGGAAACCGTCAAGGGGCCGCACCGGCGGGGACCGCTGAAGGAGCGGCACCGGAAGGGACCACCGAGGGGACCGCACCGGAAGGGGCCGCCAAGAGAACCACCGAGGGAGCCGCGCCGGAAGGGGCCGCGCCGGAAGGTGGGGTTTGCCCTACCTTTTTCTGGGATACCTCGCCCCTGTGTCCCGGCCGTCCCGATCTCTACCGTGGTCGTATGACCGCCATCGAGATGACCACCCCCTGGGAGAGGATCAGCGCCCACTGGTCCGCACGGACCTGGCTCCGCACCGCGCACCTGGTGGTGGGGGCACCGATCGCCCTGCTGGGCGCGTGGACGATCCTGGCGCTGGTGGCGGCGTCGGTGCTGCTGGTGTGGACCGTGGTGGTCCCCGTGGTCGCGCTGCTGCTGTCCTTCGTGGTCGTCCGGCTGCTCACCCGGGTGCAGCGGTCCCGGTTCGCCGCCTTCCTCGACGTCGACATCCTCCCGGTCGCGCGCCGCCCCCTGAGCATGAACCCGTTCAGGCGGCTGGTTCAGGAGGCGAGGACGCTGAGCACCTGGCGCCGGCTCGGATACCACCTGCTCGCCCCGCTGATCAGCGGCATCGGCGCCTTCTCCGTCGTCGGGGCGTGGGCGGGCGGCCTGGTCACCGCCGCACTCGCCGTGCGGTACTGGGCGCTGGAGGAGAGCTGGCGGAGCGTGGCGTTCGTCCTCGTCTCGGGGACCCTGTTCGTCGCGGCGCCGTGGGTGGCCCGTGGGTTCGCGCTGCTGGACGTGATCGCCGCCGAGGCCCTGCTCGGGCCAAGCCTGAGCGACCAGCTGGTCCAGCGGGTCGAGACGTTGCAGGAGAGCCGGGCCGAGGTGGTCGACGCCGCGGACGCCGAGCGCCGCCGCATCGAGCGGGATCTGCACGACGGCACCCAGCAGCGGCTGGTCTCGCTCGCGATGAACCTGGGCATGGCCCGCGCCACCCTCACCGACCTGCCGGAACCCGCACGCGAGGTGATCGTGCAGGCGCACGAGGAGGCGAAGCAGGCCCTCAAGGAGCTGCGCGACTTCGTCCGGGGGCTGCACCCGGCCGTACTCAACGACCAGGGCCTGGACGCGGCGCTGTCCGGCCTCGCGGTGCGGGCGCCGTTCCCCGTACGGCTGAGCGTCGACATCACCGAACGGGTCTCTCCCACGATCGAGGCGGTCGCGTTCTTCGTCGTGTCCGAGTCGCTCACCAACATCGCCAAGCACGCGGGGGCGTCCTGCGCCGAGGTCGTCGTCGAACGCGTCGGTGACCGCCTCCACGTGGCCGTCGGCGACGACGGCCACGGCGGTGCGGACCCCGACGCCGGGACCGGCCTGCGCGGCCTCGCCCGCCGGGTCGGTTCCGTGGACGGCATCCTGTACGTCGACAGCCCGCTCGGCGGGCCGACGACGATCAAAGTGGAGCTGCCGTGCGCGTAGTGCTCGCCGAGGACTCGGTGCTGCTGAGGGAAGGGCTCGTCCGCCTGCTCGGCTCGGCGGGCATCGAGGTCGTGGCCGCGGTGTCCGACGCCGAAGGGCTGCTGCGCGCCGTGGACGAGCATGTCCCCGACCTCGTCGTCACCGACGTGCGGATGCCGCCCTCGCACACCGACGAGGGCCTGCGCGCGGCGCTCGTGCTGCGCCGCCAGCGGCCGACGCTCGCGATCCTCGTGCTCTCCCAGTACGTCGAGGAGCGCTACGCCACCCAGCTGCTGTCCACCGCGACCAGCGGGATCGGCTACCTCCTCAAGGACCGGGTGGCCGACGTCGAGGAGTTCCTCGACGCGCTGCGCCGGGTCGCCGCCGGAGGCACCGCCCTCGACCCCGAGGTGGTCGCCCAGCTGCTGCTGCGCAGGCACAGCGACCCGCTGGACCGGCTCACCCGCAGGGAGCACGAGGTGCTCTCACTGATCGCCGAGGGCCGCTCCAACACCGGGATCGCCGAGGCCCTGGTGGTCTCGGAGAGCGCGGTCGGCAAGCACATCAACAACATCTTCACCAAGCTCGATCTCTCCGGCGCCGACAAGGACCACCGCCGGGTACTCGCCGTCCTGCGATTTCTGAGGGTTTGAAAGCATGCCGATACGAAACAACGTGCGGATCGCCTGGCTGGTCGCGGGCGGTGCGCTCACCGCGCTCGCCGTCGCCTTCACCACCATAGGGGCGTGGGCCGAGATCACGGCGCCCCGCCGGACCACCGAGACCACAGCGCGGTCCTGGGCGCTCACCGCGCCGGGGATCGTCGTGGAGAGCGCGAGTCACGTCAACATCTCGGTCGCGCCTGGAGCGGTGAAGCGGCTGGACCTGGAGCGGATGCTCTCCTGGGCCGGGGACCGGCCCGTGGTCACCGAGGAGTGGGACGGGCGGACGCTCAGGCTCGACGTCCGCTGCCCCGGCGTCGGCCGTCCCGGCGACCCCGCCTGCCAGGCCGACTACATCCTGCGCGTACCCGCCGCCACCGACGTCGAGGTGAAGTCCCGCCGCTTCGGGACCCTCATGGCGAGCGACATCGACGGTGACCTGCGCCTCTCCACCACCGTGGGCGACGTGATCGTGGACGGTACGAAGGGCGATCTGTGGGCACGGACGCGGACGGGGAACGTGATCGGCATCGACCTCGGGTCCACGAAGGCCGACGTCGAGACCGGTACGGGAGACGTCGACCTGGGGTTCACGGTCCCGCCCGGCGACGTCGGCGCCGTGGCGAGGACGACCGGCGACGTGAGGGTGAGGGTGCCGGACGGAGAGGAGTACCGGGAGGGCTACGACGTGCGGACCGGCCCGGGGCACGCGGTCGTCGAGGTGCGGCGCGACCCGGCCGCACCTCGTCGGATCACCGCTCTGACCGGGAGCGGTGCGCTGCACATCTTCCCGTTCTGACCCATCCCCTGGCCGGAAAAGGACGAACCGTATCCTCCCGCCCTGACGGGTAGGGGCGAGCCACGCATCCTCCCCTTCTGTCCCATCCCCCTGACCGGCGGGGACGAGCCGTGCATCCTCCCCTTCTGTCCCATCCCCCTGACCGGCGGGGACGAGCCGTGCATCCTCCCCTTCTGTCCCATCCCCCTGACCGGCGGGGACGAGCCACGCATCTTCCCCTTCCGATCCACCCCCCTGACCGGAAGGGGACGAACCGTACACCCTTCCCGTCCTGGTCCACCCTCTCCCCCTAGAGTGGGAGCGTTCCCACGCATTGGGGGAACCCTCTCGACGCCGGGCCGCGACCGTGCTCATGATGGCGGTGGAACGCTTCCACCGACCGGGACGACGGCGACCCGCCACCCCGCGCGTTCCGGCAGTCGCGAGAACCGACGGGGGGTTTTCGAAGCATGACCGCAACGACCATCTCGGCCCGGGGCGAGACCCTGGCCTTTCCCCAGGGCTTCGTCTGGGGGGCGGCGACCGCCGCCTACCAGATCGAGGGCGCCGTGCGAGAGGGCGGGCGCGGCCCGTCGATCTGGGACACGTTCTCCCGCACGCCCGGAAGGATCGCCGACGGCCACACCGGCGACGTGGCCTGCGACCACTACCACCGTTACGCCGACGACGTCCGGATGATGGCGGAGCTGGGCCTCGGCGCCTACCGCTTCTCGGTCGCGTGGCCCAGGATCCAGCCGTCGGGCTCCGGGCCCGCCGTCGCCGACGGGCTCGACTTCTACGACCGGCTGGTGGACGAGTTGCTCGCGGCCGACATCGCGCCGTACGTGACGCTCTACCACTGGGACCTCCCTCAGGCGCTGGAGGATCGGGGTGGGTGGACCGACCGCGACACCGCCTACCGCTTCGCCGACTTCGCGCGCATCATGCACGACCGGCTCGGTGACCGCGTCGGGACGTGGATGACGGTGAACGAGCCGTGGGTGTCGGCGGTGCTGGGGTACGGCATCGGCATCCACGCGCCGGGCCGCGCATCGGCGGCGGAGGCCTTCCGCGCCTCCCACCACCTCCTGCTCGCCCACGGGCTGGGCGCCCAGGTGCTGCGCGAGGCGGGCGCCCGCGAGATCGCCCTCACCCTGAACCTCACGCCGGTGATGACGCCCGGCCAGGTGAACGACCCCGACCTCGTCCCCTCCGCCGAGGACGCCGAGGCGGTGGAGCGGGTCGACTGCCTCATCAACCGGCAGTTCCTCGACCCCGCCCTGCGCGGGAAGTATCCCGACCCGGCGCTCGCCATCATGGAACGCATGGGCGGGATCGACCACATCCGCGACGGCGACCTCGAAACGATCAACCAGCCCGTCGACCTGCTCGGGATCAACTACTACACCCCCTGCGTCGTACGGTCCCGGCCGGGCGAGCCCGCCAACGCCGCCTACCCCGGCAGCGAGGACATCCTGTTCAGCGGCGCCCACGCCCCGACGACGGCGATGGGCTGGGCGATCGTGCCGACCGGACTCTCCCAGCTGCTCACCCGGCTCTCGCGCGACTACCCCGAGGTCGGCCTGCTCGTCACCGAGAACGGCGCCGCCTTCGACGACGTGGTGGAGGACGACCGCGTGCACGACACCGACAGGACCGCGTTCTTCGAGAGCCATCTGAGAGCGGCGCACGCCGCGATCGAGGCAGGCGCCGACCTGCGCGGTTTCCTGGTCTGGTCGCTGATGGACAACTTCGAGTGGGCCGAGGGCTACCACAAGCGCTTCGGGATCGTGCACGTCGACTTCGAGACGCAGCGTCGGCTGCCCAAGGACAGCGCGCTGTGGTACCGCGAGGTGATCCGGCACAACGGGCTGCACCGCGAGCGCGCCAAGCGTCCCACCCTGGAGGCGGTCGCGGCCCGCGCGGGCGTGTCGAGGTCGACCGTCTCCCGGGTGATCAACGGTGAGGGCACGGTCAGCGACGAGTTCCGCGCCATCGTGATGAACGCCGTGAACGAGCTGGGCTACGTCCCCAACTCGGCGGCCCGCAGCCTGGTGACCCGGCGCACCGACTCGATCGCGCTCGTCGTCTCCGGCTCCCCCGCCTCGGTCAGGGCCGACGACCCGCTGTTCTCCGCGATCGTCCGCTCGGTCACCGGGGAGCTGGAGGAGTCGGGCAAGCGCGTCACCCTCATGCTCGCCGACTCGTCGGCCGGTCGGCTCCGGGTGGAGCGGTACGCCGCCTCGGGGCACGTCGACGGGGTGGTGCTCGTGTCCACCCGGGGCAGCGACCCGCTGCCCGCCGCGCTGGCCCGCACGGGCGTCCCCGTCGTGTCACTGGGCAGGTCCGCGATGGAGACGCGGATCTCGTACGCCGACATCGACAACGTGGGCGGTGCCGCCTCGGCGGTGAGACACCTCCTCGACCGGGGACGGCGGCGGATCGCCGCGATCTCCGGGCCCCCGGACGCGATCGGCGCGGGGGAGCGGCTTGAGGGATACCGCAAGGCGCTGCGCGACACCGGGCACCGGTCGATCATCGCCGTCGGCGACCTCACCCTCGCCTCGGGCGCGGAGGCGATGCGCCAGCTCCTGCGCGACGATCCGGCGCTCGACGCGGTCTTCGCGGTGGGCGACCTGATGGCGATCGGCGCTCTGCGGGTGCTGAGCGAGTCGGGACGGCGGGTGCCGCACGACGTCGCGATCGTGGGGTTCGACGACATCGAGGCCGCCTCCTACACCGTGCCCGCGCTCACCACGGTGCGCGTGCCCACGAAGGACCAGACACGGGTGGCGGTGCGCCTGCTTCTCCGCCAGATCGACGGCGGGCCCATGTCGTCGACGATCCTGCCCACGGAGCTGGTCGTCCGGGAGTCCACCTGAGCTGTTCGAGACGCCAGACGTACCCGACGCGCTGACCGCGAGCCGCGTCCGGCGGCCCGCGCCCCGGACGCGCCTCGCGGACCGGGGCGGCTCGCGGACCGGACGCGCCCCGGACGCGCCTCGCAGACCGGACGCGCCTCGCAGACCGGGGGCGCAGGGACGCGGGCGGGAGGCCCGACGGTCAGCCGGGGGTCTGGAGGAGGACCTTGCGCTCGTCCGCGGTCAGCTCGCGGACGGTGCGGTCGCGGGCGAGCTCCAGAACCTCCTCCATCGGGCCGCACACGTCGCACCGCCAGACCCGGACGGTGGCGTCGCCGTGCGTGGTGACCAGGTGGCGGCCGTCGCGCCCGAACCCCACGCTCTCGACGGAGGCGCCGTACCCCTGGAAGACCACGGGCTCGCCTCGGCCCGCGGCCGTCCAGATCCTGACGGTGTTGTCGTTGCCACTGCTCGCCACGTGCAGCCCGTCGGGACTGAAGGACACGCTCCACACCAGACCCTGATGCCCGCGCAACACCACCGGCTCGCCGCGTCCCGAGACGTCCCACACCCGGACCGTGCCGTCGTTGCCTCCGCTCGCCACGTGCAGCCCGTCGGGACTGAAGGACACGCTCCACACCAGACCCTGATGCCCGCGCAACACCACCGGCTCATCGTGTCCCGAGACGTCCCACACCCGGACCGTGCCGTCCTCACCCGCGCTCGCGACCCGCCGCCCGTCCGGGCTGAACGCGACGTACCTGACCACTCCCCGGTGGCCGCGGAGCACGAGCGGCTCCCCTGCTCCCGAGGCGTCCCAGACGCGGGCCGTGCCGTCGTTGCCGCCGCTGACGACCCGCCGCCCGTCCGGGCTGAACGCGACGCTCCACACCATCCCGAGGTGACCGCGAAGGAGCACGGGCTCCCCGCGCCCCGAGGCGTCCCAGACGCGGACCACGCCGTCCTCCAGCGCGCCCGCCACCCGCCGCCCGTCCGAGCCGAACGCGACGTCGAGGACCTCCCCGCCCTTCGGACGCAGCACGACCGCGTCGCCCTCGCCGGTGACGTTCCCGACACGGACCGTACCGTCGCTGCCGGCGCTCGCCACCCGCCGCCCGTCGGGGCTGAGATCGGCGCTCCACACCTCCCCGGTGTGACCGCGCACGATCGCGGCGTCACCCGCCGCCGTCACGTCCCACATCCGTACGGTGCCGTCGTCGCTCGCGCTCGCGAGCGTGCGGCCGTCCGGGCTGAACGCGGCGCTCCACACGGTGCCCCGGTGCCCGCTCAGCACCAGGGGGGCGATGGAGCCGCCCGCGCCCCAGACGTGGACCGTGCCGTCGTTGCCGACGCTCGCGATCCGCCCGTCACGGCCGAACGCCACCCCCTCGACGGTGCCGTCGTGCCCGCGCAGGACCTTGGAGGTGCCGTCGTGCCCGCCCGCGCCCGCACCGGGCACCTCCCACGTCCGCACGGTACCGTCGGTGCTCGCGCTCGCCAGGCGGTCGCCGTCCGAGCTGAACGCCACGCTCTCCACCGAGTTCTCGTGTCCGCGCAGCACCGTGGGCCGCTTTTCGCCCTCCGGGTCCCACAGCCGTACCGTGCCGTCGCCGCCCCCGGTGACCAGGCGCCTGCCGTCAGGGCTGAACGCCACCCCCAGGACCCGCCCCTCGTGCCCGCGCAGGACCTTCGGCGCCCCGCCGTCGGCGAGGTCCCACACCCGCACCGTGCCGTCGTTGCCGGCGTCGGCCAGGCGCCGCCCGTCGGGGCTGAAGGACACGTTCCACACCGCTCCCTCGTGTCCTCGCAGAACCTCGGGCGCCTCCGCACCCGTCAGGTCCCACACCCGCACCGTCCCGTCGACGCCCCCGGCGGCCACGTAGCGTCCGTCGGGGCTGAACACCGGGTTCCACGCCTCGCCGTCGTGTCCCCGCAGCACGACCGGATCGTCCGGTGACAGGCCCCGACCGTTCACCTTCCACACCCGTACGGTCCCGTCACCGCTGCCCGTGACCAGGAGGCGCCCGTCAGGGGAGAAGGAGGCACCGCAGACCTTGCCGCCGGCGAGGGGCAGGACGAAACCCACCCGGGAGTCGACGACGGCCTGCCTGAGGACCGAGGCGGCCTCGACGGTGTGGCTGACCTCGTACGCCCGCCGGGCCAGCAGCAGGCCGAGCTGGGGATCGAGCTGGAGCCTGCCGCGGGCGTCGGCGGCGAGCTGGCGGGAGTAGGCGAGCTCCTGGCCGTGCTGTGCCCGGTCCGCCAGGACGAAGGCCATCACGGCGAGCGCGCAGACCACCACTCCGACCACCGTCGTGCCGATCAGCGCCAGCCGGACCCGCCTGCCGCTCGCGGCGCGCTCACGGGCCTCGCGTGCCCGCGCGGCCTCCAGGAAGGCGCGCTCCAGGTCGTTGAGCCGGTCGAGTTCGCGGCCCTCCCAGGCGGTCAGGCGCATCCCCCGGTAGAGAAGCTCGTCCTCGCGCCCGTGCTGCCCCCACTCCGCGGCGGCCTCGGTGAGCCGCCGGTGAAGACGGACGAACTCCCGGTCCTCGGCGAGCCAGCCCCGCAGCCTGGGCCAGGAGCGGATGACCGCCTCGTGCGCCACCTGGACGCTGTCCTCGTCGACGGTGAGCAACCGGGCCTCGGTGAGCCTGCTCAGCACGGTCGCCACCGCCGTACCGTTCGGGCCGGAGAGCAGCTCGTCGGGGGCGACGCGGCGGCGGGTGTCCTCGGTGCCCTCGCCAAGCGCCGTCAGGCGCAGGAACACGTTCTTGACCAGGTGGCGCTCCCCGTCGCCGAACTCGCCGTAGACCCGCTCGGCGCTCTGCGCGATGGCCCCCTGGATGCCCCCGGCCGCGCGGTACCCGGTGAGCGTCATCGCGTCGCCCTTGCGCCGCTTCCACGTCTCCAGCAGCGCGTGCGAGAGCAGCGGCAACGCCCCCGGCTCCGTACGGCAGTCGCCGAGAATGGCCTCGACGAGCGCCCGGTCGACCCTGAGCCCGGCGCGGGTCGCCGGTCCGGTGACCACCTGCCGCAGATCGTCGTCGTCCATGGGCCCGATCAGCAGCTGCCGGTCGCGCAGCGCGGCCACCAGCGGCGGATGTTCCGCGCACCTGGCGTAGAAGTCCGCGCGAACCCCCAGCACCACCCGCGCCCGGTCGCCGCCGTCCGCCGCGGCGAGCAGCCAGTCGAGGAAGGCAACCCGTTCCCGCTCGTCGCCGCAGAGCGTGAAGACCTCCTCGAACTGGTCGACCACGATCACGGCACGCGCCGACCTCGGCCGTCCCTCCAGCAGCTGCCCGACGTCGAGGCGGGCGTTCGCGTGCCCTGCCGTCAGCCCCGCGTGGAGTGAGGAGGCGCTCACACTCATCGCGTTCGCCAGGCCGATCGCGAGCTCCTCCAGCGGATGCTCGCCCGGGGTCAGCAGCAGCGTCGGCCACGCCTCGCTCCCCGGCAGCGCTCCGCCCCACAGCGTCGGCAGGAGCCCCGCGCGCAGCAGCGACGACTTCCCGCTCCCCGACGGGCCGAAGACCGCCAGCAGGGAGGTGCTCTCCAGCCGCGCGCACAGCTCGGCGACCAGGTCCTTCCTGCCGAAGAACCGGTCGGCGTCACCGGGGTCGAAGGTCACCAGCCCCAGGTACGGGGCGTCCTCGCCCTCCTTGGCCCGCTCGGCGGCGTCCGCCGAGGCGAACTCCGCGGCCAGCGTCCGCCATCGCCTCTCCCAGGCCGCGGGGTCGCCGCCGCACGCCTCGACGTAGGCGAGGGTGACCGCGAGCGTGGGGAAGATCTCCCCTCCGGCCGCCTCCGACAGTGCCGTCACCGAGTAGTGCGCGCGCCGGGACAACTCCCGGTAGCTCGGCTTTCCCGCTGCCTCCCGCAACTGCCGTAGTTCTGACGCGAACCGCTGAAGTGGGCTCGCGTCGGGATCGAGTGCCCTTTCGGGTCGCCCCATTCAGCCCCCGCCGGCATGCGATCGTCGTTGTCTTCTCCAGCAGATCAATTCTGGACAAGTCGAGATGCAACCATGCCCGGCCTTACGGGTCCAGGGGTTGGGCCGAATCGCCGGATCGGCACCCGTCGAAAACGACGTCGCCGAGGAGGCCCCGCCGGGAGGCACACCCCCGCACCGGCCCCAGAGAAAACGATGCGGGGGTTCTCGTGCCGTCCTTTCGGTATCGCTCACGCGCGATCCGACGGCGAAACGCCGGCCTCTTCGTTCCCCGTGGAGGCTCGGCGTCCGAGCACCGTCCGGGGTGGTTCCGGCCTGCGGACCGGAGCCACCCCGGGCGGAATCAGGTGGTTCTGGGGAGTGACGTGCGTCGCCCTGGCACGTTCCCCATCACGGGCCGCTCACGGCGGCCGGGCCGTACTCCCCCTGTTCTAGCGCTTCCGGCTTTGTCCAGCACAGATCTCGCGAACTAGACAAACAACGTGTACCCGCGGGGCGAGACGGTCCGGGCCGACGAGACGGTCCGCACCTGCGGGACGAGACGGTCCGGGCCCGATGAGCGTCCCGGCGGGCGTGCGACGGCCCGGGCGGGGCGAGTCCCCCGCCTCGCGGGCGGGCTCGGCCGCCCCGCCCGGATCGGCTCGGTCATGCCTCTGTCGGCTCGGTCGTGCCTTTGTCAGGTCGGCTCGGCCGTGCCCTTCCCGAGTCGGCCCGGTGGCGTCTCCGTCGGGTCGGCCCGGTCGCGCCTTTGTCAGGTCGGCTCGGCCGTACCCCTCCCGAGTCGGCTCAGTCGTGAGCCTTCTTCCCCTTGGCGTTGACCGCGTACCACTCGCCGCCGAAGCCGTCGACGTCATGTCCCTTGATCTCGCCGGCCTCGGTGTCCTTGGCGAAGTAGTAGAGGGGATGGCCGTTGTAGGTCACCTGCGTCGTACCGTCCTCCCGCTCGGTGGTGCCGAGCAGGTCCGCCTTGACGCCCTCACCCGCCTCCGGCGTCCCGTCCGTGACGTACGGCGGCCACGCCCGCGCGCAGGCGTCGGAACACGACGACTTCCCGTCCTTGTCCTTGTCGAAGAGGTAGAGCGTGCGCCCCTCCTCGCCGACCAGAACCTTTCCGATCTTCGTCTCACCCAGTTCGACCTTGGCCCTGGTCGCCTCCGAGGGCGAGAGCGAGTCGGAGGGTTCCGGCGAGGTGGGTGACGCTTTGACCTGGTCCGCGACGATCGGCTCGGTCGCACTCCCGTCGCCGGCGCCGCCGCACCCCGCGGTGAACACGCCGAGCGCGAGCACGCCGGCATGAAGTAACTTCCTCATCTCCGTCCCTCCAGGCAAGCAGTGCCATTACTCCTGGACAGGAGACACGCTGCGACCCCGACTGGAGGGCGCGACACGGACCCCCTTGGCAATCCTTTGCCCGCCCTTGCGAGATCCGTCCCACGCCCTGCCTCTCGCCGAGGTCATGTGCGAAACGCGGGGAAAGGCGAAGGCCACGAGGGCTGCGGGGAACGGCGGGGTGCGAGGTCAGCCGCGGGGCCGCGTGGGAACGGCCAGGGGGCGAGGTCAGCCGGAGGTCCGCAGGGCCGCGCGCGAGCGGCGGCGGTGCGCCTTCTGGCGGCACGCCGCGTTGCAGAACCGGGCGGGGCGGCCCGTGCGCGCGGCGTGGATCGGTTCGCCGCACACCTCGCACCGTGAGCGGGCCTCGCCGCGAACGCCCTCCTCGCGCGATGCCGCCACGGCCCGAGTTTCGTTACGTAACGATACCGGGGAGTGAGTTTCGTTACGTAACGGTGTCGCGGCCGGCGCGGTGTCCGCGCGGGCGTCGTAGGCCGCGCGGGCGGCGGCGATCTCGTTCTGGTGCCGCTCCGTCCAGCTGACGAGCGACTGGATGGTGTCGTGCAGGGTCACGCCGAGGGGGGTGAGCTCGTAGTCCACCCGGGGCGGCACGACGGGGTGCACGGTGCGGCGCACCAGGCCGTCCCGCTCCAGATGGCGCAGGGTGACGGTGAGCATGCGCTGGCTGACGCCGTCGATCTCGCGGCTCAGCTCGGTGAAACGCAGGGTGCGGCTGTCGAGGAGCGCGATGACGAGCAGGGACCACTTGTCCGCGACCCGGTCGAGGATCTGGCGGACCTCGCAGTCTTCCCGGGTGTCCCACTGGCGGGCGTCGTAGGCATCGTGGGCGCTGTGGGCGCCGTAGGCGCCGTCGGTATCGGGGCAGCGACTCGGTGACTTCGAAGTGCCTTCTTCCATGGTCATCGATGGTGTCCCATGATGCGACTACTTACAAGAGGGAACCGATCGCGGTTCCCCGCGCCTCTTCGAGGAGTCGTCTCGTGTCCACACCACTGTCCCCACCCTCGGACCGGATGAGCGGGCGTGCCTGGGGCATGCTGCTCGTGCTGTGCGGTGCGATCTTCCTGGAGGGGATCGACGTGGCGATGCTGAACGTGGCCCTGCCGTCGATCCGCTCCGACCTGGACCTGAGCACGGGCTCGCTGAGCTGGGTGATGAGCTCGTACGTGCTCGGCTACGGCGGTTTCATGCTGCTGGGCGGGCGGGCCGCCGACCTGCTCGGCCGGCGGCGGATGTTCCTGGCCTGGCTCGGCGTGTTCATCGTCTTCTCCGGCCTGGGCGGGTTCGCGACCGAGGGATGGATCCTCATCGTCGCCCGTTTCGTGACGGGAGTGGCCTCCGCGTTCATGGCGCCCGCCGGTCTGTCCATCATCACGACGAACTTCGCCGAGGGCCCGCAGCGCAACCGGGCACTGCTGGTCTACGCGGGTACGGCGGCGGCCGGCTTCTCGCTCGGCCTCGTCGTCGGCGGCCTGCTCGCCGAGATCAGCTGGCGGTGGGTGTTCTTCGCCCCGGTGATCATGGCCTCCGCGGTCCTCGTCGCCGCGCTTCTCCTCATCCCGGGCGGCGAGCGTCCGTACCGTCACACGCGGGGCTTCGACCTGGCCGGAGCGGTCACCGTGACCGCGGCGATGATGACGCTGGTGTTCGCGGTCGTCCGGCTGGAGGACCCCGCCGAGGGATGGGCCTGGACGGCCGGAGCGCTCGCCGTCGGAGTCGCGCTGATCGTCGCCTTCGTGGCGATCGAGCGGCGGTCGGCGGCGCCGCTGGTGCGCCTCGGCATCCTCCGCTCGGGCCCCCTGGTGCGCGCCAACCTCGGCGCGCTGCTGTTCGGGGGCTCCTTCTTCGGGTTCCAGTTTCTCGTCGTGCTCTACCTGCAGGAACTGCGCGGCTGGTCGTCGTTGCAGGCGGCCCTCGCCCTGCTGGCGGTCAGCATCGACGCCATCCTCGCGCCGACTCTCACCCCGCTGCTGGTGAACCGCTTCGGCAACGTCCGGGTGATCTTCGGCGGGCTGTGCCTCGCCGCGGTGGCCTACGCGCTGTTCCTGCCGGTCGGTCTCGACTGGACGTACGCGGCGATGTTCCCGACCATGATCATTCTTGGTCTCGGCTTCGCCCTGGCGTACGGACCGCTCACCATCGCCGCGACCGACGGCGTGGCCGAGGAGGAGCAGGGACTCGCCGGGGGTCTGTTGTACACCTCCTTCCAGTTCGGCGCGGCGCTCGGCCTGTCGGCGGTGACCGCCGTGAACATCGCCGCCACCGGCTCCGGCGGTTCCCTCCTCACCCAGCTCGACGGCTTCCGCACCGCCCTGGTCATCCCGTTCGCGATGGCCGTCGCCGCGGCGGCCGTCGTCGGGTCCGGCCTGCGCGGGCGTGGCGAGAACGGCACCGGAATTCGCCGGGAGACCCCGGTGACCGTCGAGTCGCGGTAGGTCCCGCGCGCGGGGTTCGCGGACGGCCCGGCCCGCGAGATCGTGCGCGTTATGGTGACGTCCATGAAATTCGGGGTGCTTGGGCCGTTGGCGGTGTGGACGGCGGACGGCCGGCCCGTCGCCGTCCCCGGGCTGAAGGTCCGCGCCCTCCTCGCCGACCTGCTCGTCCACGAGGGCCGCCCGGTGCCCGCCGACCGGCTGGTCGACGACCTGTGGGGCGAGGATCTGCCCGGCAATCCGGCGGGAGCCCTGTCGGCCAAGGTCTCGCAACTGCGGCGGGTACTGGAGGACGCGGAGCCCGGCGCCAGGAAGCTGGTGGTGTCGCCACCTCCGGGATACGTGCTGCGCGTCGACGCCGACGCGGTCGACGCGTGGCGGTTCCTGTCCCTCACCGCGGAGGCGACGCGGACCGACGACCCCCGGGCCAGGGCGGCGCTGCTCGCCGACGCGCTCGCCCTGTGGCGCGGCCCCGCGCTCGCCGACTTCACCGACGAGCCCTTCACCCAGCCGGTGATCGCCCGTCTGCACGAGCAACGGCTCACCGCCCACGAGGACCACGCCGAGGCCCGCCTCGCCCTCGGCGAGCACACCGGGCTCGCGGCGGAGCTGGGCGACCTGCTGACCCGGCACCCCCTCAGGGAAAGGCTGCGCGCCGCCCACATGCGCGCCCTCTACCGTTCGGGACGGCAGACCGAGGCGCTCCACAGCTACGAGGAGCTCCGCGCCCACCTCGCCGACGAACTCGGTCTCGATCCGAGCGCCGAGCTGATCGCCCTGCACCGGGCGATCCTCGCCCGGGATCCGGCACTCGACCCACCCGCACCACCGGACTCTCCCCCGGCCGGGCCCGCCACGAACCTGCCCGCGCCCCTCACCGACCTGATCGGCAGGGGCGAGGCGACCGCCGAGATCGGCGCCCTGCTGCGCACCGGCCGCCTGGTCACCCTCACCGGTCCCGGCGGGGTGGGCAAGACCCGTCTCGCCGTCGAAACCGCCCGTGGGCTGACGGACGCCTTCCCCGACGGCGTGTGGCTGGTCGAGCTGGCCGCGCTCGACCGGCCCGGCGCCCTGGAGACGGCGGGCTCGCTGATCGACGCGGTCACCACGGCGCTGGACATCCATGACAGCGCCGGTTCAGGAGATCCCCTGGACCTGCTCGTCGGGGCGCTCCGCCCCCGGCGGCTGCTGCTGGTGCTCGACAACTGCGAGCATCTCGTCGAGCCCGTCGCCGAGCTGACGGAACTCCTGTTGCGAGCCGTTCCCGGCCTGCGCGTCCTCGCCACCAGCCAGGAACCCCTCGCCCTCACCGGCGAGGTGGTCTGGAACGTACCGCCCCTGGAGACGCCGGACGCCACCGCCGACCTCGACGCGCTGGAGCGAACCGGTTCGGTACGGCTGTTCGTCGCCCGCGCCCGCGCGACGGCCCCCGGATTCACCCTCGACGCGGACACCGCACCGGCGGTCGCCACGCTCTGCCGCCGCCTGGACGGCATCCCGCTCGCTCTGGAACTGGCCGCCACCAGGGTCCGCGCGCTGGGCGTGCACGGTCTCGTCGCCCGCCTCGACGACCGTTTCCGTCTCCTGTCCACCGGGTATCGCGGTGCCCCGCCCCGCCAGCGGACGCTGCACACGATGATCAGCTGGAGCTGGGACCTCCTCACCGACCCGGAGCGCCTCACCCTGCGCCGTCTGGCCGTGCACACCGGCGGCTGTACGCTGCCCGCCGCCGAGGCCGTCTGCGGCGCCGACGACCTTCCGGCCTCCGACGTGCTCGATCTCCTGGTACGCCTGGTCGACCGCTCCCTGGTCACCGTCACCCACACCGCCGACGGCCCCCGCTACCGTCTCCTGGAGTCGGTGGCCGCCTACTGCGTCGAACGCGTCCACGAGGCGGGCGAGTTCGAGTCCCTGCGGCGGCGCCACCGGCGCCACTACGTCGATCTCGCCGAGGAGGCCGGACGGCACCTGTACGGGCACGACCAGAGGCTGTGGCTGCGCCGCCTCGACGCGGAGACCGCCAACCTGCGCACCGCGCTCGACGGCGCGGTGACCGGCCGGGACCGGGAGGCCGGGCTGCGACTGGTGAACGCGATGACCTGGTACTGGTTCCTGCGCGGCAGGCTGGCGGAAGCCCGGCGCTCCCTCGCCTCGGCGCTGGCCGTCGCCACCGAGGCACCGGACTCCGTCACCGAGACACCGGGTTCCGCGGCCGGAACGCCGGGCATCACGGCCGAGACGCCGGATTCCGCCGTCGAGGTCCCGGACGTCACCGCCGAGACGCCAGGCGTCACCACTCACACGTCGGGCGTCACCGCTGACATGTCAGACGCCGCGCGGATCCCCGCGCTCCGTGCCAGAGCCCTCGCCTGGCAGGCGGGCATCGCGTTCATGCACGGCGAGGTGGCCGATCAGGCGGCCATGCGTCTGTACGAGGACATCGACGACCCGGGTGAGCGCGCCAGAGCCCAGTGGTTCATCGCCTTCACCGGGATGGGCACCGGCGACCTGTCGGCCGGCGAGAAACTGCTGGACGAGGCGCTGACCGCCTTCGGCGCCCTCGGCGACCGCTGGGGCACGGCCGCGGCCCTCGTCACCCGGGCCAAACACGCGCACGTCCGGAGCGACATGGCCACGCTCGAACGCGACAGCGAGCGGGGAGCGGAACTCTTCGGCGAGCTCGGCGACCGCTGGGGCCGGCTGCAGGCGACGGAGTGGCTCGGCGGGCTGGCGGAGATGACCGGCGACTACGAGCGGGCCGACCGGCTGCACCGGGACGGGCTGCACTTGGCCGAGGAGCTCGGGCTCTGGCCCGAGGTCGCCGTACGGCTCGCCTGGGTCGGCTGGATCGCCCTCCAGCGCGGCGACCACACCCGGGCGCGGGAGTCCGGCGAGCGGGCGGCACGGCTCGCCGCCGAGCAGAGCCACCAGGGCGGGCAGATCTTCGCGGAGACGGTGCTCGCCTACGCCTCCAGGAGGGAGGGCAGGCTGGACGCCGCGGAGACACACCTGCGCACCGTCCTGAGGTGGACTCCGAGGCAGGAGGAGGGGGTGACGGACAATCTCGTACACCTACCGATGATCCTGGTCGAGCTCGGTTTCGTCTTCGAGGAGCGCGGCGACGCCGCGACGGCGCGGACCATGCACCTGGAGAGCCTCACGATCGCCCGCGAACTCGACGCCGTCCGTGACGTGATGCGTGCCCTGGAGGGCCTGGCCGGGGCGCTCTCCCTCGCCGGGGACCACGACCGTGCCGCCCGGCTGCTGGGAGCGGCGGCCTCGGCCCGCCTGTCGACGGCGATGCCACCGGCCCCCGCCGAGCGCGGCGACATCGACAGGATCACGGCGAGAACGCGCGCCGCACTGGGCGAGGACGGCTTCGCGTCCCGGTTCGAACGTGGCGGCGGCCTGACACTCGACGAGGCCGGATCGCTCGCCGTCCGGCCATGAAGGCGGCGGTACGGACCCGGCGAGCGGCGGGACCGAGGACCCGGCCCATCAGGTTCGTCCCGGAACTCATGAACGGCTCGTTACCGGGCAAAGGGCTGTGATGCCGTGTCCGGCGTCGCCGGTCGTTGACAACCGACCGGCCGTTGGCGACGGTGAACTGCCGCGATCGGGCCGTGAGGGGAGGGACGAGGGCTTGGGCGACGTCGAGCGAGAAGATCCGGCACCCACCCCCGGGCAGGTCAGGGCCCTCCTGCAGAGGGCGGGGCGCCTGGGGTCCCACGCGCGCACCCTGCTCGCCGACGACGCCGAGGCGCGCGCCGACGTCCAGCGGGCGCTCTCCCTGGTGCGTACGCGCCTGGCACGTGAGGAACTCGGGTCCATTCCCCTGGCACGCCTGAAAGACGTCACCGTGGGACGGCTCCGGGTCAGCGCCCTCGAACAGGCCGGTCACCAGACGGTCCTCGACATCCTGGACACCACGCCGTACGCGCTCCAACTGCTCCCCGGGGTCGGGGCGTGGAACGCGAGACAGGCGCACGCCGCCGCCGGGCAGATCGCCAAGGCGGTGGAGGAGACGGTGGCGCTGCGGATCGACGTCGACCGGCAGGACGACGAGACCACGGCCCTGCTGATCGCACTGAACCGGCTGGTGAACGCGGGCCCCGAACTGCCGCGCGCGGGCGCCGCCGCGCGCAGGATCGCGGAGCGGCTCGCCTCGCTCCTGCCCGCCGCGCAACCCGCTCGCGGATGGTTGCGGATGCTGCTCGCGGGCCAGGAGGGCCGTCGCCGGGCGCGGGAGGCCGTCGCGCGGATCGAGGACGTGATCGCGGAGGCGAACGCGTCCGACACGGCGCTGCTCTTCGGCCAGGTCTCCGTGGACCTGCTGCGCCCGCCGGTCTCCGGCCTTGAGGCGTGGGTCGACTTCGAGTTCCGCGCGTCCGAGTACTACAACCTGCTCGCCGAGATCGCGGCGACGGAACCCGACAGGGTCGCCTCCGAGGGTTTCCTGCCCGACGACATCTCCTCGCGGGTGAAGGCCCAGAACCTCGACGACACCCACCGCAGGGTCTCCCTGCGCGGCTACCAGTCGTTCGGCGCCCGCTTCGCCCTCGCCCAGCGCCGGGTGATCCTGGGGGACGAGATGGGCCTGGGCAAGACCATCGAGGCCATCGCCGTCCTGGCGCACCTCCGGGCGCGCGGCGAGAGCCACTTCCTGGTGGCCTGCCCGGCCAGCGTCCTGATCAACTGGGTGCGCGAGGTCGAGACCCGCAGCACGCTGCGGGCCTACTCCCTGCGCGGCGGCGACCGGGCCGCGGCCCTCGCGGAATGGGTGCGCACCGGCGGCGTCGCCGTGACCACCGTCGACACCCTGCACCGGCTGGAGATTCCCGACGACGTCGCGCTCGGGATGCTCGTGGTCGACGAGGCCCACTACGTGAAGAACCCGGCCGCGAGGCGTTCCCAGGCCGTCGCCCGGTGGTGCGACCGTACCGAGCGGGTGCTCTTCATGACCGGGACCCCGATGGAGAACCGCGTCGAGGAGTTCCGCAACCTCGTCGGCTATCTCAGGCCCGATCTGATCCCCGCCCTCCGGAACGGCGACGCGACGGCGGGGGCGGCGGGGGCGGCGGGGGCGCAGGCCTTCCGCAGGGCCGTGGCACCGGTCTACCTGCGCCGCAACCAGGAGGACGTGCTCACCGAGTTGCCCGACCTCGTCCACGTGGACGAGTGGGAGGAGTTCGGCGAGGCGGACCTCGCCGCCTACCGGAAGGCCGTCGCCGACGGGAACTTCATGGCGATGCGCCGGGCCGCCTACGCCGTACCGGAGACGTCGGCCAAGCTTCAGAGGCTGCTGGAACTCGTCGACGAGGCGGCGGGCAACGGTCTCAAGGTCGTGGTCTTCTCCTACTTCCGCGACGTCATGGCCGCCGTCCACCAGGCCCTCGGCGGCTCCGGCACCCCCCAGGCCCCCGGGGACCCCGGCGGCCGGGTGCACGGGCCGATCTCGGGCGATCTCGGCGCCGACCGCCGTCAGCAGGTCGTCGACGAGTTCACCGCGGCCCAGGGACACGCCGTACTGCTCAGCCAGATCCAGGCGGGCGGGGTCGGCCTCAACCTGCAGGCCGCCTCCGTGGTGATCATCTGCGAGCCCCAGGTCAAGCCGACCATGGAGAGCCAGGCCGTGGCCCGCGCCCACCGCATGGGACAGGTACGCAAGGTCCAGGTGCACCGCATCCTCACGGCCGACAGCGTCGACCAGCGCATGCTGGACATCCTGCGTGGCAAGGCCGGGCTCTTCGACACCTACGCCCGCCGCAGCGACCTGGCCGACTCCACCCCCGACGCGGTCGACATCTCGGAACAGGCACTCGCCCGCCAGATCGTCGAGGAGGAGCAGCGACGCCTCGCGACGACGCGGCCGTCGCAAGACTGAGAAGGGCACTCGCCGCCCTTGGCGGTCGACGCGAGGAGCGGGGAGCCGACCGCGACACGGTGCGGCAGGTTCGCGTTAAATCGCGCAAACCCCCCTGTTGCAAAGCGGTAACTTCTGTGAAACTTTCACAGGCGCGGGCAGGGCGGCGCGACCCGTTTCCGGACGAGCCTCCAGGCAGGGGCAGCCGCCCTGACAACGCCACGTCAGCGAGAGTCGTGACTCGTTGACGCCGGATCGGGTCGTCGGATGTACTTCGCGGCAAAGCACTCACCAAAGGAGTCCGTACAGAATTGCCACGTTAAATGTTAGCGCTAACAATTTCGTAGGGCAGCTCACCGGCTGAAAGTCGGTGGCCGACCGCGGCGATCGCGGCAGGTCACATCCCCCCTTCTCTCAAAGGAGCACCCCCCAATGTCCTTGAGTCGCCGCCAGCTCTTCCAGGCCGCGGGCGCCACCGTCGCGATCTCGGCCGCGAGTCAGGTGGTGGGCACGTCCGCCGCCTGGGCCGCCCTCCCGTGGGCGCGCGCCGACATCGGCGTGTCCGCCTACGAGTTCGACCTCGGCCAGGTCCGCCTGACCTCCGGCCGCTGGCTGGACAACCAGAACCGCACCCTGGCCTACCTGCGCTTCGTCGACGTCGAGCGGTTGCTGTACGTCTTCCGCGCCAACCACCGCCTGTCCACCAACGGCGCGACCGCCAACGGCGGCTGGGACGCTCCCAACTTCCCGTTCCGCTCCCACATGCAGGGCCACTTCCTGACCGCGTGGACCCAGGCGTACATGGTGACCGGTGACACCACCTTCCGGAGCAAGGCCGAGCTCATGGTCGCCGAGCTGGCCAAGTGCCAGGCGAACAACGGCGCGGCCGGGTTCACCGCCGGCTACCTGTCGGGTTTCCCCGAGTCCGACATCACCGCCGTGGAGAACCGCACGCTCAACAACGGCAACGTGCCCTACTACTGCATCCACAAGACCCTCGCCGGGCTGCTGGACGTGTGGCGGCACATCGGCAACACCCAGGCCAGAACGGTGCTGCTCGCCCTGGCCGGCTGGGTGGACACGCGCACCTCCCGGCTCAGCTCCAGCCAGATGCAGTCGATGCTGGGCACCGAGTTCGGCGGCATGAACGCCGTGCTGACCGACATCTACCAGATGACCGGCGACTCACGCTGGCTGACCACGGCCCAGCGATTCGACCACGCCGCGGTGTTCAACCCGCTCGCCTCCAACCAGGACCAGCTCAACGGGCTGCACGCCAACACGCAGGTGCCCAAGTGGATCGGGGCGGCCCGCGAGTACAAGGCCACCGGCACGACCCGCTACCGGGACATCGCGACCAACGCCTGGGCCATCACGGTCGGCGCGCACACGTACGTGAACGGCTCGAACAGCCAGGCCGAACACTTCCGCGCGCCGAACGCCATCGCCGGCTACCTGGCCAGGGACACCGGGGAGGCGTGCAACACGTACAACATGCTGAAGCTGACCCGGGAGCTGTGGACGCTCGCGCCGACCAGGGCCGACTACTTCGACTACTTCGAGAACGCCCTGCTGAACCACCTCCTCGGCCAGCAGAACCCGGCCGACAGCCGCGGGCACGTCACCTACTTCACGCCGCTCAACCCCGGTGGCCGCCGAGGTGTGGGCCCGGCCTGGGGTGGCGGCACCTGGAGCACCGACTACAACAGCATGTGGTGCTGCCAGGGCACCGGCATCGAGATCCACACCAAGCTGATGGACTCGATCTACTTCCACAACGGCAACACACTCTTCGTGAACCTGTTCGCGCCCTCCACCCTGAACTGGTCACAGCGCGGCATCACGGTCACCCAGACCACCTCCTTCCCGGTGAGCGACACCACGTCGCTGCAGGTCACCGGGAACGTGAGCGGGACGTGGTCGATGCGGATCCGCATCCCGGCCTGGACCCAGGGCGCGACGATCAGCGTCAACGGGGTGCAGCAGAACATCGTCACCACCCCCGGCTCCTACGCCGACCTGAACCGGTCGTGGACCTCGGGCGACACGGTGACCGTGCAGCTGCCGATGCGGGTCGTCCTGAAGCCCGCCAACGACAACCCCAACCTCCAGGCCGTCACCTACGGCCCGGTCGTGTTGTCGGGCAACTACGGCAACACCTCCCTGTCGTCGGCGCCGACGCTCACCCCTTCGTCGATCACCCGGACGAGCACCTCGTCGCTCGCCTTCACCGCCACGGCCAACGGGGCATCGGTGAACCTGGGGCCGTTCTACGACGCCCACAACCACAACTACGTCGTCTACTGGAACGCCACCGGCTCCTCCAGCGGCGGCGGTACGGCGAGCTTCCGGCTGATCAACGTGGCCAGCGGGCTGGCGCTGGGCATCCAGAACATGTCGACCGCCGACGGCGGTCTCGCCCTGCAGTGGACCGACAACGGCACCGCCGACCACGACTGGGTGCCGGTGGTGGACGGGGGGAACCTGCGCTTCCGTAACGTCAACAGCGGCAAGGTGCTCGGCGTCGAGAACATGTCGACCGCCGACGGCGCCCGGGTGCTCCAGTGGGGCGACACCGGCACCGCCGACCACCGCTGGGCGATCGTCGACGTCGGCGACGGCTCGGTCAAGATCCGTAACGCCAACAGCTCCAAGCTGCTGGGCATCCAGAACAACTCCACCGCCAACGGCGCCCAGGCGGTGCAGGACTCCGACAACGGCACCGCCGACAACCAGTGGCGCTTCGTGCCCAACGGCGCGCGCCGCATCCAGAACGTGGGCACCGGCATGGTGCTCGGCGTCACCAACATGTCGACCGCCGACGGCGCGCTGGTCGTGCAGTGGGGCGACACCGGCACCGCCGACCACCTGTGGACGGCGGTCGTGGACACCGGCGGCTACCTGCGCCTGCGCAACTCCAACAGCAACAAGGTGCTGGGCGTGGAGAACGCCGCCACCGCCGCCGGATCCCGCGTCCTGCAGTGGGCCGACAACGGCGCCAACGACCACCGCTGGCGGCTGCGCTACGGCTCCAACGCCGCCTTTCGCATCCAGTGTGCCAACGGCGGCCGGGTCCTCGGCCTCTCCGGTACGGCCCAGGGCGCGCAGGTCGTCATCGCCGACGACAACGGCTCGAACAACAACCTCTGGAGGTTCCTGTAAAGCACGTGTTCGACCGGCAAGCGGGAGGTAAGTGAATTCCCGCCGGGCGAAGCCTCGGTGATCGGAACCGAGGCTTCGCCCGATCGCCGCACCGAGGACCGCGCGGGGACTCCGATCACCGAGGACCGCGCGAGGAGGATTCCAATCACCGATGGTCGGGCGAGGACTCCGATCACCGGGGGTCGCGCGAGGTTTTCGGTCACCGGGGGCCGCGCAGGGATTCCAGGACGCGCGTCAACTCCTCGGTGACGGCGGGGAGGTCGTCGGGGTCGGTCGAGCGGGCCAGCCACAGAGCCGCCTCGTTCATCGCGCCGGACAGGAGGTGGGCGAGCGGCTCCACGGGCCTGCGGGCGATGACCCCCGCCTCGATCAGCGTGACGAGCGCCTCGGTGAGGTGCCGCGCCGAGGACGCCTCGTCCATCGCCCGCCACTCGTTCCAGCCGAGCACGGCGGGGCCGTCGACGAGCATGATCCGCTGCACGTCCGGGTCGCGGCTCACCGCGAGGAAGGCCCGGCACCCCGCGACCAGTTGCTCCCAGGGGTCGTCGTACGCGTCGGCCGCCGCGGCGACCCGCTCGCCCACCTCCTGCTGCACCTGCTCGACGACCGCGTGGAAGAGGTCGGCCTTGCTCTCGAAGTGGTGGTAGAGCGCGCCCTTCGTCACGGCCGCCGCCCCGACGATCTGCGCCAGGCTCACCGCGGCGTACCCGTGCCGCGCGAACAGCGCCCTCGCCTCGGTCACCAGCGCCCGCCTGGTCTCCAGCCGTTGCCGTGCCCGGTTCACCGTGGCCTCCCTTGTTGACGTACCGATGGTATGTTAGCTTCACATACCGTTGGTATGTGAAATGGACCGAAGGGAACGGCATGACCCTCACGAGCTTCTACCCGGTCGTCTGCACCGATCGGATCGCCGAGTCCCACGACTTCTACCGGCGGTTTCTCGGCTTCGAGACGACGTTCGAGGCGGACTGGTACGTGAGCATGCGGCGGCCGGAACCGCCGCACTACGAGCTCGCGCTCGTCGACCGCACCCACCCGACGGTGCCGGAGAAATACCGTTCCGCGGTGCGAGGGCTGATCCTCAACTTCGAGGTGACCGACGTCGACGCCGAGCACGACAGGCTCGTACGACAGGCGGGGCTCCCGGTGGAACTGACGCTGCGCACCGAGGAGTTCGGCCAGCGGCACTTCATCGTGGCCGCGCCCGACGGCGTGCTCATCGACGTGATCACCCCGACCGAGCCGTCCGCCGCCTACGCGGAGCAGTACGCCCTTCCCTGATCTAGGACGTGCCCGGTGCGGACTCCCCCGTCGGCTCCCTCGCGGGTTCCCTCGGGGAAGACCTGGCCAACCGCCTGCCGAGACGTTGAGCGGGGGCCTCGATCAGGCGGTGGGTCAGGTAGCAGAGCGGCACCAGGACGAGGAAGAACAGCGGAAGGTTCGGGCTCACCCCCAGCAGGAGCGGGTGCAGCAGATAGAGGGAGAAGCTGATCACCCCGAGGTGGGCGAGCCACCGGGGGAACGACCTGCGCCGCAGCGCGAACGCGGCCGCGAAGAAACCCGCCGCCAGCAGGAGCGCCGGCGCCCAGCCGGGGTCGTCCTTCGCGAGGACCCCGCAGGCCAGCACCGTCAGCACGGTCACGATGGCGGTACGCCACCGGATCGCCCCCTGTTCCGCGCGATGAACGGCCGTACCGGCGAACATCATGGCCGGCACGATCAGGCCCTGCCACGCGCCGATCCGGCTGCCCAGCACCACCAGCACCACCCCGAGGAGACCACCGGCCACCGCGGCGGCCGTACGCACACCGCCCGCCGCCCGCGCCGACACCACGATGACCGCGACCGTCGCGACCCCGAGAACCGCCGCGACCAGGTCGGCGCGGCCACCGATCACCGGGCCAGGCAGCAGCAGCCCCAGGAGGACCGCCGAGATCGCCAAGGCGATCGCGGTCGCGGCCGACCGGTGCGCCCGCCCCGCGCTGAACAGCCCGGCCGCCATCAGGTAGAACGCCATCTCGTACGAGAGCGTCCACATCACGCCGATGACGGCGGGCACGCCGAGCAACTCCTGCAGCATCGTCACGTTCCCGAGGACGACGAGGGGGAGGGGACGCGTGCTCAGCCCTTCGTGCAGGGCGAACGTCCCGGCGTAGGCGAGCAGGAGGGCCAGGCCGAGCGCGACGAGCAGCAGGGGCAGCAGGCGGAAGGCCCTGCCGATCCAGAAGACCCGCAGGTCACCGCGCCGTTCCAGGGAGGCCGGGATGATATAGCCGCTGACCAGGAAGAACACGAAGACGCCCCAGGTGCCGACGTCGATCCTGCTGTCCACCTCGGCCCAGAGGTCCGGGATGAAGGTCCAGCCGGAGTGGTGCAGCGCGACGGCGAGCGCGGCAGGTCCCCGCAGGGCGTCCAACCAGGCCAGCCGTGAGGGGATCGAGGCCATTCACCCGACTGTAGGCGATAGGCGTACTTTCCCCGCTATTGTCCGGGCGGCGTCCTCAGCGGACCGGGTCGGAGGGGTTGACCCGGGGGACGAAGAGAGGGTCGACCGGTGTGGACGGATAGGCAGGCGGGCAGATCGGCAGACGGACAGAATCAAAAGATGACCTTCACGACACCGCCGAGAAGCGCCGCCTGGCGGCATCTCGACGCACGCGACGGCTTCGAGGTCGCCTACTTCCAGCCCTCGGACGACGGCCTGCGCGTCGAGGGCTGCACGACGGCGGTCGAGGACGGCCAGACCTGGATCGTCGGCTACACCATCGACCTCGACGCCGCCTGGACCACGCGAAGCGCACGGATCACGAGCCGGTCAGCCTCGGGAGCCCGGCAGACCGTCCTGGAGGCCGACGGCGCCGGCCACTGGCGCGTCGACGGCGAACCCGCTCCTCACCTGGACGGCTGCCTGGACGTCGACCTGGAGTCCTCGGCGATGACCAACACCTTCCCCGCGCACCGGCTGGGCCTGCGCGTCGGCGCTCGGTCGGCCGCCCCCGCCGCCTACGTACGCGCCATCGACCTCACCGTCGAACGGCTTGAACAGGACTATGTCCGCGTCGCCGACGAGGGCTCCCGACAGCGCTACGACTACAGCGCCCCGGTCTTCGACTTCGCCTGCCGCCTCGTCTACGACGAGTCAGGCCTCGTGCTCGACTACCCCGAGATCGCCGTACGTGCGGCTTCTGACCAGACCCGTACGGCGGACACGACCGCGGACGTACGAGGTCTTCTACCACCACAGCGCGACAAAGGACATTCATGAGCCCCATACCCCCGCAGGCCGTCGTTCTCGTCACCGGGATCCAGGCCGCAGGGAAGTCGACCGTCGCACAGATGCTGGCCGAGCGGTTGCCGCGTTCGGTGCACGTCCGGGGCGACCTGTTCCGCCGCATGGTGGTCAACGGCCGGGCCGACATGACGCCCGACCCGTCCGCCGAGGCGGTGCGGCAACTGCGGTTGCGGTACCGGCTGACGGCGGCCACCTGCGACGCGTACGCCGAGGACGGGTTCACGGTGGTCGCCCAGGATGTCGTCCTCGGCGACCACCTCGCCGAGATGACCGGGCTCATCCGGCGGCGGCCGTTGTTCGTCGTCGTGCTCGCCCCGCGCCCCGAGGCCGTCGCCGCCCGCGAGGCGGCCCGGGGCAAGGACGCCTACGACCGGTGGACCATCGACCTTCTCGACGAGGGCCTGCGTACCGCGACCCCCCGCCTCGGCCTCTGGCTCGACACCTCCGACCAGACCCCCGAGGAGACCGTGGACGAGATCGTTGAGCGGGCGGGGGCCGAGGCCGAGGTTCGGTGATCGGTCAGACGTGCCACCTGCGGTGATCGGGCGGACCCTCCACCCACGGTGGTCGGTCGGACGCTCCACCCGCAAGGTCGCGGCGTGGGGAGGCGTCACGGTTTTCTTCGGGGGCCGTGGAGCGGCTCCCCGGCTTCGAGGCGTTCGACGTAGTCGGCGATCCTGCGTGCCCTGGTCTCGGCCTTCCTCGCTTTCTCGACGGTGAGCAGGATCTGGTAGCCGTTGCTTCTGCTGAGGGCGGCGAAGGCGGCCGCCGCGGCGGGAGAGGCGTCGAGCGCCGCCCGCAGGTCGGGTGGGACCTCGGCCGTGCTCGCCGGGGCGTAGGCCGCGGCCCAGCGGCCGTCGGCCTTGGCGAGCTCGATCTGTTCGAGCCCGGCCGCTCGCATCCGGCCCGCCGCGACGAGCTTCTCGACCTTGGCACAGTTGATCTTCGACCACGAGCTGCGGGCCCTGCGCGGGGAGAAGCGCTGGGCCCACCAGCCGTCCGGCGAGTTTCCGGAGAATGCCTTGCCGTCGATCCAGCCGTAGCACAGGGCCACGTCCAGGGCCTGGGACCTGGTGACCGAGGGCACCGGCGTCCCCTTCTTCGGCAGGGCGACCCAGACCTCGTCCGCGGTCCGGTGGTTCGCCTCCAGCCAGGTGGCGAACTCCTCGACCGAGGCGAAGCGCAGGTTCTCGTCCGTCATCGAACACCCTCGACGTGCAGACCTCCGGCCTTGACCTCGGTGGATCGGCTCAGCTGCTCGGCGGCGGCCTTGACCCGCTCCAGGGTCTTGTGGATGCCGTCGCGCAGCTCTTCGGTGTGCCCCTCGTAGCCGCCGAGCGCCAGGTTGGCGAAGGACGCGGTGCGCTTGCGCTGCCCGGCGCTCTGCCCGGAGACGTCCCACCGCTCGGTGAGAAGGGTGCCGCCGCCGTCCTGCTCCAGCCGGTAGCTCCAGCGCACGCCGTTGGTGGCGGTACGGAACGCGAAGGACTTGCCCGGCTCCGCCTGCTCGACCTCGTTGGTGGTGACCCAGGTGACCCAGCCGCGGCGGTTGATCCCGACGAAGCGTGCGCCGACCCCGCGCCTGCCGCCGATCCAGAAGCATCGGCGGCATTCGGGACTCCACTGTCCCATCCGCGTCACGTCGCTGATGAGGTCCCACACCACGTGCGGATCGGCGTCGATCCAGATCGACACCTCCTCGGGCTCGTAGCCCTCGGGAAGCCCGTTCGCGGCGGCCTTCGCCTTGAGCCTGGCCTCGGCCTTGGCCGCCGCCGGTGCGCGCCGGGCCCCGTCGCGCCGGGCGCGGCGCAGTTCGGCCAGGTAGGGATAGTGGTCCACCTGCATGGTGTGCCGCTTGGACGTCACGTAGCGCTTGGCGAGCCTCTCCTTGTACCGGTCGATCTCCCGGCGCATCCGCTCGGGCGAGGGCAGCGCGGCGCTGCCGTCCAGCAGGTCGGCCACCCAGTGGGACTGCGCCTCGGACAGCACCGTGGTCGCGCCCAGGGGCTGGAAGAGGCCGATGAAGTACAGGCCGGGGTGGTTGGGGTCGACCACGCGGTGGAACAGGGAGACGTCGTTGTCGGTGGGGGCGATCACGCTCTCGTCCAGGAACGGGAAGTTGATCTTGTACCCGGTGCTGTAGATGACCGCGTCGATCACCTCGCTGCTGCCGTCGACGAAGTGCACCGTGTCACCGTCGAAGCGGGCGATGTTCGGCTTCACCGTGATGTCGCCGTGGCCGAGGCGGGGCAGCAGGGACTCGGAGACGGTCGGGTGGGAGTTGAACAGCTTGTGGCCCGGCTCCGGCAGCCCGTAGTCGGTGACCTTGCCGACCGTGAGGCGCAGCAGGCCCGCCATGATCCACCGCTGCATCTCCCTCGGCAGCACCGTGGTGAGGAAGGGGCTGATGAGGTCGTCGCTGGGCTTGCCGAACATGAACTTGGGGAAGACGTACCCCCCGCGGCGCATGGCCATGAAGGTGCGCTCGGAGACGGTGGAGGTCTCCACCGCGATGTCCGACGCCGAGTTGCCGAGGCCGAGCACGAGCACCCGCTTGCCGGCGTACTCGTCGGGGACCTTGTAGTAGTGCGAGTGGGTCTGGATGCCCGTGAAGGTGTCCGCGCCGGGGAAGGCCGGCTCGGGGTAGCGGGGGGTCGAGTGGTGTCCGTTCGCCACCACCACCGCCCGGTAGTGGCGGGTGGTCTCGGCGCCGGTGTCGCGGTTGCGCGCGGTCACGTGCCAGCCGCCGCCCTCGGCCGGTTCGACGCGGGTGACCTCGGTACGGAAGATGATCGCGTCACGGAAGCCGAAGTGGTCGACGAAGTCGTCGAAGTAGCGCGCCATCTGGTAGTGGGTGGGATAGGCCGGATAGTGGTCCGGCATGGGGTAGCTGCGGTACTCCGTCAGGTGTCGGGAGGTGTTGATGTGCAGCGACCGGTAGCCCGAGGACAGGCCGTTGTCGTTGAGATAGCGCCAGTTGCCCCCGATTTCGGAGCCGGCCTCGTAACAGTCGAAGGCGATACCGCGCTCGTGCAGGACCTGACAGGTGGCGATACCTGATGATCCCGCTCCGATAATACAGACGTCCTCCATGATTCCCTTCCTTCTTGGGATCGGTTTCCCGGTCGCACCCACCTCACCGTGCCGCTGCGAAACACGAGGCCATATCCCCTGGTTTCGCGTCACCCTTTCACTCAACCGTCCACGGCGTTTACGTTTACCTGCGATCAGGTTATGCCGGTAACACCTTTCGGACAACGGACACCCCATAAGGGTTGCTTATTGAATAACAGAACAGCCTCTTATTGGACTCGCGACGCCCCTGCTCATCACGGGTGGCGAATTAAGGTCACCACGGAGCCTGATCGATGCGAGAGAGACCCCTTATTGCGACGTCATTGCCCGCCCGCGACCGCGGACGTAGCCTCGTGATCGGAACATCATCCATCACCTATCCGGCACCGGGAAAATCTCCCCTCATCGAGACGGCCCCTGCGTCGCAGAAAGGAAAAACGATGTCCGTCACTTATCCCGAGGCGAAACTGGACGTGCGTTACAGCGAGCCGGGGGTGGAGCCCACGTCGTGGCAGGAGACCCTGGGCGTGCTGGAGACGGCCGAGCTTTTCTGGCTGACGACCGTCCGCGTCGACGGCCGCCCCCACGTGACCCCGGTGGTCGCGGTGTGGCACGACGACGCCATGTACTTCACCACCGCTTCGATCGAGCAGAAGATGCGCAACCTTGAGCACAGCGGAAAGGTCGCGCTGACGACGGGGAACAACCTCTGGACCAAGGGACTCGACATCGTCGTCGAGGGCACGGCCACCGAGATCACCGCCCCCGAGGCCCTGCCGGGGATCGTCGACGCCTTCGACGCGAAGTACGGCGCGCACAACAGCTGGAGCCTGGAGCTCATCGACGATGTCGCCCAGGTCGCGGGCCACCCCGCGATCGTGTTCCGCGTCGAGCCGGCCAAGGTGCTCGCGTTCGGAAAGGAACCGCACGCGCAGACCGGCTACCGCTTCACCGTCTCCCCGGCCTGACGGCGACCGCTACGCGTCCGAACGCCGGCGCCCACGGCGTGATCCCGGCCTCTCACGGAACGCCGGCGAGCCCGATGCCCCGCCGGAGGCCGGCAAGCCCGGCATCTCACGGGAGGCCGACAAGCCCGGCGTCCCACCGGAGGCCGGACGCCCCGCGTCTCACAGGACGTCCGCGAGCGCGGCGTCGAAATCGACGTGCCGGAACGTGAAGCCCGCCTCGCACAGGACCCGCGGAACCGCGCGCAAGCTGATGAGCGCCAGCTCGTCGGCCGACTCCCCGAGCACGGCACGCACCACCGCCTTCGGTATCGGCAGATACACGGGCCGCTGGAGTGCCCGGCCCAGCGCCTTGGTGAACTCGCCGTTGGTGACGGGTTCCGGCGCGCACAGATTCACCGGTCCGGAGATGTCCGGGTTCTCCAGGAGGAAGCGGATGGCGGCGACCTCGTCCGGCAGGCTGATCCACGCCACGTACTGCCTGCCGTCGCCGAGTCGCCCGCCCACTCCGAGCCGGATCGGCGGCCTGAGCAGGCTGAGCAGGCCGCCGTCGGACGACAGTACGAGGCCGGTGCGCAGCAGCACGACCCGGCTGCCCGCGTCGCGCGCCACCGTGGTCGCGGCCTCCCAGTCGACGACCATCTCGGCGAGGAAGCCGCGGCCCAGGCCCGACGTCTCGTCGGCGACGTCGTCTCCGGTGTTGCCGTAGAAGCTCAGGCTGGACGCGTTGAGCAGGGTGGGGATGCCGTACTCGGCGACGGCTTCGGCGAGCGTCCTGGCAGGCTCGATGCGGCTGGCACGGATGCGTCGCTTCCGCTCCGCGTTCCAGCGCCCCTGGACCGACGAGCCACACAGGTTGATCACGGCGTCGACGCCGTCGAACGCGTCTCGCGGAATCGTGCCGGACGGTGGATCCCATCGGTGCTCGTCCTGCGCCGCCGGTTCGCGTCGTACGAGTCTGCGCACCTTGTGGCCCGCTTCGCGAAGCTCGGAAACGATTGCCCTGCCGATAAGACCGGTTGATCCCGCGACGACGATCAGCATATGAACCACATTACTTCGCCCGCATTGTCGCGCGTCAATACGGCACCGAGACCGACAGCGGGGGCGATAACCTGATCCATATGGATGAGCGCGACGGAGTGGAAATCATCGCCTTCCCGGACGCCGAGGCGTTCGAGAGCTGGCTTGCCGAGAATCACACACGCCACGAGGGCCTGTGGGTCAAATTGGCCAAGAAGAAAACGGGTATTCCAACGGTCACTTCCGACGAGCTGGTCGATGTCGGATTGTGCTACGGCTGGATATCGGGGCAGCGACTGTCTCTCGACGAGCGGTACTACCTGCAGAAGTACGTGCCGCGCCGCCCCAGGAGCCTGTGGTCGCAGGTGAACGTCGACAAGGTCGCGATGCTGACCGCCGAGGGACGGATGCGCGAGCCCGGCCTCGCCGAGGTGCGCAAGGCGCAGGAGGACGGGCGGTGGGCGGTGGCGTACGAGTCACAGAAGACCGCGACGGTGCCCCCCGATCTCGCGGCGGCGCTGGACGCGGATCCGGATGCCAGGAAGGCGTTCGAGGCGCTCGACAAGACCGGGCGTTACCTGGTGATCCTGCCGTTGCTCCAGGCGCTCACACCGGAGAACAGGAAGGTCCGTCTCGACAAAATCCTCGAAACTCTCGCAAAGAGCGAAAAAACGCGATAAATAATCGTTATCAACCCTGGTCACCGCCCGAATCCATTCACCTCTCGCCGATATTCGGGTAGCGGGAAATCATCGGATTCGTCCCACCCTTGAGCGACACGCCCCCTCCGGGAGTGACCCCCTCCGTCACTCCCGGACCCCGCGGTGACCCGACCGGATCGCGGTGGCGCTACTCGGACTCCCGCAGGGAGTGGGTCACGTCGCTGTGGTAGTCGGTGTAGGTGTACGGATTGTCGAGGAGGGTGGTCTGGGGGACGTCGGGGTTCATGCCCTGCCGCCACGCCTCCTCTCCCATCGTCGTCCGCAGGTGGTCGACGGTCCGCTCGACCTGCCGGCGGGCGGCGGCCAGGTCGATGCCGAGCAGGCGGTGCTCGTGCTTCACGACGCGGCCGTCGACGAGGACGGTGTGCACGTCGCCGCGCTGCGCCTGGAACGCGACGTGGCCGTAGGGGTTGAGCATCGGGAACGAGACCGGTGAGTGCTCGTTCTTGATCAGGACGATGTCGGCCTTGCGGCCCACCTCCAGGGCACCGAGCTCGTCGTCGCGGCCGAGGGCGCGCGCACCGCCTCGGGTGGCCCAGTCCACGACCTGGTCGGCACGCAGGTTGCAGTGCGTGACGGTGTCCCCCTTGGCGTGGGCCTCCATGTGCTCGCGGGAACGGTCGGCGCCGAGCGTGGTGCGCATCGCGGAGAAGAGATCGCCGCTCCACCAGACGCTGGTGTCCATCGAGAGCGAGACCGGGATGCCGTGCGCCCGGATGGCCCAGGTGGGCGGATAGCCCTGGCCCGCGCTCTGCTCGCTCTCGGTGGAGATCGAGATGGAGCCGCCGGTGGCCGCGATGCGGTGGTAGGAGTCCGCGGAGAGCGAGGCGGCGTGGACGTACACCGTCTCGGCCCCCATGAAGCCGTGGTCGTACATGAGCCGGATGCCGTCGTCGCTGGTGGCGCCCCACACGCCGGCGTGGGTGGTGACCGCGACGCCGAGTTCGCGGGCGACCTCGAAGGCGGGCCGCTCGGGGAAGGACGGGTCGCCGGTGACGTCGAAGGCGAGCTGGAAGCCGAGCATGTCGTCCCCGGTGATCCGCCGCCGGACGAAGTCCCGGAACTCCGGCGCGGCGGTCCATTCGGCCGGCGCCTGCTGGATGTTGCCGTACGCCAGGACGAACCGGCCGGGCACCGAGCGCAGCGCGTCCACGGCGGCGTCGGCGTGGTCCACCGTCTGCAGGCCGTGTGACCAGTCGACGACGGTCGTGACGCCCGCGTCGATCGCCTCGATCGCGGCCAGCACGTTGCCGGCGTGGACGTCCTCGGGCCTGAAGAGTTTGCCGTGTTCGAGGTAGTACCAGATGAAGTACTGGGTCAGGGTCCAGTCGGCGCCGTAGCCGCGCATCGCGGTCTGCCACATGTGCCGGTGGGTGTCGATCATTCCGGGCATCACGATGCCGTCGGTCGCGTCGATCTCGGCGGTGCCCTCGGGAACGGGCAGCTCGGGCCCGACGGCCGCGATCCGGTCGCCGACGACGAGGACGTCGGTGCCGGTGAGAACCCGGCGCCCGTCGTCCATCGGCAGCACCGTGCCTCCGCGCAGCACCACCGGCCGGCCTGGCTCGAACCGAATCCGCTCGCTCATGACCAGAACTCCTTACCGCACATACCAGATCACCTGACCGGACGTGTGTCCGTCTTACGGTCAATATGTTTCTCCGTACTGTCGTGCCTCACGCTGCGGCTGTCAACAGATCGTTTCCGTGCGCGGCTCGCTTGACGGATGACGTAAATTGGCCAGAATCGAGTTAGCGGACATATGTCCATTGAGCGGACCAACGAGAGGGGTTGGGTGTCAGTGAGCGCTGCGTCGCCGGACGAGAGCACCGGCGGGCCGTCGGAGACACCGTCGGCGGCGCCGCCGGGTCCGCTGTCGGGGGTGCTGGTCGCGGACTTCTCACGGGTGCTGGCCGGGCCGTACGCCACCATGCTGCTCGCCGACCTGGGCGCCGAGGTGGTGAAGGTCGAGGGCCCCGGTGGCGACGACACGCGCTCGTGGACGCCACCGGTACGCGGTGACGTGTCCACCTACTACCTGGGCGTGAACCGCGGCAAGCGTTCGATCGCACTGAACCTGCGCGACGAGACCGACGCCGGACTCGCCCGCGAGCTGGCCCGCAGGGCGGACGTGGTGGTGGAGAACTTCAAGCCCGGCGGGCTCGCCAAGTACGGCCTCGACTACGACAGCGTCCGCGCGGCCAACCCGGGCGTGATCTACGGCTCGATCAGCGGCTTCGGCTCCGGCGAGGGACGCCACGTGCCCGGATACGACCTGATGGTGCAGGCGATCTCCGGCCTGATGAGCCTCACCGGGGACCCGGACGGGCCGCCCTACCGCGCGGGGATCTCCGTGTTCGACGTGATGGCCGGCAACCACGCGGTGATCGGCATCCTCGCCGCGCTGCGCCACCGGGACGCGACCGGCCAGGGACAGCACGTCGAGGTGAACCTCCTGTCGTCGGCGCTGACCGGGCTGGTCAACCACAGCTCCGCCTACGTCGCCGGCGGGGAGATCCCCTTCAGGATGGGCAACGCCCACCCCAGCGTGTTCCCGTACGAGCCGCTGCCGACCGCCGACAACGACCTGATCGTCACCGCCGCCAACGACGGCCAGTTCCGCAGACTGTGCGAGGTCCTGGGCATCCCGGAGATCGCCGACGACCCCCGGTTCGCCCGCAACGCCGACCGCACCGAACGCCGTGACGAGCTGCGTCCGATCCTCGTCGAGCGACTCGCCGCGCGGGGCGCGGTCGAGTGGTTCGACCTGCTGGTGGAGGCCGGGGTGCCCAGCGGCCCGATCAACACCATCGACGGCGGGTTCGCGATGGCCGAGCGCTTCGGGCTCGACCCGATCGTGGAGGTCGGCGAGGACGATCGGGCGGTGCCGACGACGCGGCATCCCATCAGGTTCTCGCGGACCCCGGCCGGCTACCGGCTACCACCGCCCGAACTGGACGAGCACGGCGCTGAGCTGCGTGAATGGCTCGCGAAGGATAACGACCGTGACTGAGCCCGACGAGTCGCGCGAGACGTTCCCGACGGAGGACGACCGTGACCGCACCGGACCGGCACAGCGCCGAACCACGCGAGACGCCCGCGACGGAGAACGACCGTGACCGCACCGGACGAGCACGGCACCGAACCACGCGAGACGCCAAGGAGAACGACCGTGACCGAACGGATCGACCGTCCCGAGTACCCGACCGCGCTCGGCGCCTCCAGCCTCAAGAAGATCACCCTGCTCGGCCACGACCTGGCGGCCGACGTCATGGGCGAGGTCGGATTCGGCGAGCTGGCCTTCTGGCTGGCGACCCAGCGGCGGCCGGAGCGCGGCGAGGTGCGGGTGTTCGAGGCCGTCCTGGCCGCACTCGCCGACCACGGCTTCACCCCGACCGCGATCGTCACCCGCCTCACCTACCTGTCCGCACCGGACTCGGTGCAGGGCGCGCTCGCGGCGGGCCTGCTGGGCGGCGGGTCGAGGTTCCTCGGCGTCACCGAGGACACCGGCCGCTTCCTGCACGACGTGCTGACCTCGGTCGACGGCGATCTCCCGGAGGGCGACGACGGCTGGGACGCCCTCGCCCTGAAGACCGTCCAGGAGCGGCGCGCCGCCGGGAAGTTCGTCCCCGGGCTCGGCCATCACGTCCACAAGGAGGGCGACCCGCGCACCCCCCGGCTGATGGAGATCGCCACCGAGGAGGATCTGTTCGGGCCGCACCTGTCGCTGTTCGCCGCGATCGGCCGGGTGCATCCGCAGGTGCTCGGCCGGACGCTGCCGCTGAACGGGGCCGGGGTGTGCGGCGCCGCGCTCGCCGACCTGGGCCTGCCGCTGGAGCTGCTGCGCGGGTTCGCCCTGCTCGCCAGGACCGCCGGGCTGATCGGGCAGCTCGCCGAGGAGATACGCAACCCGGTCGGCAACGACATCTTCCTCTCGGTGGACCTCAACAACCGGCCCGTCGAGCCCGTGCCGTACACCCCGGAAGATCTTTCCTGACCTCCCCCACCCCGCACGACAAGGAGTTCCCATGGCCGAGCTGGTCGCGGTGATCGCGTCCACGCACCACCCGTTCTACTACCGGGCGAGCACCGCGACGGGTGCCGACCGCCCGGAGTTCGCCGACGAGTGGGTACGCAAGGTCGAGGCGTTCCGCGAGACCCTGACCAAGGCGCGTCCCGACGTGCTGGTGATGGTGGGCTCCGACCACTTCCACCAGCTGTGGCTGGACAACATGCCGCAGTTCCTCATCGGCAAGGCGCCGTTCTACGACGCCAACTTCTACAACGAGGAACGCGAGTTCGGGCTGCCGCGCATGCTGCTCAGAGGCCAGGAGGACCTCTCTGCCTACCTGCTGCGCGAGGGCATGGACGCGGGATTCGACCTCGCGTTCTCCAACGAGCTGCGGATCGACCACTCGATCACGTGCCCGATCATCACGCTGCGCCCGCAGAACGACCTGCCGATCGTGCCGATCTACACCAACATCTTCGCCCCTCCGCTCCCGAGGCCCAAGCGCTTCGTACAGCTCGGGAAGACGATCCGCGAGCTGGTGGAGTCCTGGCCGCAGGACATGAGGGTCGCCGTGATCGGCACCGGGCACCTCTCGCTGGAGCTGGGCGGCCCCCGGCAGTTCGGCCCCCACGGCCCCGACCCGGAGTTCGACCGGCGTGCCGTGGAATGGATCTCGACCGGTGACCTTGAGGGCTGCCTGTCGGAGGTGACGCTGGACAGCCTGCACGCGCCGGGCAACGCCACTCACGGCTTCATGGACTTCATGCTGATGATGGGCGTCGCGGGCGAGGGCAAGAAGGCCGACTACGTCGACACCTATGACCTGTTCCACACCATGGAGGCATACTTCACCTGGTACCCGAACGGAGTCGGCCAGTGAGCAAGTACCTGCTGAACAAGTTCCTCTACACCGTCGACCGCGACCCCGAACTCGTCGAACGCTACCGCGAGGACCCCCGGGGCACCGTGGAGTGGTGGGAGAGAGAACAGGCCAACCGCATCCTCAACTGCATCGACGGCGAGTCGAGCACCTGGCTCTCCTTCGACGACACCGAACGCGCCGCGCTCACCGAACACGACTACACCAAGCTGTTCGAACTCGGGGCGCACCCGTTCCTCACCCTCACCCTCTTCATCGCGATGTTCGAACGCGACCACGACGAGCCACTCGGTTTCCAGCTCCAGTACGCCCAACGGCTCGCGCACTTCGCGCTCCCCTATCCCGACATCGCCACCTGAGCCCATGCGCGCCATAGAGATCCAAGAACCCGGCCGGCCCCCGGTGCCGGTCGAGCGGGACGCGCCCGAGGCCGTCCGGGGCGAGACGCTGATCAAGGTGACGGCCGCCCCCGTCACCCCGCTCGACCTGCTGTGCGCGAGCGGCACGTCCTACTTCGGCAGGCCACGGACCCCGTACGTGCCGGGTGTGCAGGGGGTCGGGACCGTCGAGGGCGAACCGGTGTGGTTCGCGACCTCGGCGGGGATGGCCCCCGGGGACGGGAGCATGGCCGAGGTCGCCCGCGTCCCCGAGGGCAGTCTGGTGAGACTTCCCTCGGGAGTCGACCCGGTGGCGATCGCCGCCCTGGGACTGTCGGCCATCGCCGCGCACCAGGCGCTGACCTGGCGCGGTGAGCTGGTCGCCGGAGAACAGGTCCTGGTGCTCGGCGCCGGTGGCGTGGTCGGCCAGGCGGCCGTCCAGCTCGCCCGCCTCGCCGGTGCCCGCAGGGTCGTCGCGGGCGCGCGGTCCGCCGCCGCCAGGGAACGGGCCGAGCTGGCCGGTGCCGACGCCGTCGTCACGCTCGACACCGAGGACGTCGCCGAACTGGCCGCGCGCTTCGCCGCCGTCGCCGACGGACCAATCGACCTGGTGCTCGACCCGCTGTTCGGCGTACCGGCCGCGGCCGCCGCGCGCACGCTGCGTCCCGGCGGCAGGCTGGTCAACCTCGGCAGCTCGGCGAGCGAGACCTGCCCGATCGACTCGGCCACCCTCCGCGGAAAATCACTGCGTCTGCTCGGCTACACCAACAACGAGCTGACCCCGGAGCAGCGCGCCGCCTCGCTCGCGCTCATCTCCGAACAGGCCCTGCTCGGCAACCTGTCCGTCACCCACGAGAGCCTGCCGCTGCGGGACGCGGAGGAGGCGTGGCGGCGCCAACGCGAGGGCACCGCGACCGGCCGCATCGTCCTCATCCCCTGAACGCCCCGGACGGCCCGGACGGCCCGGACGGCCCGGACGGTCAAGACAGCCCGGACGACTCCGGAACGCCCTGATCGACCCGACAACCCCGGACGAACGGTCAGGACACGATCGTCCGGGGCCGAATCCGGGTCCAGGTCCAGGTCCGGGTCCGGGTCACGCGGGGCACCACCGGGTCACCGGGTCACGTGAGGCACCGTCTCCAGCCGGGCGAAGTCCGCGCTGATCTCACCGGCGGTCTGGAGCAGCGGAGGAAGGTGCTCCTCCAGGAGCCGTTCCAGCGAGGTCTCCGCGGCGTGGCTGTTCACGTTGATCCCGGCGATCACGCGTCCTGACCCGTCACGCAGCGGCGCGGCGACCGAACGGATCCCCGGCGCGAGTTGCTCGTCGGTGAACGCCCAACCGCGCGCGCGGACCTCGCGCAGCTCGGCGGCCAGCTCCTCGCGGCCGATCCGCCGCGGTTCGATGCCGGAACGGGACGGCTCGGCCAGCACGCGCTCCACCTCCTCGGGGGTGAGCGCGGCCAGGCAGACCTTGCCCAGCGACGTCGCCTGCGCCGGAAACCGGGTGCCGATCTGCACGGCCAGGCCCACGATCTTGGGAACCGCGACCCGTGCCACGTAGACGATGTCGGAGCCGTCGAGCTGGGCGATCGAGCACGACTCACCCGTACGGGCGACGAGCCTTTCCAGGTGCGGGCGGGCGACGTCCCACAACCCCATCGAACGCACGTAGGCCACCCCCAGGTCCAGCACCCGAGGGGTGAGCGCGAACCCTCCCTCGCACGAACGCACGTAACCCAGCTCCTGGAGGGTGAGCAGGATGCGGCGGGTGGTCGGCCTGGCCAGACCGGTCGCCGTGGCCACCTGGGTCAGTGACATCACCGGCCGGTTGGGCTGGAAGGCGGTGACGACCTCCAACCCCCGGGCCAGTGCCTCGATGAAATCCGGTCCGACGCCTTCCCGCGGCATTGACGGACTCCTCACGATGGGGTGGTTACCGGACGATCCACCTTCAGGGGGACCGGCATACGGACAATTTATGTGAGTGCCTGGCATATTCGCCACCTAGCTTATATGTCCACGTAGCGCGGCACCGCGAAGACGACTTCCCGCCGTATCGTGACCCCGACCCGACCGGCGGTCGACGACCGCATCCCTCTTCGCTCGCTGGGCGGACAAGTAGCCATTCTCCGGCGCGTCCGTCGACCGCGGGACCCGGGGTGACGGCATCGCGCCCGCACCCTTTCACGTCCAATATGCTGGGCTACGAGTGACAGGGAATCAGGGAGACCAGACGTGATAGGCGACGACGACATCTCCGGGTGATACCGGAAGTGATCGGCCACCGGCGGGCGCGTAGGAGCGCCGACGCCGTGGCCACCTCTGTCGTCAGCCCATCGATCCCCGCCGGGCGGCTCCGACGCGCGCCCGCCTCCCATACGAGGTCTCTCGCATGTCCGATGCGTTCATCATCTGCTCGAACCTTTCCTTCTCCTGGCCCGACGACACCCCGGTCTTCCAGGATCTGTCCTTCACCGTGGGTGCCGGCCGTACCGGCCTCGTCGCACCGAACGGCGCGGGGAAGAGCACGCTGCTCAAGCTGATCGCCGGGGAGTACCGGCCCGGCGGCGGAAGTGTGTCCGTCGAGGGCGTGCTCGGCTACCTCCCGCAGACCCTGCCGCTCACCGGCGACCTCACCGTCGCCGAGGTCCTGGAGATCGCTCCGGTGATCAGGGCCCTGGACGCCATCGAGTCCGGAGACACCGACGAGGAGCACTTCACCACGATCGGCGACGACTGGGACATCGAGGAGCGCACCCGTGCCCAGTTGGACCGGCTCGGCCTCGGGGAGATCCCCTTCACCCGGCACCTGCGCACCCTCAGCGGTGGCCAGATCATCTCTCTCGGCCTGGCGGCACAGCTGCTGAAGCGGCCCGACGTCCTTCTGCTGGACGAACCGACCAACAACCTCGACCTGGACGCGCGCCACAAGCTCTACGACGTGCTGGAAGACTGGAACGGCTGCCTGCTGCTCGTCAGTCACGACCGAGCGCTGCTGGACCGCATGGACCGCATCGCCGAACTCGACCGGGGCGAGGTCCGCTCCTACGGCGGTGACTTCACCGCCTACGAGGAGTCCGTCCGGGCCGCCAGGGAGGTCGCGGAGAAGAACGTCCGCAACGCCGAGCAGGAGGTCAAGCGGGAGAAAAGGGAGATGCAGCAGGCCCGCGAGCGGGCGGCACGCCGGGCGAGCAACGCCGCCCGCAACCTCAAGGACGCCGGCCTGCCGAAGATCTTCGCGGGAACGATGAAACGCGACGCCCAGGAGTCGGCGGGAAAGGCGAACGAGACCCACGCGGCGCGGGTCAACGACGCCAAGGCCCGGCTCGACGAGGCCGGCCGGGCACTGCGCGACGAGCAGAAGATCACGCTGGAACTGCCCGGCACCAACGTCCCCGCGGGACGCACGGTCTTCCTCGGGAGAGGGATGCGGGTCCACTACGGTGAGCGGGAGGTGTTCGCGGGAGAGGGAGCCGACCTGACGATCCGGGGACCCGAGCGGATCGCGCTGACCGGCTCCAACGGCACCGGCAAGTCCACCCTGCTGCGTCTGATCAACGGTGACCTCGAACCGGAGGGCGGTCAGGCCAGGCGGGCCGACGGCCGGGTCGCCTACCTGTCCCAACGACTGGACCTGCTCGATCCCGGCCGCACCGTGGCGGAGAACTTCGCCGCGTTCGCCCCCGTGATGCCGCAGGACCAGCGGATGAACCTGCTCGCCCGCTTCCTGTTCCGTGGCGCCCGCGCTCACCTGCCGGTCGGGGTGCTGTCCGGCGGTGAGCGCCTGCGCGCCACCCTGGCCTGCGTGCTGTACGCGGAACCGGCACCGCAGCTACTGCTGCTGGACGAACCGACCAACAACCTCGACCTGGTCAGCGTCGGCCAGCTGGAGAGCGCGCTCAGCGCCTACGAGGGCGCGTTCGTCGTGGTCAGCCACGACGAACGCTTCCTCGCCGAGATCAGGATCGACCGCTGGCTGCGGCTCTCCGAGGGCCGACTGCTGGAGACGGGACCACCGACGGACTGAACGGTCCCTGCCCGCACATGCCCCCACGTCGTCACACCGGCTCCGTCGACCGGACCTTCTCGACCTCGTCGGCGGTGCCGCCCACTCCGGCAGGGACGTCCTTCTGGTCCGAGCCGTCCCCCTTGGCGGAGGTGCCCTCCTGAGCGAAACCGTCCGCGTGGCCGGGACCGTCCGCGTGGCTGTCCTCGTGGCCGTCCGCGTGGGCGGGACCGTCCGCTCGGGCGGGCAGGAGCAGGGCGGTGATGATCACGATCACGGACAGCGCCGCACCGATGATGAAGGCCAACCGCATACCGCCGAGGGTGGCGAGCACCTCCGTGGCTCCCTCAGATCTCAGGGCACCGGCTCGCGCGCTCATCACGGTGATCACAAGCGCGGTACCCATCGCTGCGGCGACCTGCTGCAACGTGCTCAGAATCGAGCTGGCGTGGGAGTAGAGCGGCGGCGGAACGGCCCCGAGCCCGAGGGTGAACACCGGTGTGAAGGCCAGGGCCAGACTCACCATCAGCAGCGCGTGCAGACCGAGGAGCTGCCAGAACGGCATCGTCATCGTGATCTGGGTGAAGCCGGTGAGCGCGAGCGTGATCCCGATCGCGCCGGGAACGACCAGCACCCGACCGCCGAACCGGTCGAACAGACGGCCGACGACCGGACCGAGCAGACCCATCGCGAGACCACCCGGCATCACGAGGAGCCCGGTCTGCAGGGCGCTGAGCCCACGGACGTTCTGGAGGTACAGCGGCAGCAGGATCATCGAGCCGAGCATCGCCATGAAGGACACCGACATCAGGATCAGCGCGACCGTATAGGTGCGGTATCGCAGGGTGCGCAGGTCCAGCAGCGGTATGTCGCGCTTCTGCAGCGACACCTGGCGGAGGACGAAGACGAGAATGGCGAGCAGACCCGCCGCCACGGTCGTGACGGCGACGGCGACGTCACCGCCCTCGAACCTGCTGAGCCCGTAGACCAGGCCGCCGAAACCGGCGGCCGCGGTCACCACGCTCAACCAGTCGATGGTGCTGACCTCGGGCTCCCCGACGTTCTTGAGCTGCCTCAGGCCACCCCACGTGATCAAGGCGGCGATGGGGAGCACCACGGCGAACAGCAGCCGCCAGGACCCGAAATTGAGGATCACTCCCGAGACCGCCGGACCCATGGCCGGCGCGACCGAGATGGCGAGGCTGACGTTGCCCATCACCCGGCCCCGCTCCGACCTGGGCACCACCTGCATCAACGTGGTCATCAGCAGCGGCATCATCACGGCCGTCCCCGACGCCTGGACGATGCGGGCGCCCAGCAGCACCTCGAACGACGGCGCGACGGCGGCCAACGCCGTGCCGAGCAGGAACAGGCCCATCGCGACGGTGTAGGCGCTGCGGGTGGACACCCGCTGCAGGAACCACCCGGTGATCGGGATGACCGCGGCCATGGTCAGCATGAAGGCGGTCGAGAGCCACTGCGCGGTCTGCTCGTTGATGTGCAACGCGTCCATCAACTGCGGGATCGCGTTAATCATGATCGTTTCGTTGAGGATGACCACGAATGTGGCGAGCACCAACAGCCGGATCACGGGCGGGGTGCGACCTGAACCAGCGGTCGCGGACTTGGCTGGTGAATCGAGCTGGAGGCTGGACACGGCTCCTCAATCGGGGTTGTCGAAGATGAGATCGGTGGCGTCGAACACGACGCGGTCATGGGGCTGGCGTCCCAGCCTCAGGTCTCGCAAGACGTTGCGGTCATGCAGAGTTTGACGCACACCACCGACAAAACTCATCGGTCGCCCCCAGCATTCCCGCGAACAGTGCGACATGTCACTCGATTTTCACCGGCGAACAACGCCCCGCAGATGACGTGTCGATCGCGACTGAGATGTGATCTCCTTACGCGAAGCTGGCCCCGTGAGCATGGATGAACTGCGTCTTCGCGTTGAGGAGTTGTCCCAGCGGTTCGGGATCAACCCACCTGACGTGGTCCACGGCGAACCGCCCCAAGGAGCGGACTGCATCCTGAAAAGACGCGGCAAGAACTCCCTGATCGTCATCGGAGCCGGCTTCGACACTCTGCCCAGGCAGGTACAGGACGCAGATCTCGCGTGGGCCGTCGCGGCATCCGACCGCACGCGCGTCCGTAAGGAAGGTGTCTCAGCTGCGACCTCGCTCGGCCTCGGCGCTGTGATCGGCCTCGTTGCAGCCCCGTTGATCTTCCTGTTCAGCTCACCCATCCCCGCCGCCGTGGTGGCGCTGATATTTTTCATCATGATCGGAATGCCGATCATGATGAGACAGCAGATCTACGCACTGGACCGCAGGGTGGCGGAGGTCTGTGGAAAAGAGATGCTCCATCGGGCCCTCACGTACTGGCAGGAGCACCCGCCTCGAATGCGAGGCCTCTACCGGCTCGTGTTGAAGGTGCAACCTTCCATGGCGAAACGAGCTGCCCGGCTGGCTCCTGCGAATATGTGAGGGCGACCGGCGCTCCCCACCGCATGAGCGACACCGTCGGCATCGATCACATCGTCACCGTCACGATCGCCGAAGGGCCTGCCTCACCTCCATCAGGGCGAATCCCAGCAGGTTCAGCCCCGGCCACAGCTCCGGTTTATCGGCTCGTTCGTCGTCGGCCGCCAGTCCGATCCCCCAGACACGATCGACGGGGCTCGCCTCCACCAGCACCCGCTCACCGGTGCCCAGCAGGAACTCCCGCAGATCGGCGTTCTGGCCGAACTTCGCGAAGTTGCCGCGAACCACCAGGTCAAAGCGAGCCGCCGTCCACTTCTCCTCGTCGAAGCCCCGTACACGTCGTCCGAGATCCTTGACCTGCCCGGGGTGATCGGCCGCCACGATCGCCGCCGCGCTCTCCTCGTCACCGAACAGCCGCGCCTTGCCCGCCATCATGAAGTGCTCCGCCGTACGGTAGACCACGCCGTCCACCACGAAGTCCGCCGGCCACCACTGCGATAGGCACCCGGCCCCTACCCCTCCGGAACGCGGCGGCCGATGCCCCCAGAACATCAGATACTTGATCCGCTCACCGCCCCGGGTCGCCTCGGCCAACCCCGCCACATCACGCGCCTCCACCGCCTTCGCCATGCACGCACCCTCCCAAACCCCCCGTGTCCCGCGCCAACCACTTTCCAAAGTGAAGCCCTCCGGTGACCGCGGCAGGGATGCGCGCCGCCCTGATCCGACGCGGCCCATGGGAAGTGATAACGAGTGCTAGCCTGCCCAAATGTCTGCGTACCTGGCGTTGAAACGTCGAGCAGCAGCCTCCGGACGCGCCGGGAAGGCCACGTGTTCGTCATAGGTCGTGCGAGATGACCGAGAGAAAAGAGTTGCGCGGCGGCGTGAACGTGGTGCGCCGGCACGGCGATGTCGTCCACCGACCGGCCTCGGCGGCATCACCGACGATCCACCGGCTGCTGCGGCACGTACGCGCGCAGGGCTTCGACGGCGCCCCCCAGCCGCTGGGCTTCGACGCCGACGGCGCGGAGATGCTGACCTTCCTGCACGGGGAGGTACACGAGGCGCTCCCGCCCGAACTGCGTACCCTCGAACTCCTCGACTCGGCGGCCACGCTGCTGCGCCGCTATCACGACGCCGGCGCCACGTTCGCGACCGCTCCCGGCGACCGGTGGTGGCTCCCCGCCCGCTCTCCCGTCGAGGTCGTCTGCCACGGCGACGTCGCACCCTACAACTGCGTGGTGCGCGACGGCCTGGCCGTGGGCTTCATCGACTTCGACGCCGCGCACCCGGGCCCGCGCCTCTGGGACGTGGCGTACGCGGCCTACCGGTTCGCCCCCCTGCACGCACCGGGCAACCCCGACGGCTACGGCGGCCCCATGGAGCAGGGGCGTCGCGCCGCCCGCTTCTGCCGCGTCTACGGCATTCCCGCCGACACGACACTCCTCGATGCCGTCGCCGACCGGTTGCGCGCCCTCATCGACCTCATGCACGATCAGGCGGAACAAGGCCACGAGGCGTTCCTGTCCCACATCGAAGACGGTCACGCCGACCTGTACGAGGCCGACATCCGCTATCTCGACGTGAACCGCGACACCCTGCTCGGTGCCTTCGACGACGAGTGACGGCGCCGCATGCCCTGCCACCGAACGTCGCGGTTCTGATGTGAATCGGTTCGGTCATGCCGGCATAGATCCACGCCCTGTCCTCGTCCTTGCTTGGTGACATCGCGAGGAGGACAGGTGGATCCAGGATTTGAGGCGGACTTCCGGAAGTTCGTCATCGATCGCTCAGGGGCGCTGTTCCGTACCGCGTATCTGCTGACCGGTGACCGGCACGCCGCCGAGGACCTGGTGCAGTCGGCGCTGGCGAAGACCGCCGCGAAGTGGCGCGGCCTGCGCGACACCGCGGCCATCGAGGGCTACGTCCGTCGCGTCATGTACCACGAGCAGGTGAGCTGGTGGCGGCGCCGTTCCCGTGTCGCGGAAGTGCCCACCGGATGGCTGCCCGACCAGATCGGCGAGGAGCACGCCGAGATGGTGAACCTTCGCCTGGTGATGCGTACGGCTCTCGCCCGGCTGACACCCCGGCAGCGGACCATTCTCGTGCTCCGTTACTTCGAGGACCTGTCCGAGACCGAGATCGCCCGGCTGCTCGGCCTCAGGGTGGGATCGGTCCGCAGCCAGATTTACCGGTCGTTGGAGCGCCTGAAGAAGGCGGCGCCTGAGCTGAGCACCGTAAGGGAGTTCGGATGAACATCGAGGATCTGCTGCGCGAGACTCTTTCCGACATGGCCCGTGAGGAGCAGCCGCCCCCGCCTGGCCGGTTCCTCCACGTCAACGGGAGCCGATCCCGTCGCCGCGGCCTCGTGCCGGCGGCGGCAGCAGCCGTCGCCGTGCTGGCGATCGGATCCACGCTCGCGGTTCAGGGTCTGTCCTCACGGACGGCGACCCCCGGGGTTCTCACCGGGCAGGGCTCCGGCGAGACACGTGCGGAGACCCGGATCACCGTGACGGTGAACGAAGGACAGCGGCTCTCCGGTGTCTTGAAGGATCTGTCGACCGCCACCGGCAAGCCGCTGAAGGAGTTCGAGCGGGCCGCCGAGGACGGTGAGGCGCTCGGCCTTCCCGCCTACGCCAAGGGCAGGCTGGAAGGATTCGCCTTTCCCGCGACCTATGAGATCTCGCCCACGTCGAGCGCCGACGAGATCCTCGCCGCGATGGTGACACGCTTCAATCGCGCCGCCGAGGACGGCGACCTGGTGGACGGTGCCAGACGTGTCGGCCGTACGCCACTGGAGATCCTGACCATCGCCAGCATCGTCCAGGCCGAGTCGGCCGGCAGGCGCGACATGCCCAAGATCGCGCAGGTCATCTACAACCGGCTGAACCACACGCCCGAGATGAATCTGCAGTTGGACAGCACGGTCCTGTACGGCCTGGACAAACTCGGTATCAGGGCCTCGAACGAGGATCTCAAGAGCCGGTCGCCGTACAACACCTACACGCACCGCGGCCTGCCGCCCGGCCCCATCGGCAACCCGGGCGCCGACGCCATCGAAGCCGCCCTGAAGCCGGCCGCCGGCCCCTGGTTGTTCTTCGTGACGACCGACCCGAAGAAGGGCATCACGAAGTTCGCCGCCACCGAATCCGAGTTCTTCGAACTGGTCGAGGAATACGACAGGAACCTCGGGACCGGGTGACGAAGCGCCGCGCCACAGTCCTCGGCTCACCAATCGGGCAAGCCGCCTCTCTTTGTACCTTCATCGGGTCGCGACGACGGAGTCGCTGCTCGGTCTCGTCTCGAGACTTTTGAAGGCACCGAACACGCCGAGTTCTGCCCGAACACCATCGGTTTCCGCGAATCCTGGGACGGCTCTCCGCCTGATCCCATGAAGGCTTCGGGGCTATGATTCCCGGATGTCTTTTAGAGCCGCCCTACCGTTTCTTCTGGCCGCTGGTCTTCTCGTCGGCTGTGGGGTGGTTCAAGAGAGCGGCGCGGGCAGAATTGCCTCTCCGAAACCGGTGACCTCGTCGGCGGAAACGATCCAGGGGCGTTGGTGGACCTGGGCGGCCTCGGAAGGCGAGAGCACGAACCCCGTGATGGACACGACCGGGGAGTTCTGCGACCGGAACCAGCCAGAGGACGTATGGTTCCTCGCCGGAACCTTCGGCGGTACCTCGCAGCGGACATGCAGGGTTCCCGCGGGGCGACCGATGGTGTTCCCGCTGGTGAATCGGCTCTGCTCCGAGGCGAAATGCGAGGAGTTCATGAACATCGCGGAAGGCGGAGCCACCCTCGACGGCGAGCCGGTCACGCTTGAACGGATGGAGGACGACGACGTCATCGTGACCGGGGTGGCGGACAACCCTCTGACGGGCGAGGCGGGAAGGACCAGATCCTACGCTTGCGGCATCTGGGCGCGGCTCCAGCCACTGCGGCCCGGTCGTCACACACTGACCATTCGCGGATCCGCCGGCGACTTCCACACAGGCGTTGATTACACACTCGTCGTCGAGACCGCGCCACAAGCGTGAGTGCATTCTGATATTTCAACGAATGGTCGATGAAGCCCAGCGACCATCACCTCGTCTGCAACCAAGAAAACGCGGTCCGCATTGTGCGGGCTGGAGGGCGATGCCGAATTCTTGGATGAGGCCGCCGACGGAGGGGATGCGTTCTCACTGCCCGCGCCGCAAGATGCGGATCGACTCTTCGACGGTGGCCGGCACTTGAAAAAGTCCCGGCCCGGAGGGCGGTGTCAGCCGATCCACGCGCCGGTGGTGAAGTTCCCGGTGTTGATCGCCATGACCGGGATCATGATGGCCATGCTCACCAGCCACACCCAAGGTCTTCGCACCCCCGCGACGCCGATGGCGATCCACAGGGGGAACCAGGTCAGCGACCCCCGGCCGATCGACATGTAGAACGACGACAGGGTGAGGAAGGACAGCACCTGGGGGGCGATGTACGCGAGCTCCGGCCACCTGCGCCGTACCGCGAGGCAGACGGCCAGCACCAGCAGCACCGCGGCCGAGATGATCTCCTCGTAGTAGGACGTGGTGAGCGAGGCGACGTCGTCGGACATGCTCCAGGTGTTGGCGAGCGCCTCCCACGGCCAGACGGCGTGCCGGCCCCAGAACCGGTCCTGCACCGAGTTGTAGGCCAGCCAGTCGCCGGTGCGGGTCCACTGGTAAAAGCTGTACAGCACGAGCGGCACACCGGGGAGCCCGAGCCAGGGCAGCAGGCGCCACCCGCCCGGGCGTTTGCGGCCGTTCTCCGCCACCAGGAACATGACGAGCAGACCGAAGGCCAGGAACAGGCCGGAGATACGCACCGTGGCCGCTCCGGTGGCCAACAGCGCGGCGTCCTCCCAGCGGCCGTTCCTGGCGAACAGCCACGCCGAGACGGCCAGGGCGAGGAACAGCGCCTCCGAGTAGCCGGAGTACAGGAACACGGCGAACGGGCTGAGGAACAGCGCCGCCACCGTGTACCGGCCGCTGCCTGCCGCGTACGTCTCGGCGAGCCGCGACAGCATCACCGCGAGCACCGCGCTGGCCACCAGCGAGATGATCATCGTGGCCAGCCGGCCGTCCTCGACGACCGGCCGCATCATCCTGATCAGTATCGCCATGCCGGGGAAGAACGCCGGCAGCTTCTCGGCGTCCTGCATGCCCGGGGGGCCGTCGTAGCCGAACTGGGCGATGGCGATGAAGTTCTCGGCGTCCCAGCGGGTGAACCGGTTGAGGAAGGGGTCGGTGGTCCGGCCAGGGCCGGCCAGGTAGGCGTAGATCAGCACACCGACGTGCGACAGCGCCCATAGGAGCAGGGCCAGCCGGTCGCCGGGGTCGGTCAGGAACCTGGGCACCCACCGCCGCCCGGCCACCTCGTCGGTCGACTCGCCGGTCGTCTCGTCGGAAGTCTCGGCGGTCGTCTCACTGGAGGTCTCGGCGATCGTCTCGCCGGGACCTGCGCCGGGTTCCGCGTCAGCCGGTTCCCGCTCCGGCTCCGTGATCTCCACCGGTCCGGCGGGCGCGCGATCAGTCACGCGAGAATCCTTATATAGCCGCAAAATCCGGGCAACCGGTTGCCCACAGCATGATCCTTCCGCGCCGGCCCGTCCCCGCTCGTCTCCTGCGAAAACCACTTCCGCCCGGTGGCGGGACGCCCCACCCCGCCGTGAAACTTCCACGCGGTGCCGGCCGCCGTGCCCGCCGTGAAAGGGGAATGTCACGCCCTCGTACCGCAGATGCAGGGCGTCCCCTGGTCGGCGTGCGCGAGGTTGTGGCAGTGGTTCGTCCACACGCCGCCGTCAACGACCGGCTCACCTGCCTTTGGAACAGGTTCTAGGCCTTGCGGGCCAGGCCGCCGTAGTAGGTGTGGTACAGCAGGGCGTTCTTGACGAAGAAGCTCGGCTCGGCACGCCACTCGGGGAGCGGGACGAGGCCAGGTTCGACCAGTTCGAAGTCGCCGAAGTACTCCGTGATCTCGTCCGGGGTGCGCCAGCGGCCGGTGCCGAGGTTCTCGTTGAAGAGCTTCTCGACCGTCGTGGCCTGCTGGGACGCCGCCGGGTGCGCCTCACCGGGATTGCAGAAGTGCGAGATCGCCACGAAGCTGCCGGACACCAGCGGGGCGCGCAGCGTGGCCGCCACTCCCGCGGGATCGTCGTCGTCGTGCAGATGGTGCAGGATGCTCAGCATCAGCAGCCCCACCGGCTCGCTGAAGTCTATGAACCTCTTGACCTGGTCGTTCTCCAGGATCGACCGTGGGTCGCGAGCGTCCGCCTGGATGACCGTCGTGCTGTCGTCGGCGGCGAGCAGCGCTCGCCCGTGGACCAGCACCATGGGGTCGTTGTCCACGTAGACCACTCGGGCCGCCGGATCGACCTCCTGCGCCACCTGGTGCACGTTGCCCTGGGTGGGCAGGCCGGAGCCGATGTCGATGAACTGCCTGATCCCCCCCTCGGCCACCATGTGGTGCACGACCCGCCGCAGGAAGGCCCGGTTGTCCTGCCCTGCCTGCTGGGCTCCTGGGGAGATCTTCATCGCCGCCTCGGCGACCTGCCGGTCGATGGCGAAGTTGTCCTTGCCGCCCAGGAACCAGTCGTAGACCCTCGCGATGCTGGGCTTCGTCGTGTCGATCTCCGCAGGCAGCTGCCCCTTGTTCAGCGTCGTCTCGTTCCCGTCTTCGCCGCGTTCGGACACCTCGCCACCTTCGCTTCGATCGGGGTCCGCTTGATCGCGGAGGACTTTGCCGATAATAACGCCGAATCCCTCTAAAGGCAGTATGTAGCGACAAGCTCACCCACAAGCGCTGAAATCGTGATGCGCTCATAGCTCTACAAAAACCGCGAATCGCTCAATCAGCCGGCTTTCCCTATACGTATCGTCGGCCTCTGCGCGATCGAGGTCATGGTGTCGCGCACCTGTCCACCACCTCTGTGGACGCGACCCCGCCGTAGGGGCGGATGAGTCCGCGCGACACCCGGCGGTCGCCCCTGACCCCGACGAGCCCGACGAGCCCGACGAGCCCGACGAGAAGGAGCGTGCCCCACCGCGGAAGGTGTCGTGACGGCGCCCAGCGGGTTGTGGGCCATCACAACGAACGTCCTCCCAGTGTTGGTGTGCGGGCCTAAGACACCCGTCGCACGTTCTGGCAGCCTCGATCTCAGCGGTTGAACGGAATTCGTCGAACGATCCGGCCGCGTCTTTTCCGGCCAGGTCAACGGTGATTTCCGGCCGCGTATCCAGAAGGAGGAGATCGTGGGCTTCGACGAGCGGAACGCACCCGGCGGCGGATGGCCTCGCCCCGTGATCCCCCGAATCGGGGCTCGGCTCAGTTACGCCCTCCACCCTTTCCTCGCCGCGAATCCCGTGTACCGGAGGGTCGGTGCCTGGCTCGAACGCAGGCAGCGGGCCTATCGCTGGTTCACCCGCGCGGAGCGGGTGGCGAAGGAACAGCTGTACGGATGCCGCATGTGCGGTCAGTGCGCGTTGCCCGACACCGGCTACACCTGCCCGATGACCTGCCCGAAGCAACTGCGCAACGGCCCATGTGGCGGAGTGTCCGCCTCCGGCCGCTGTGAGGTCCATCCCGATCTGGTCTGCGTCTGGGTGACCGCGATCGAGCGGGCGCAGGGCGGCGGGCACGGCGCCGACCTCGACCTGCTGCAGCGTCCGGTCGATCACCGCGCGTGGGACCGCAGCTCGTGGGTGAACTACTGGCAGGGCCGCGATGACGGGCTGGGGGTGGCGCCCTGCCCGGACGACCCCCGCCCGCTGCTGCGGCGCGAGCTGGGGTTGAGTCCGCGATGAGCGCCGAGCCGGCGGGAGGTGGGCTGCGCGCCGCGTTCGCCGCCGGCAGGTTCGCCGTCACCGCCGAGATCGGCCCGCCCAGAGGGGCCGACGCGGAGGCGGTCACCCGTAAGGCGGAGCTCCTGCGGGGCTGGGTCGACGCCGCGAACGTCACCGACAACCAGGGGGCGAACGCCCGGATGTCGAGCTTGGCGGGCAGCCTGCTCGCCCAGCGCGCCGGGGTCGAGCCGGTGATGCAGCTGACCTGCCGCGACCGCAATCGTCTCGCCCTGCAGTCGGACCTCCTCGCGGCCGGTGCCCTCGGCATCCCGAACGTGTTGCTGCTCACCGGCGACCACCCCCGGTTCGGTGACCATCCCGAGGCCAAGCCGGTCTTCGACCTCGACGGTGTGCAACTCGTCTGGACCGCGCGAACCCTGCGGGACGACGGCGTGCTCATCTCCGGCAGGGCCGTCTCCCCCCGTCCGGCCTGGTCGATCGGCACGGTCGAGAACCCGTTCGCGCCTCCGCTGGGGTTCCGGGCCCGCCGGCTGGCCAAGAAGGTGGCCGCGGGTGCGGAGTTCGTCCAGACGCAGTACGTGTTCGACTTCGACATATTCGAACGGTGGATGGCCGACCTGCGGGATCTCGGCGTCACCGAACGCTGCAAGATCATCGCCGGTGTCGGCCCCATCCGCTCGCTGCGCGCCCTGGAGTACATGCGCACCTCCGTCCCCGGCGTGCATGTTCCCGACCACGTTGACCGGAGGCTGCGCGGGGTACCCGCCGACCGGGTCGCCGAGGAGGGGATCCAGATGTGCGTGGAGACCGTGCAGCGGCTCGCCACGATCCCCGATGTCGCGGGCGTCCATCTCATGGCGCTCGGCTACGAGCACGGCGTGCCCGACATCCTGCGGCGGGCCGGTGTCCCCCGGCCGCCGACCGCGCTTTCCGATCACAACCGCCACCACTCCATGGAGGGCATCGGTCATGCTCGTTGACTTCCGGCCTCACTCCAAACTCAGCGGCACGAGTTCCCTGGACCTGATGACCTCGCTCGCGCCCGTCGTCGAGGCGTTGCGGGAGGGCTCCACGGACCTCGACAAGGTCCGGTTCGTGTGCGACTGGGTCCAGTACAAGTCGAACTTCCGCGAGGTGGTCGACGTCCGGCCGATCCTGCAGTGCCCGCAGCCGAGCGCGAGGCCCGGCCCCGCCATCGTGCCCCTGGGCGCCAGGGACGACGCCGTGGAGATCGCCGTCGACGTACGGCGCAGTGCCGTCATCTCCCTTGAGGAGGTCACCGCGGCGCTGCGGCGGGGGAGCGCGAACGGCCGCGTCCTGCTGGAGGACTGGGGTCCCGGCAGCCGCAGCCGCGTCTGGGAGTTCAACGCCCGCTACTGGAAGGACCTGGACCTGTGGGAGAAGTCCACCGGGCGAGGGTACGAGCAGGCGCTGCCGGGCGGTGAGAGTGACGCGCACAACCGCGACGCCGCACGCGACGTGATCGGTGACCTCTTCGAGGTCTGGGATGCGCTGGCCGACGGCGACGCCCTGCCCGAGGAGCTGTACGTCGTCGAGCTCGGGGTGGGCAACGGCAGCCAGGCGAAGGTCTTCCTGGACGAGTTTCGCGCCCTCGACGCCGAGCACGGACGCGGCTACTACCGGCGCCTGCACTACATGATGTGCGACTACTCCCAGCATGTGCTCGATCTGGCCCGTGAGGCGGTCGATGAGCATCGGGCGCGGATCAGCTCGTTCGTGCTCGACGCGACGACGCCGTGCACCTCGCTCGGCTTCCTGAAGTACAAGGTCTTCCTCGTCTACATCTCCAACGTCTACGACAACCTGCCGACCGACGAGGTCGCCCAGCTGGGCGGCCGAACCTACCGGGTGGAGACCCGCGCCTACCTCGACGACGCCACCGTGACCGAGCTCGCCGAGTCGGTGGGGGCCTCGGTGGGCGAGCTGCCGGCTCTGGTGCACAGGCTGCTGCGGCTGGGGCCGGGGCTGCTGGCCGAGACCGACCCCACCCGCTTCGCCGACGTGGACGCCGCCGTCTCCTTCTGGCGGACGGTGTGGGGCATGGTCAGGCTGGAGGAGCGGTACGTCCCGCTGGCCGGCCTCGACCTCTACTCCCTCGCGCCGTCCATGAGCGGGGAGCTGCTGCGGCCCCTGCTCGAATCCGGCGCCGACATCCGCATGCACGTCAGCAACGGGGCGGTGGCGAGCTTCGCCGACAGCCTGCGGCTCCTGCATCCGTTCGGCAGGCTCGTCTGCCACGACCTGTTCGTCACCGACGTACACGCCTATCGGACCAACTTCCGGGGCCCGGGGAAGTACGAGGGGTCCGTCGTCAACTGGGTGAACGGGCCGCTGCTGGCGCATGTGGGCCGGCGTAACGGCTTCGACGTGCACTACGCGCCCTTCGCCCATCGGGCGGGCGGGAACATCGTCACGATGACGGCGCAGGTGAGGGACTGATGGCCGCGCTCCACCAGGCCGACCTCATGGGCCGCCTGCCCCTGCTTCCCACCAGCGTCGTGGGCTCCTACCCGGTTCCCGAGTGGATGGAGCGGTTGAAGACCGACTACTACCGCGGCCGGATGAGTTACGCGCAGATCCAGGACCTGCACGACATGGCGATCAAGGCGGCGCTCCGGGACCAGGAGATCGCCGGCATCGACATCGTGTCCGACGGCGAGCTGCGCCGCGACAACGACATCGACTACTTCCTCGCCAGGATGCCGGGGATCGACATCCCGCGGACGTCGAAGGACTTCTACTTCGACTACCACGAGGCCAGGGTCGTCGAGCGGCTGCCGCCCGCGGCCACGGCAACGCTGATGCTGGCCGACGACTTCTCCTTCACCACCGAGCAGACCTCCGATCCGGTCAAGTTCTCCTTCACCGGGCCGTTCTCACTCTCTCGGCGGGTGCGGAACGAGGCGTACGACGATCCCGGCGATCTCGTGATGGCGATCGCGCGCGTGCTCAACGCCGAGGCGCGTGCCCTGGCCGAGCGCGGCGCGCGGCTGCTGCAGATCGACGAGCCCTTTCTGGCCGGCTACCCCGGCGAGGTGGAGACGGCGATCAAGGCCGTCAACGTCGTCACCGAGGGCGTCGACGTCACCTGGGCCCTGCACGTCTGTTACGGCAACCGCTACGCGCGCCCCTCGTGGGAGGGCCACTACGACTTCCTGTTCCCCGCCGTGCTCGACGCCGCCGTGGACCAGCTCGTCCTGGAGTTCGCACGCAAGGGGTACGCGGATCTGCCGGTGATCGACAAGTTCGGCTGGGACCGCACCATCGGGCTGGGCGTCATCGACGTCAAGTCCTCCGACGTGGAGACCCCGAAGGCGGTCGCGTCCAGGATCCGGAGCGCGCTCGACCTCGTTCCCGCCGACCGGCTGGTCGTCAACCCCGACTGCGGGCTGCGGAACGTCTCCGCGCCCGTCGCCAGGGCCAAGCTCGCGGCCATGGTCGCCGGCGCCGCCATGGTGCGGACCGAGCTGACCGGCGCCGCCACAGTACGGATCGAACCGACCGGCGCCCCCACGGCGCGAACCGAACCCGCCGGCGCCCCCACGGCGCGGACACCGGGCTGACCGGCGCCCCCGCGATGCGGACAGAACCGACCGGCGCCGCCCACCACCTGAACCCGCTCGAACCATCGCCCGAGGAGCCTGAGCAATGACCCGATTGGGAATCGACGACGACTACGTGTTCACCTCCGAGTCGGTGACCGAGGGACACCCCGACAAGATCGCCGACGCGGTGTCGGACGCCGTGCTGGACGCGGCGCTGACCCTTGACCCCCACTCCCGGGTCGCCTGCGAGACCCTGATCACCACCGGCATGGTCGTCCTGGCGGGAGAGATCACCGCCCCGCGGTCGCTCGACTACACGCAGATCGTCCGGGACACCGTGAACGGGATCGGGTACGACGACGGGGCCTACGGCTTCGACGGCCATTCGTGCGCCGTTCTCGTGGCACTGGACAAGCAGTCACCCGACATCGCGCAGGGCGTCGACCTGGCGCACGAGCATCGCCGGGACCGCTCCGGCGACGAGTTCGACCGAGCCGGCGCCGGTGACCAGGGAATGATGTTCGGCTACGCCACCGACGAGACCTCCGAGTTCATGCCGATGCCGATCGCGCTGGCGCACCGGCTGTCCCGCAGGCTCGCCGCCGTCCGCAAGGACGGGACCCTCGGCTACCTGCGCCCGGACGGCAAGACGCAGGTGTCGGTGCGCTATCAGGGCGACGTCCCGGTCGGCGTGGAGCAGGTGCTGATCTCGACCCAGCATGCCGAGGAGGTCTCCCTGGAGCGGATCCGCGAGGATCTCTGGCGGCACGTCGTCACCCCTGAGCTGCCGGCCGAGCTGTACGACGCCGACGCGCTCCACCGGAGCCTGCTGGTCAACCCCACCGGCAGGTTCGTGATCGGCGGCCCGGTGGGTGACGCGGGACTCACCGGACGCAAGATCATCGTCGATACCTACGGGGGATTCGCCCGGCACGGCGGCGGCGCCTTCTCCGGCAAGGACCCCTCGAAGGTGGACCGGTCCGCCGCCTACGCGGCGCGTCACGTCGCCAAGAACGTGGTCGCCGCCGGGCTCGCCCGCCGGGCGGAGGTGCAGGTGGCGTACGCCATCGGGGTGGCCAGGCCGGTGTCGGTGCTCATCGAGACGTTCGGCACCGAGCGGGTGAGCCGTTCGCTGATCCGGACGCTGGTGGCCGAGCACTTCGACCTGCGGCCCGCCGCCTTCCGTGAATACCTCGGACTGCACAGTCCCATCTACCGCCAGACCGCCGCCTACGGACACTTCGGGCGTACGGACCTCGACCTGCCGTGGGAGCGGACCGATCGGGCCGACGCGCTCCGCCGGGCCGCCGCGCTGTCCGCCGACGCCGTCCCCGCGACGCTGTGAACGGGACGGACCCCGACGTCGGCCGGCTCGTCGTGTCCTGCACCGACCGGCCGGGCGTCGTCGCCTGCGTCTCGTCGTTCCTGTACCGGCGCGGAGCCAACATCGTGCAGTCCGACCAGGACTCCACCGGGCCCGCGGGCGGGCGGTTCTTCCTGCGCGTCGTGTTCCACCTGCCGGGACTGGACAAGGAACTGCCCCGGCTGGAGCGCGAGTTCCGGCAGGAGGTCGCGGCGCGGCTCGACGCGGACTTCCGGTTCCGCGCCGCCTCCGTGCCGACCCGGGTGGCGCTCTTCGTCTCGCGCTACGACCACTGCCTGCTCGACCTGCTGTGGCGGGCCCGCCGGGGCGAGTTGCCCGTCGAGGTGTGCCAGGTGGTCTCCAACCACCCGGACCTCGCCGAGGAGGTGTCCTCGTTCGGGGTGGCGTTCGAGCACATCCCGGTGACCAGGGCGACCAAACCGGAGGCCGAACGGCGCCAGCTCGACCTCCTGAAGGGCAATGTCGATCTGGTGGTCCTCGCCCGCTACATGCAGATCCTCTCGGGTGACTTCCTGGACCGGATCGGCGTACCGGTGATCAACATCCACCATTCCTTCCTGCCCGCCTTCGCCGGCGCCGGGCCGTACGAGCAGGCGAAGGAGCGCGGCGTGAAGATCATCGGAGCGACCGCGCACTACGCCACCGAGGAGCTCGACGAGGGGCCGATCATCGAGCAGGACGTCGTCCGGGTCTCGCACCGCGAAAGCGCGCGTGAGCTGACGCGACGCGGCGCCGACATCGAGCGGACCGTGCTGGCCAGGGCCGTGACCTGGCACTGCGAGGACCGTGTCCTGGTGAACGGCCGTACCACGATCGTCTTCTGACCCCGTCGGCCCGCAACAGAATCCACATCGAGGAGTAACCGTGCCCCCAGGGACGACCGCCGTGGTCGGATCGATCGCCACCGATCATCTGATGCACTTTCCCGGCCGCTTCGCGGACCATCTCGTGGCCGACCGGCTCGACCGGGTGTCGCTGAGCTTCCTGGTCGACGATCTCGTCGTCCGCCGTGGCGGGGTCGGCGCGAACATCGCCTTCGGGATGGGGGTCCTGGGGCAACGGCCGGTGCTGGTGGGGGCGGTGGGCGCCGACTTCGCCGACTACCGGGCGATCCTCGAACGGCACGGCGTCGACTGCGGTGGGGTCCTCACCGTCGAGACGGCCCACACCCCGCGCTTCACCTGCACGACCGACGACGACCAGTGCCAGCTCGCGTCGTTCTATCCGGGGGCGATGACGGAGACGAAGAACATCTCACTCGCCCCGATCGTGGAGCGGTACGGTGTCGGGCTGGTGCTGGTGGGGGCGAGCGATCCGGACGCGATGGTCGCGCAGACCGAGGAGGCGAGGGCGCTGGGCGTGCCGTTCGCCGCCGACCCGTCGCAGCAGCTTCCCCGCCTCGACGGTGACCGGTGCCGGGCCCTGGTCGACGGCGCCCGCTACCTGTTCACCAACGAGTACGAGCTGGAACTGCTGATCCGCAAGACCGGCTGGGACGCCGACGAGATCACCGGCCGGGTCGGCCTGCGGGTGACCACCCTGTCCGACCGGGGTGTGGAGATCGCCGGGCGCGACGGCACCGCGCTGCACGTCGGGGTGGTGCCGGCCAGGACGATCGCCGACCCGACCGGCGTCGGCGACGGGTTCCGTGCCGGTTTCCTCGCCGGTGGGAACGGCGGGCTGGGTCCGGAGCGGGCCGCTCAGCTCGGGGCGCTCGTCGCCACGCTGGTACTGGAGACGAACGGCGCCCAGGAGTGGACGATCGACGCCGACACCGACGTGGCCCGCCTGCGCGAAGCCTACGGCGAGGCGGCGGCGGCGGACATCGAACCGGTGCTGCGCGCCGCCCTGACCTGAGGCGGTGCCGCGTTCTCCCCGCCGCGTAGTCTTGTCGTGGCGCACCCTGTGCGCCACGAAGTGCGAGGAGATGCGGCATGCGAAGCATCGGGTACGTCGGCGTGCGGTCCGCGTCGGCGGCGGACTGGCTGGACTTCGGCCCGCGCGTCTTCGGCTTCGAGACCTACCGGCTTCCCGACGGCACGGTCCGGGTGCGCTGGTGCGACCGCTCGCACCGCCTCGCGATCCACCCGGGTGACTCCGACCGGCTGCTCTACCTCGGCTGGGAGATCGGCGCCGAGGAGTCGCTGGAGGACGTCGCGGCGCACCTGACCGCCGCCGGGTTCGAGGTGACGGCGGGCTCGGCACAACTGGCGGCGGCGCGCTCGGTCGAGCGGCTCGTCTCCTTCGAGGACCCGTTCGGCCTGCGGCACGAGTTCTTCGTCGGCCAGGAGGGGACGGCGGGCTCCTACCGGGGGCACCGGCCGACGTCACGGACGGTCACCGGAGCGCTCGGCCTGGGCTTCGTCGTGCTGCGGTTGCCGGACCTGCAGCGGGGGCTCGACTTCTACGCCGACGTGATGGGCATGAAGGTGTCCGACGCGATCAACCTCGGCGCGCACCTCGGTGAGATGTGGTTCCTGCGGTGCAATCCTCGCCACCACAGCATCGCCCTGCTCAACGGGGGCGAGACCCTCGGCCTGGAGCACCTGATGATCGAGGCGACCACGCTGGAGGAGGTGGAGATCGCCTGGGACCTGGCCAGGAGCGAGATGGACGCCTTCGTCAGCCCCGGACGCCGGCTGTCGGACAACATGTTCCTGTTCCGCGTGCGCACCTCCACCGGCTTCAACCTCTGTTACGGGTGGGGGGCGACCCAGGTCGACGACGAGGAGAGCTGGATCCCGCGTTACATCGACTCGTCGACCGGCGCCGGCATCGTCTATTCGGCCGCCGCCGCCGTGACGGCGGCCGATCCGTCCCCGGAGGTCGGGCGGCGGGAGTCCGGCGGGGACCTCACATGACCTCCCCACCGAGGACCCTGAGGTCCGGCACGGACCTCATATGCCCCCCGGCGAGGACCCGGAGATCCGGCACGGACCTCACATGACCTCCCCACCGAGGACCCGAAGGCCCGGCACGGACCTCACATGATCTCTCCGCCGAGGGCGTCGATGATCTCCAGAGCCACCTGTGCGGCGAGGCGGTCGCGATAGGTGTTCAGGTCCAGGCCGGTGATCTCCTCGATCCGGTGGATCCGGTAGGTGACCGTGTTGGGATGCACGTGCAGCAGTTTCGACGCGCGTTGCGGGCTGTTGTTCTCCCGGAAGTAGCACGTCAGCGTGGAGATGAGCTCCGAGTGGTGCTTCTTCTCGTGGCGCAGCACCTCGCCGAGGATGTCCGCGGCGAACTCGTGCAGCGTCTCGATGTCGGGCACCTGGAGCAGCAGGCGGCTGATGCCGAGCTTGTCGAAGGCGACCACGGCGCCGCGCCGGCCGAGCCGCCGGATCACCTCGTTGGTCCGCCGCGCCTCCTCGTACGAGCGGGCGATGTGCGCCGGTTCGCGGAACGCTCCACCGACGCCGATGGAGACGCCGACGTCGGGAAACAGCGCTCCGAGTCGTTGCACGCACAGGGTGCCGAGTTGCTCCGCCCGGGTGGTCGAGCCCGGCGTGGCGCTCTCGGTCAACACCACGACCACCTCGTCCGTGCGTACCGAGGTGATCGCGCCCGGGGACTGGGCGACGAACAGGCGGGCGGTCGCGCCCGCGGCGCGGTCGGCGATGAGGACGCTGCGCTGGGGGTCGCCCGTGGGCGGTTCGAGGATGACCGACAGGACGCGGTGGTCACGCTCGGTGTCGTAGCCGAGGTGCTGCGCCCAGCGCACGACCTCGTCGTTGTCGCGGCCCGACCCGGACAGCAGCCCTTCTACGAGGTCGTCACGCACCTGGCTGGCCGCCGAGACGATGACGCGCTCGCGGGCCAGGATGACCCCGCAGATCGTCGCGGCGTGCTCGGCGACCAGCAGGTCGATGTCCTCGCCCTGGTCGGGAGCCGCCTCGACGAGCGAGACGAGATAGGCGGGCACGGTGTCGCCGACGAAGATCGGGGCCACGACGCGGGCTCGGCCTCGCGCCGGATCGGGCAGCCGGAGCGGGTGGCGGGACTTGCCGGCGTTGGCGAGCATGTGCGCCAGCCGGGGGTGGATCAGGTGGTCGTGGACGTACTGGATGGCGCTGTCGTCGCTCTGGCCGGGTGAGGCCGCGGCGAGGATGCCCAGCTTCTGGCTGATGATGGCCACCGTCACGTCGGTCCGGTGCGCGACGAGGTGGGCGACCGTGCCGATGTCGGCGTCCTGGAGAACCAGGCCGGACAACTGGCGGTAGATCTCCACCAGGTCACGCAGGGTGCGGTTCTCCTGGCTGATCTCGGTGGACCCGCTGGTGACACTGGTGAGGCCGGTGAACGACGACTCTGCGGCCATGTGCGAATCCTAAGGTCGAACGCCGGGGTTGCCATGTGTGTGAGCACAAAGAGTACGTCGTCATCCTGTGCTGCGGCCCACAGTGCTCCCTCGTCCCGTCGGCTATACGTGGTAACCGGCCCGCGCCCGCGGCCCTCTGACCGTGACGGCGTTTCCGGTGGTCACCGCCTTGCGACGGGCGCCCGGTAACGATGCAGAAACCGCCCATTTACGCAACGGCTCCCTCTTGACGCCCAGGTAACCGCAGGGCAGCATGGCGTTTACAACTATTGCACATTTTGTCCCATTATCGGACAACAGCGCAGTGGATCGATGTTGCACGAACGGAGCCTGCGGGTGTCTCGCCCGGCTCCGCGCACCCTTCGTTCCACGTAGCGCTGGACGGAGGTGGCGGTGAGCGCGGGCATGGTAATTCGCCGGCTCGGCGGCGGTCTGCTGGTCTTGTGGCTTGTTTCGATTCTCACCTTCCTGCTGGTACAGCTGATTCCCGGCGACCCGGCGGAAGTGATCGCCGGTGAGAACGCCACCGTGGCCGAAGTGGTCAGGATCCGCACCGAACTCGGCTTGGACAAACCCGTCCTGGAGCGGTACTTCGCCTGGTTCTCCGGCGTTCTGCAGGGAGACCTCGGCAACTCGTTGTTCACCAACAGGTCCGTCGCGGACACGATCATCGAGGCGGCGCCGCCGACCGTGGTCATCACCCTGGTGGCGATCATGATCGCCGTCGTGCTCGGTGTGACGGCCGGCATCATCGCGGGCCTCACCCAGGGAAGCTGGATCGACCGGGCCGTCTCCGCCCTCGCCACCCTCGGCATCGCGATGCCGAGCTTCTGGCTCGCGATGGTGCTCGTGTCCGTGTTCGCGCTGGCCAACCCCTGGTTACCCGCGACCGGATACGTCGACTTCAGGGAGGGGTTCGGGGAGTGGCTCTCCTACGTGATCCTCCCGTCCACGGCGCTCGGGGTGGCCACGGCGGCGGAGCTCGCCAGGCACACCCGGGGCTGCGTGGCCGACGTGCTCACTCGCCCGTACGTGCGCACGGCACGGGCCAGAGGCGCCTCGGGCATGTGGCTGGTCCGGCGGCACATCCTGCGTAACGCGGCCATCCCGGTGGTGACCGTGCTCGGCCTGCAGGCCGGGCGGCTCCTCGGCGGAGTCATCGTGGTGGAGGCCGTGTTCGGCATCTCCGGACTCGGCTCCCTCGCCATCAACTCGGTGCTGCAACGGAACTATCCGATGATCCAGGGCTACGTCCTGTTCAGCGCCGTCATCGTGGTGGCGATCAACCTCATCGTGGACCTGGCCTACGGCTGGATCAACCCGAAGGTGCGTACGGCATGACCATGGCCACCCGGAGCGCCCGTCCGCGCCATGTCCTCCGCTCGATCCTGCGCCGGCCGTCCAGCGCGGTCGCCGTCGGATTCGTCGTCGTCCTCGTCTTCTTCGCGATCGCCGGGCCGCTCGTCTACCCGCACGACCCGGAGGCCCAGGATCTCGGCAACAGGTTCGCCGACGTCAGCCTCACGCATCTGCTCGGCACCGACGAGTTCGGCCGCGACGTCGCGAGCCGGATCATCCAGGCGTCGCGCATCGCCGTCGTCGCCCCGCTCATCTCGGTGGGCGTCGCGTTGCTCATCGGCCTGCCGCTCGGGCTGTGGGCCGGTGTGCGGCGCGGCGTCGTCGACAGCGTCGCGGGCCGGCTCGCCGACACCATCCTCAGCCTCCCCGCCCTCGTCGGGGCGCTGGCCATCGTCGCCGTGCTCGGCCCGGGGCTGGTCAACGCGATGCTCGCGATCGGCATCATCTTCTCCCCCGGCCTGTTCCGGGTCGTACGCGGGGCGACGATGGCCGTGGCGGAGGAGACCTTCGTGGACTCGGCGGTGGCGATCGGCTCGTCCACCCGGCGAACCCTCTGGGTGCACATCCTGCCCAACATCGCCGCCCCGCTGCTGGTCCAGGTCACGATCCTGATGGGCGTCGCGCTCCTGGTCGAGGCGAGCCTGAGCTTCATCGGTCTCGGAGTACAGCCGCCCGACGCGAGTTGGGGCTCGATGCTCAAGGCCGCGTACACCAACCAGTTCCACTCCCCCTTCTCGGTGGTGCCGCCCGGAATCGCGATGGTGCTGACCGTGCTCGCGTTCAACACGATCGGTGACTCGATCCGTGACGCCGTCGGACTCAGGAGGCGTACATGACAGCAGGACCGGCGCAACGAAGCGACGCCACCGAGCCGCTGCTCTCCGTCGAGGGCCTCACCATCGACCTGCCCGGCGGCTCCAGACAGCCCGGCCTGGTCGAGGACGTCACCTTCGAGGTGCGCAAGGGGCAGGCGGTCGCGCTGATCGGCGAGTCCGGCTGCGGCAAGTCGCTCACCTCCATGGCGATCCTGGGCCTGTTGCCCGCGGCCGTCCGGGTCTCGGCGGGCGCGATCCGCTTCGACGGGGTGGACCTGCTCACCTGCGACCGGCGGCAGCTTCGCCGGATCCGCGGCGGACCGGTCGGCATGGTCTTCCAGGAGCCGATGAGCAGCCTCAACCCCACGATGACCGTCGGCGACCAGATCGCCGAGGTACGACGGCTGCACCTGGGCGAACGGCGGTCGGTCGCGCTCAAGCAGGCCGGACGGCTGCTGAGCCGGGTCGGCATCCCGAACGCAGAGCGCAGGCTCAGGTCCTACCCGCACGAGATGAGCGGCGGCATGCAGCAACGCGTCATGATCGCGGCCGCCATCGCCTGCGACCCGAAGCTGCTGATCGCCGACGAACCGACCACCGCCCTCGACGTCACGATCCAGGCCGAGATCCTGGAGCTGCTGCGCGACCTGCGACGCGACCTCGATCTGGCCGTCCTGCTGGTCACGCACGACCTCGGCGTGGTCGCGGACTTCTGTGACGACGTGGTCGTCATGTACGCCGGTCACGTCGCCGAGCGAACCCCCGTCGACCGGCTCTTCTACGATCCTCGGCACCCGTACTCCGGCGCGCTGCTCGCCGCCGTACCGCAGGCGGGCCGGGCCCGGAGCAGTTTGACGGTCATCCCGGGCCGGGTCCCTTCCGCAGGGCAGTTCCCCGAGGGCTGCCGGTTCGAGCCTCGCTGCGCGCACAGCGTCGAGGACTTCTGCCGGCGACCACAGGCCGACGCGGTCATCGACGACGAACGCCACACGCGATGCGGACGCGTCGCCTCCGGCGACCTGATTCTGAAGGGGGCCGTCCGTGGCTGAGGATCGTGTGGTTCTGCGCGTACGCGGCCTGAGCAAGTCGTTCCCGCTGCGTCGCGGCCTGCTGGGCCGGACGCTGGAGAGCGTCCAGGCCGTCGACGGAGTCGACCTGGAGGTACGGGCCGGCACCACGGTCGGCATCGTGGGCGAGTCCGGCTCTGGCAAGACGACGGTGGGCCGGCTGATGGCCCGGCTGCTCAAGCCCGACCGGGGCACGGTCGAGGTGGAGGGCAAGGACGTCAGCAGGGCGCGCGGCAGCGAGCTCAAGGAGATGCGCGGCAAGCTCCAGGTCATCTTCCAGGACCCGTACGGCGCGCTCGACCCGACCAAGACGATCGGCCACGCCGTCGCCGAACCGCTCCTGGTCCACGGCCGGATCGGCCGGGACCAGATGCGTGAGCACGCCGCCCAGCTGCTCGGCCGGGTCACCCTCGATCCGGCGTTCGTCGACAGGTATCCGGACGAGCTGTCCGGCGGGCAGCGGCAGCGGGTCTGCATCGCCCGCGCGCTGGCGCTCTCGCCGAGCGTTCTCGTCGCCGACGAGCCGACCTCCGCGCTGGACCTGTCCACCCGTTCGGAGATCCTCAACCTGCTGCTGTCCATCCAGCAGGACACCGGGCAGGCGGTGGTCCTCGTGTCCCACGACTTCGCCACGGTCAGGCACCTGTCGCACCGGATCGCGGTGATGTACCTGGGCCGGATCGTCGAGGAGGGGTCCGCGGAGCAGATCGCCACCGACCCGCGGCACCCGTACACCAAGGCGCTGCTGTCGGCGGTGCCGGTGCCCGATCCCGACGTGCAGCGCTCGCGGCGCCGCACCGTGCTGCGCGGCGAGCTTCCCGATCCGGCGAACCCCCCTTCGGGTTGCCGCTTTCGCACCCGCTGCCCGGTCGTCCAGGACGAGTGCGCCCACCTGGACCCGCCGCTGCTGCAGATCGGCGCCGAGCACCGGGTCGCGTGCGTGCTGCACCGGCCGCCGCCGAACGACGCGCTGATCGGCGAGACCCAGGAGACCTCGCGATGAGCGCCTCCCGAGCCTCAGGGACCTCACAGACCTCAAGAGCCCCAGGAGCCTCAGGAGCCCCAGGAGCGCTGCACGGGATCCGCGTCGTCGACTTCGGTCACCACGTCGCAGGACCGCTGGCCGCGCTCATGCTCGCCGACCAGGGGGCCGACGTCGTGCGCGTCGACCGTCCTGGTGTCACTCCCGGTGCCGAAGACGCGTTCTTCAACCGGGGGAAGCGGCGGATCAGCCTCGACCTGAAGGACGCGGCGGACCTGGGCGTCGCCCGCGACCTCGTCCGGCGGGCCGACGTTCTCGTCGAGAACTTCCGGCCGGGGGTGATGGACCGGCTCGGTCTCGGCTGGGAGGAGTCACGCGCGGGCAACCCGCGGCTCGTCTACTGCTCGATGCCCGGCTTCGCGGCCGACGATCCGCGCGCCGGTGTCCCCGGCTGGGAGGGTGTCGTCGCGGCCGCCACCGGCAACTGCCGGATCCGGGCCGGTCACGCGCCGGACGGCTGGGACGACACCCGGCCGACCTACACGGCGGTACCCGTCGCGTCCAACTTCGCGGCGTTCTGCGGCGCCTTCGCGATCGTGGCGAGCCTCACCGCCCGGCACCGCACCGGACGGGGTGACCGCGTCGAGGTGCCGCTGTTCGACGCGATGTTCGAGGCCATCGGGGGGAGCGGCGCCTACCCGGTCGCGCAGGGGCTGCCGCCGGATCGGGCGATCAGTTCCAACGGCAGTGGCACCTACCGCTGCGCGGACGACAGGTATGTGCAGTTCAACCCGATCGGCGCGACACCTCGCTTCCTCACCTGGTTCCTCGACGCGGCCGGGGTGACGGTCTGGACGGGCGAGGGCCTGACCGACCGCACCCGGATGGACCACGACCCCTCGCTGCGCCGGCTGCTGCACGACCGGCTCACCGCGCTGTTCCTGACCCGCCCGGCGGGCGAGTGGGAGGATCTCGCCAACGCGGCGGGCGTGCCGCTCGCCGCGGTCAGGACGCTGGACGAATGGTTGGAGAGCGACCACGCGCTCGCCTCCGGGCAGGCCGTCGTGGTCGACGATCCGGAACTCGGCGCGACGGTGATGCCCGGCTCGGCGGTGTGGCTGTCCGCCACCCCCGCGCTGCCCGGCAGGCCGCGGCACCTGCCCGACGCGGACCGCGCGGAGATCCTCGCCGAACTCACGTCGCCGCCCGCCGGCTCACCGCGCGACGAGCCGACGGCGAACCAGCCGGCGGGGAACCAGCCGGCAGGAAACGAGCCGACGCGCGACGAGCCGGTGGGGAGCGAGGGCGAGCCGGTCCGTCTGCCCTACGAGGGACTGCGGGTCGTCGACCTCACCCAGATCCTGGCCGGGCCGAGCGCGGGACGGATCCTCGTCGAGTTCGGGGCCGACGTCGTCAAGATCAACTCACCGCAGCGGCGTGTCGGCGCGCACGGGTTCGTCAACCGTGGCAAGCGGACGGTCCTCGTGGACGTGAAGTCGAGCCAGGGCCGGCAGGTCCTCTGGCGCCTCATCGACGACGCGGACGTGCTGACCCACAACTTCCCCGAACGGACCGCCGAACGCTACGGCCTCGGCTACGAGCACGTCCGGGCCCGCCGCCCCGACATCGTCTACGTCTCCGTCAGCTGCTACGGCCACGGCGGACCCTGGACCGGCCGCCGGGGGTACGAGACCCAGGGCCAGGCCGCGACCGGGATCATGACCAGGACGGGCGGCGACGGCCGACCGGCCGTGCTGGGCCCGTACAACCTCCTGGACTACGGCACCGGCGCGATGGCCGCCTTCGCGAGCGCGGTGGCTCTCTACCATCGCGAGCTGACCGGAGAAGGCCAGCAGGTGCGCACCTCCCTCACCCAGACCGGCGGCTACCAGCAGGCGAGGTTCGCGGTGCGCCCCGCACCCGGGCTCCCGGCCGCGGCGCACGACCGGTACCGCCGCGCGGCCGAGCCGTGCGGGCCGTCGGCTCTGGGGATCGACCCGTGGCACCGGTTCCACCGGGCGGCCGACCGATGGTTCTTCCTCGGGGCGACCCGGGAGAGCCTGCCGACGCTCCGCGAGGTCCCCGGCCTGGAGGAGGCCCTGTCCGGCCTGGACGGATCCGACGACGACGCGGTGGCGGCGGCCCTGGAGACCGCCTTCCACGCCGGCACCGCCCGCGAGTGGACCGACCGCCTCACCTCGGCGGGGCTGGCCGCGCACCCGGTCACGACCCTCGCGGAGCTGATGACCGACCCGTGGGCCCGATCGAGAGGGCTCACCGTCAGCCAGATCTCCGAGGAGGTCGGCGAGGTGGTGATGCCCGGCATCGCCATCCGGGTGCACGGCAACCCGCCGCGCCTGGGCCACCCGGTACGCCGACCGGGCGCCGACGCGCGCGAGGTGCTGGACCGGATCGGGCTCGCCGACTCGGCCGAGGCACTCGCGGCGGGCTGGGCCGTGCAGATGACCGCGCTGCCCCCTGGCTGGGACCACTTCTGACCGCCGACCGGCAAACCGAACAGCACATCCAGGCCCGCTGAGCGGGACGTGCCGCGATCGCGGCACCGACAGGAGGACTCTGATGAGCGACGACCCGGTCACCCGGTACGACCTTCTTATCAAGGGCGGCCGGGTTCTGGACCCCGGGCGGGAACTCGACGGCGTCATGGACATCGCCGTCACCGGCGGCCGGATCACCAAGGTCGGCGGGAACATCCCCGCCGACTCGGCCCGCCGGGTGATCGACGCGAGCGGCCCCGGACGCTACGTCGTCCCCGGGCTGATCGACATCCACACGCACGTCGCGCACGGCGCGATCACCCCGGGTGTGGGCATGGAGGGCTGCGACCCCGACGCCATCGGCGTGCGTTCCGGAGTCACCACACTGGTCGACGCCGGATCCGTCGGCGTCGCCAACATCGGTGTCTTCTCCGCCTACATCCAGCCGAACGCCAGGACACGGGTCGTCCCGTACCTGAACATCGGCAGCTACGCGCACACCATGCCCACGATGATCGACGTCAACGACCTGGCAGAGATCGACCCGGTCGCCATCGCGAAGTGCGTCGCCGCCAATCCCGGGCTGGTCCAGGGCATCAAGCTGCGGCTGGTCGGGCCGCTCGTCGCCACGCACGGCAAGGACATCGTGTCCGCGACCAAGGCGGTGGCGAGGGAGCACGGGCTCCCGCTCATGGTGCACATCGGCGACCTGTCCGCGCGGCGGCGCCCCGATCCGCACCTGCTCGAACCGGCCACCCGGTTCGCCATCGAGCAGCTCGACGCGGGAGACATCCTCACCCATCTGTGCACGCCGAACCACGGCGGCGTGATGGACGCGGCGGATCGGATGATGCCCGCCCTGCTCGCCGCCCGCGAGCGCGGGATCACCCTCGACTCCGCGCTGGGCAGGGGCAACTTCGGCTACCGGGTCGCGAGCGAGCAGCGCGCGCTCGGGCTGCTCCCCGACACCATCAGCAGCGACCTGACCGCGGCCGGAGAGACCTTCCACTCGCTGCTGGAGTGCATGGCCAAGTTCATGGCCGTGGGCTACAGCCTGTCCGAGGTGGTCCGGATGACCACGGCGAACGCGGCGCGGGCGATCGGCGCGGAGCACGAGCTCGGCGCGATCGCGGCCGGCAGGGAGGCCGACCTCACGGTGCTCGACCTGGTCGAGGGCGACTTCGAGTTCGTCGACACCAAACAGGAGGTCTTCCACGGCGGCTTCGGCCTGCGGCCGGTGCAGACCGTACGGGCCGGCGAGCTGATCGCGCCGGGTTGGGGCACCCACCCGTGGGGTTGGCTGCCGGCGCCGCGTTCCACCTCCGGGGCGGCGTCATGACGGGCGGGCGGAGGTTCGAGGTCGACGCCGACTGGGAGCGGCTGCCCGACGACCTGCGGCACGCGGACGTGGCCGCGGTCGACGTGGACGCGGCCGACCGCGTCTACCTGTTCACCCGCTTCGACGGCCAGGTCATCGTGTACGAGCGGGACGGCACCTTCGTCCGCAGCTGGGGAAAGGGCCTGTTCACCACGCCGCACGGGCTGACCGTCGGGCCGGACGGCGGCGTCTACTGCGTCGACGCGGGCGACCACACGGTCCGCAAGTTCACCCCCGAGGGTGAGTTGCTCATGACGCTGGGCACCGCCGGGACGGCGTCGGACACCGGGTTCGTCTCCGGCCGGCCGGTGCACGTGCACAGCGTCGAGGGCGTTCGGTACCCGGGCGGGCCGTTCAACCGGCCCACCAACCTCGCCGTCGCCCCGAACGGCGACCTCTACGTGACCGACGGGTACGGAAACAGCCGGGTGCACCGGTTCACCTCGTCCGGTGAGCTGATCGGCTCCTGGGGCGAGCCCGGCACCGGTCCCGGCCGGTTCCACCTGCCGCACTGCCTGGACGTCGCGGCGGACGGGCGGGTGTTCGTCGGCGACCGCGAGAACGACCGGATCCAGATCTTCACCCCGGACGGGGAGTTCATCGAGGAGTGGACCGACATCCGGCGCCCGTGCGACCTCACCATCGCCCCGGACGGCTCGGTGTTCGTCGTCGAGCTGTGGCGGCCGGCAGGCAAGAGGTCCTTCGTGCACGGCGAGGCGCTGGAGGACCAGCCCGCCCGGCTCACCGTGCTGGACCGGCACGGCGCCGTGGTCGAGCGGTGGGGGGACTCCACGACGGACCGCACCGCGGCCGGCAACTTCATCGCGCCGCACGGGGTCGCGCTGGACTCCCACGGAGACCTGTACGTCGCGGAGGTGACGTACAGCTTCGCCATCAGACCCGGCTGGGTCGCGCCGTCGAGCGGACGGCACCAACTGCAGAAGTTCCCGCGCGTCGGCGCGGGAGAAGACACCCTGGCTAGGAGACACGCATGAGGCGCGAAAACGGTCGGATTCTCACCACGCACGGCGGCAACCTGCCGCGTCCCAAGGACCTGGACGAGCTGATCGCCCAGGGCGATCAGGAGGCCGTCGACGCGCGGCTGCCGAGCGCGGTGGCCGAGGTCGTCGCCCGTCAGATGGAGTGCGGCCTCGACGTCGTCAACGACGGCGAGTACGTCAAGGCCGCGAACCTGTCCGCCTACAGCGGCTACATCCACGCCCGGGTGACCGGCTGGGAGACCCTGCCCATCGACCCGAACGTCCCGCCCAAGCGCGAGTACGTCGCCGCGCGCGACAAGGCGGACTTCCCCGGCACCTATGCCTCCGGCCTCTGGCTGGCCGGATCCGGAGGGCCGGTGCGGCCCGGCTTCTCCACCCCGGGCGCCGCGCCGAAGCCGCCGACGTCGGGCCGGGTGTGCACCTCCCCGATCACCTACATCGGCCAGGACGCCATCGCGGCCGACATCGCGGCGATGAAGACGGCGGTCGAAGGCAAGGAGGTGGACGGTTTCATCGCCGCGCTGGGGCCGCTCAGCCTGGGCGCGGGTGCGAGGAACGAGCACTACGCGAGCGAGGAGGAGTACATGTTCGCGGTCGCCGAGGCGCTCCGCGAGGAGTACCGGGCGGTCACCGACGCCGGCCTGGTGCTGCAGATCGACGAGCCCGAGTTCGCGACCACCTGGCAGTTCCACCCCACCTGGACGGTCGAGGACCTGCGTCGTTACCTCGAGTTCGCGGTAGAGGTGATCAACCACAGCATCGACGGGCTGCCCTCCGAGCAGATCCGGATGCACACCTGCTGGGGCAGCGGTCACCGGCCGCACACCCAGGACATCGGCCTCGAACACATCGCGGACCTGCTGATCAAGGTCAACACCCAGGCCTACGCCATCGAGTCCGGCAACGTCCGGCACGCGCACGAGTGGCGGGTGTGGGAGGACGTGAAACTGCCCGAGGGCAAGATCCTCGCCCCCGGAGTGGTCAGCCACGCCACCGACCTGGTCGAACACCCCCTCCTCGTCGCCGAACGGCTGACGAACTTCGCCAGTGTGGTGGGCAAGGAGAACCTGCAGGCGGGGACCGACTGCGGGATCGGATCGCGCGTGGGCCACGAGGAGATCGTGTGGGCGAAGCTCGCCGCGCTCGCGGAGGGCGCCGCGATCGCCGGTAGCCGGTTGTAGGCCGGTTCACAGCACAAGTCCAGGACCTGGTGGGGGCGTGATTCAGCGTCACGGCTGAAGACGGGGCACCGAGAACCACGGCACACGCGGACGCGGGCCGGCACGTCGACGACGGAGCCGGAGAGCGCCGCGGGTCGCCAGTCATACCAGTCAAGCTCGCTTCTGAAATATGGAGGCATAAGCCGTGAAACGAGCAGCAGTAAAAACGGCCGGCGCATTTCTCGCCACCGGTCTCGCCCTCTCCGGCTGTGGCGCCGGGACGACCGACCGGCCGACGTCGAACACCTCCGGCGCCTCCGGTGACTCCGGTGCCTTCGACAACGCGGCCATCCTGCGGTGGGCCGTGCCGGGCAACCCGACCTCCTTCGATCCCCGCAAGGCCGCGCCGCTCGACCCGGTGTTCCTCGACGTGGTCTACGAGCACCTGGTCCGCCGGAGTGCGGCCGGTGAGATCGGGCCGGGGCTCGCGACCGAGTGGACGTTCTCCGACGAGAACAAGGTGATCACCCTCAAGCTGCGCGAAGGGGTGAAGTTCCACAACGGCGAGGAGTTCGACGCCGAGGCCGTCAAGGCGTCGCTGGAGGCGTACAAGAAGAGCGGCGCGCTCGTGACGACGCTGTCGGTGCTCGACAAGGTCGAGGTCACCGGCCCGTCCGAGGTGAAGCTCACCTTCTCCGAGCCGGCCGGCTACATGATCAACGTGCTCGCCGGTGAGGCCGGCATCGTGGTCGCGCCCGGTGCGCTCGACGCCGAGGACCTGCCGACCAAGCCGGTCGGCACCGGCCCCTTCGAGATCGACACGCTGCAGGTGGGCAAGGTCACCTTCAAGAAGTTCGAGGGCTACTGGAACGCCGCCGAGACGACCATCGGCGGCCTGGAGATGACGGTCTACTCCGACGAGACGACCCGCCTGCGCGCGGTGAAGTCGGGGCAGGCCGACGGCACCTCGATCACACCCGGCCAGATCAAGGAGGCCGAGGCGGACGGCCTGACCGTGGTCAGGGGCCCCAACACCACCTTCAACGGAATCCTGCTGAACACCTCCGTCAAGGGGCTCGACAACCCCAAGGTGCGGCAGGCCTTGATGTACGCCATCGACCGCGACGCGATCAGCAAGAACCTGTACGAGGGCGCCTGCGTCTCCGCGGTGCAGCCGTACCAGGAGGGCTTCTGGGCCCACGTGCCCGAACTGAGCGACGTGTCCTCCTACTACGACCCGGAGAAGGCCAAGAAGCTCCTCGCCGAGGCCGGCCTGCCGAACGGCATGGACATAACGCTGGAGGTCGGCCCCAACACGTCGTACCAGATCCTCGCCCAGGCCCTGCAGGCACAGCTGCAGAAGGTGGGGATCAAGGCCACGATCAAGGTCCTGGAATTCCAGCAGATGATCACCGCTCGCCGGACCGGCCAGTTCACCGCCACGGTGGCGCTGGTACAGGCCGGCCGGCCCGACCCGAGCCAGTTCGTCGCGGACTTCTACACGAAGGGCGGCGCGTACAACCCCGGCGGCTTCTCCCAGGACGGGATCGGCGAACTGCTGGCGAAGGCACGCGCCAGCGACGACGTCACGGAGCGGGCGGCGCCGATGCACCAGATCATCAAGGATGTCGCGGCGGCCGGGCCCCCGGTGATCCCGGTGTGCGGCGTGACCTACGTGGCGGCCTTCCGCAAGGGGGTGACCGGCCTCGACGTACCGGTGGTCGGTGACTACCACTACAGCTCAGTGAAGATCAGCAAGCAATAGAGAGAGGAAGCCCATGCGGCTCAACGACAAGGTGGCCGTCGTCACCGGATCAGGGCGTGGCCTCGGCCGCGCGTACGCCGAGGCGCTGGGCGCGGCCGGTGCCGCCGTGGTGGTCAACGACATCGACGCAGACGTCGCCAAGGAGACCGTCGAGGCGATCACCGCCGCCGGTGGGCGTGCCGTCGCCGAGGTGTGCGCCGTCGGCACCGCGGAGTCGGCCGACGCCCTGGTCCAGCGGGCCGTCTCGGAGTTCGGCCGCCTGGACGTGATGTGCACCAACGCCGGCGCACTGCGCGACCGTACGCTGGCCAAGGTCACGGACGAGGAGTTCGACCTCGTGGTGGACAGCCACGTCCGCGGCACCTTCACCTGCGGTCGCGCCGCGGTGCGCCGATTCCGCGAGCAGGGCGGCGGTGGCCGGCTGATCCTGGTCGGCTCACCCGCCGGCCAGTACGGCGGCTTCGGGCAGACGGCGTACGCCGCGTCCAAGGCGGCCATCATCGCCATGGTGCGGGTGTGGTCGACCGAGACGGCGAAGCTGGGCGTGACCGTGAACGCGATCGTGCCCACCGCGCTGACCAGGATGGCCGCGACCATCCCGTCGCTGACCGAGGTCGTCGCCGCGGTCGAGGCGGGCGGCCCGGTCCCGGCCGACCTGCGCCGGCGCGGCATCGGCAAGGTCGAGGACGTGGCGCCGCTCGTCGTCTACCTCGCCTCGGACGAGTCGGCCGGCGTCACCGGGCAGTACATCGGCTTCGGCGGCGACAGGTTCGCGATCTGGGCGCATCCGAAGGAGGCGTTCGTCACGCACCGCGACGGCGGGTGGAGCGCGGAGCAACTCGCCGCCGACTTCGCCGGGTTCTCCGAGCACCTGCAGAGCCACCTGCCGCCCCCGAAGTGACCGGCGAGAGCCGTCCCAGCCCGGCTGGGACGGCTCGACGCGCGTGCTCAGCCGAAGTAGAACGCGTGCGAGGCGAGTGAGATCCGTCGACGAAGCGCGGGATCGGGGACGAGCCGCGCGAAGGAGTCGACGGCGTCACGATAGGTGACCGGATGCCGGGCGCCGACGAACGGGGCGTCGCTCCCCCAGAAGACGTGGTCCGGCCCGGCGGTCCCGATCAGGGTCGCCGCGTGACCGGCCAGAGTGTCCTCGCCGACGCCGAAACGGTAGCCCGCGGACAGCTTCACCCACACCCTGCCGGTGTCGAGGGCGCGCAGGAGCGCCGCACCACCGGCACCCGTGTAGCCGGCGACCCGGTCCGGGTCGCCGAAGTGGTCCACGACGACCTTCACCCCCGAGGCGGTCAGCCGCTCCAGCACCGGCGGCAACCGGTCGCCCTCGATGTTCAGCTCGATGTGCCAGTCGAGGTCCGCGACCCGGAACAGCAGCCGCCGGTACGCCGGGTCGGTGAGGTCCGGCAGGTCGGCGAGCCGTCGCCACTGGAACCTGACGCCCACCACACCGTCGGACCTCATCCGGTCCAGGACGTACCGATCGACGGTGGGCTCGACGATGACGGTCCCGCGCAGCCGCTCGTGCGCCCGCAACGCCTCGATCGTGTAGTCGTTCAGGTCGCCGAGCAGGCTCATCGCCGACAGCACACCGTAGCCGACGCCGTGCTCGTCCATCATCGACACGAACGTGTCCGCCGTCAGCTCCCCCTCGGGCCGGGTCCAGGCCCGCGCCGCGAGAGGCAGCGCGCGGGTGAACAGGTGGACATGGGCGTCCACGAGAGGCGCCCCGCTCTCGGACAAGCCGTCACCCGTCACGGCGTCGCGATCCGGTAGAGCGAGGCCGCCGTCCCGCCGAGGACCAGGGCGGCGTCCCTCGCGGACAGGCCGGAGACCGACTCGCGGGCGATCCCGACCATGTCCGCGTAGGCGCCGGCGGTCTGGGTGACGTCCGAACCCCACAGCACCCGCTCCGCGCCGAACCGGGAGACGAGCCATTCGACCACGACCGACGGCGCACCGCCCGCGGCGATGATCCTGGCGAAGTTGAGCGTCGTCACCTTGACGTGGACCTGCGGCAGGTCGGCGAGCGCGAGCAACTCGCCGGCCCCCGGGTAGGGCGCCGGGCGATCCGTCTCGACGCTCGCGATGTGATCGAGCACGACCGGTGTGTCCGGGAACTCGCGGGTCACCGCGGCGAGCGCGCGCAGGCTCTCGTCGCGGTTCCAGCGGTAGATGTGCAGGCACATCGACAGGCCGAGTTCGCTCGCCTGCCGCCACACCTCGCGGGCCCGCTCTCCGGCGAACCACTCCGTTCCCGGTGTGCCGCCGTGCTGGTCTCCGCCCGGCGAGGTGAGGCGGACGGCCGCGGCGCCGCGCTCCGCCCAGTGGCGTACGGTCCGCGCAGCGTCCGGGGCCTGCGCGTCGAGGACGCACATCGCGGCGAGCCGGTCGGGGTGCCGGGCCGCCGAGTCCACCACGTAGCTGTTGTCGTAGCCGAACACGTGGGCGCGCTGGACGGCGACCGCGCCCGACAGCTCGTGGTCGCGCATCGCGGCGAGCAGCCGTTCCGCGGTCATCGGATCGTCGCGTACGGCGTCGCTGACCGAGCCGCGGGGCGGGTTGAACGGGTAGGCCGGGTCGTTGGTCACCAGGTGCGCGTGTGCGTCGATCAGGGCAGGGGTCATCGGATGCGCTCCCAGGTGAGGATGGGGGTGGGCGGCCTGCCGGGGGTTCGCTCGGCGCGCAGGATGAGCCGGTCACCGTCCACGACGGCGAGGCGGACCAGGGTGGCGCCGATCCAGTTGGGATAGATCGCGGTCTCGACCTGGTGGACGACGCGGTCGCCGGACCATTCGTAGCGTCCGGCGTACGCGCCGAAGGTCCGTACGGCGGCGAGCTTCTCCTCGTCGGTGGTCCACCGCCAGTTCTCCGTCCGCAGGAGCGGGCGGTCTCCGGCCATGTACTGCACCGACATGTAGCCGTCGGGGCCGTAGATGAGCAGGCCGAGCGGCTTGTCCCCGAGGGAGCGCGCGCCGTCGTCGGGCTCGCCCTCCATGACGTAGTCGACCAGCCGCCAGGTTCCGACGATCATGAGGTCGCGCCCATCTGCTCCCGGAACGCCCGCGTCATCGAGTGGGCCGTGCGGGCGAGCATGGTGGCGTCGTTGCCCATGATGAGGAACTGGTGGCCGAGGGCGGCGGTCCCGACGGCCGACGACGCGTCCACACACGCCGCGCCGCAGGGCTTGCCCGCCGCGGCGGCCGCGGCCCGCGCCCGGTCGAGCGACTCCTTGACCACGGGATCGTTCATGCGGACCCCGAGCGCGAGGGAGAGGTCACCGGCGCCCAGGAACACCGCGTCGACCCCCGGCACGGCGAGAATGCCGGCGGCGGCGTCGATCGCCGCGGGGCTCTCCAGTTGGGGTACGCAGACGACGTCCTCGTTGCCGACCCGGACGTACTCGTCTCGGGACATCAGTCCCCACCTGCCCGCGCGGCTGGTGCCGCCCGCTCCTCGTTGGCCGAGGGGCGGGAAGCGGGTCGCCGCCACCACCCGTTCGGCGTCGGCGACCGAGTCGACGCGGGGGGCGAGGATGCCCCGGGCGCCGGCGTCGAGGACCCGCTGGATGGTGCCGGCCTGGTGGTCGGGCACGCGTACCAGGGGGTCGACGCCGTACGCCGAGGCGGCGCTGATCATCCGGGCGGCGAGGGTGAGGTCGATGGGAGAGTGTTCGAGGTCGATCACCACGAAGTCGAATCCGGCGTCGGCCATGATGTCGACGCTCTCGACGGTCGCCAGCTTGATCCAGGTACCCAGCCTCGGCGTTTGCGCGGAGGCTGTCGTGAAGAACGTCATGCGGTCGTGATGTGGTCGGGGGCCGGGTACTCGTCGGCGTTGAGCACCCATCCGGCCTTGGCGGAGAAGTCGGCGCGCGGCGGGCTGAAGATGTCGATGAGCATGTGCACGCCGTCGCCGACCGCCTGGCTGGTGTGCACGGTGGGCGGCGGGATGATCGCGACGGCGGGGCTGCCGACGGCCGCGTGCTCGTCGGCGCGCCACTGGGAGCGCTTCGACGTCCAGGGCGTCCGGACATGGTGGATGTAGTCGCCGGCGACGGTGAGCGAGCACTGCTCGAAGTCGTCGTGGTGGTGGGGGGAGAGCCGGTCGGGGTCGCGCGGGCCGTCCTTGGGGTCCCCGAAGTTGACCATGAAGGCGCTGGACCGGAAGATGCGGCCGAACCGGCCGGGTCGCAGCGGGAAGTCGGCGTTGCGGTAGACGCGCAGGCGGTGGCCGGCGGGCGGATCCGGCCACGGCTCCAGCAGGGCGACGCGCGGGTGTGGCTCGGCGTACTCCGAGGCGTTGCCGCAGCGTGCGAGGAGGTCGGCGGTGCGGACGTCGAACAGGCGGACCAGGTCGGCGTCGCCGTGCGCGGTGAGCTCGCTGTCGCCGGGGGGCACGATGACCACGCCGCTCCCGGTCACCGTCCGGCTTTCCGCGCCGGCCGTCACGTCGATCGTGATGTCGTCGTGGGGGAGGACGACGACGTACTCCTCCCGCTGCGCGGCCGCGTCGCGGCGGAGCGCGTCGCCGGGGGCCAGGCGGGTGAAGGCGAGCACGAAGTTCTGGCCGCGGACGTACCAGGTCTTGCTGCCGAGCTCGGTGACCTCGTCGGGCGGCAGCGCGAGGAACTCGTAGGTGGCGAGCGCGGCGATGGGGTCGTTCGGGTTCGTCGTGGCCGGCGCCGTGTTGAGCGCGGCGCGAGGGTCGTTGGGGCCGTACATGTGGTTCGTCCTTACAGTCAGTCGTCCGGGCCGAGCGGGTCGAAGAGGGCGGACCGTCACTCGTCCGGGCCGAGCGGGTGCGAGGGGTGCGGACCGTCAGTCGTCCAGGCCGAGCAGGTACGAGGGGTTGACGCGGACTATCTGCCGCAGGTCCTTCTCCGGCAGTCCGAGGTCGAGCAGCGCGGACCCGACCCGGATGAAGGAGTCGACCGGCATCGGGCGGCCGACCTGGCCGAGGTCGGAGGCGAGCACGGTGTGTTCGGGCCCGACCCGCTCGATCCAGTCCATCAGCACTTCCGGACCCCACCGCACGTTCGCCACCTCGGGGTCGTACATGCTGGTCTCATGCTCGATGTAGGCGCCGAGCATGACGAACTCCCGGCACTGCGCCGGGTCGGAGCCGATCACGAAGTTCGGATGGCTGACCACCAACCGCCGGACTCCGGCGTCGCGCGCGGCGGTGAAGACCTCCCTGATGTCGTCGGGTGCCATGTGCCCGGCGGAGAGCAGCGCGCCGGTCTCGGCGACGACCGAGATGACCTGGCCGACCTCGGGGATGAGCTCGCCGTCCGGGCCGCGTACGTCGACCTGGGTGGTGGTGAGGGGGATCGTCGGTTTGGGGAAGCCGCCGCCGGAGTTGTGGTGGTCGACGTGCGCGGCGGAGGAGATGGTGGGAAACCAGACGCACCGCCCGCCCATCCGCAGGCACATCTCCACCGCGTGCGGGTTGATGCCGCCGACCTGGTTGTTCAGCGCGATGCCGCCGTAGACGGCGGTGCTCACGCCTTTCAGCCGGTCGCCCATCGCGAGGAGGTCCATCACCGTGTTGTGGTGGTGGGACTTCGCCAGGAAGGCGCGCATGCCCAGCCGCGCACCGTCCTCGGCGGCCTGGACGTGGTCGAACCTGCGCGGCAGCGGGTTGGGGCCGGAGTGGCAGTGCAGGTCGACGAGGCCGTGCAGGACTCGCTCGATCGCGGGTCGGGTCATCGTTGTCCCTCCTGCGCGGTAGCCACCGACGAGGGCATGGCGACCCTTGACAGAAACACCACCACGATAGCATTGTTACAAATTACGGACTTACTGTACGATAAATGCGACTCGCTGTTCTGACAAGCACTTGTCCCGGCGAGATGTTCCAGCGCGACGACCTGCGCTGTCGCTCAAACCCGATTGGGGGCCACGTGCCGGAGGCGACCTATACCTGGGCGGAGATGATGGCGATCTCCATTTCGCACGAGATGGCCGACGGTGCCTTCGGCTCCGTGGGCGCCGCATCGCACATTCCCGCCGCCGGGCTGCGCCTGGCGCAGCTCACGCACGCGCCCAACCTGTCCTTCTTCTGCGGCGGCAGCGGCGCGATGAACCCGAAGATCCAGCGGCTGACCGAGTCGTCGGCCGACTACCGAAACCTCGTGACCAGCGAATACCACTTCAGCCTCGACGACGTCGTGGACTTCGAGACGGCGATGCGCTTCGACTTCGCGTTCCTCGGCGGAATGCAGATCGACAAGCACGGAAACCTGAACATGGCCATGATCGGCGACTGGGACAAGCCGAAGGTGCGCGGACCCGGCACCATCGGCCTGATCTTCCTCGGCGGCTTCAAGACCAGCTACATCTACACCCAGCACCACACGCCGAAGATCTTCGTCGACAAGGTCGACTTCGTCAGCGGCGCGGGCTGGCTCGACGGCGGCGACGCCCGCTCCAAGGTCTTCCGCCCGGAGTCCGACGGGCCCCGGCGGGTGTTCACCCCCCTGGGCGTGTTCGACTTCGAGCCGGAGAGCAAGCGGATGCGCCTGATCAAGGTGCACCCGTGGAGCAGCATCGAGAAGATCCAGGCGGCGACCGGATTCGAGTTGCTGATCGCCGACGACGTGCAGACCGTCGGCGCGCCCAGCGACGAGGAGCTCACCCTGCTGCGGACCCAGGTCGACCGCGACGGTGTGCTGCGCCGCTACCCGTCCGTGGCCTGAGCGCCCATGAGCTTCCACGATCGCCACGTCGTCGCCGACGGCTGCACGACCCACTATCTGGAGGCCGGGGACGGTCCCGCGCTGATCCTCCTGCACGGCGGCGAGTACGGCGCCTCCGCACAGCTCACCTGGGAGAACTGCATCCCGGCGTTCGCCGAGCACCGTCGCGTGCTGGCGCTCGACTTCGTCGGCTTCGGGCACAGCGACAAACTTCGCGACTTCGGCGGCCAGCGTCGGCTCATGCGACGGCAGGTCGCCGGCGTGCTGCGCACCCTGCGGATCGACTCCGCGGACTTCATCGGCACGTCCCTCAGCGGACGACTGCTGCTCGACATCGCCAACCGGCCGTCACCCGAGTGGCCGATCCGGTCGATGGTCGTGGTGGGCACCGGTCTGGCCGCCCCCGCGGCCGAGGCCCGCGCCGTGCTCGAGGACTTCGACGGCACGCTCGACGGCCTGCGTCCGTCGATGGACGTCCTCTTCCACGACCCGCGCTGGAGGGACAGCGAAGACTACCTGCGCCGCCGCCACGAGTACTGCATGGTCCCCGGGGCGTGGGAGACCGCCGCGGCGGGCAATCTGCGCGCGCCGGGACGTGACGGCGGCGAGCGACGGCCCCATGTCCGCCCGCCCGCCCGCGACTACGGGGGCATCACCGTGCCCACCTGTCTCGTCCGGGGGCGGCACGACCGGCTGGTGCCGGCGCCGACCTGGCAGGAGCTCGCGGCGCAGATCCCGGACGCGCGGACCGAGACGATCGACGGCAGCGGACACTATCCGCAGATCGAGCGCTCGGCGGAGTTCGTCGAGGTGGCGCTCGGGTTCCTCGCGCGGACGAGGGCGGAGGCACGATGAGCGACCTCCACCTTGAGTCCGGCGGCGACGACGGCCCCGCGGTGCTCTTCCTGCACGGCTCAGGCGCGTCGGGAGCCGTCTGGAAGCCGGTGCTGGAGCGGCTGCGCGAGCGCGGGACCCGATACCGGTGGCTCGTCGCCGACCTGCCGGGGCACGGCCGCTCGGGCCATCGCGACGACTACTCGCCCGAGGGGTACGCCGGCGCGGTGTCCGCCGCGCTCGCCGGCGTACTGGGTGAGAACGCGTCCCTGCACGTCGTCGGTCACTCGCTCGGCGGGCTGGTCGGGATGACCGTCGCGGACGGGACACACGGCGTCACGGTCGAGTCCCTGACGGTGATCGCGATGAAGGTCGCCTGGACCGAGGAGGAGCTGGCCAGGCGGTCCGCGACGGCCGACCGGCCGGTCCGGATCTTTCCCGAGGAGAAAGAGGCCCGCGAGCTGTTCGGGCGGATATCGGGTCTGCGAGGACCCGCGTTCACCGACGAGGACCGCGCCGGTGGGGTGACGGCCCGCGACGGCGGCTACGCGCTCTCCGCCGACCCCGGTATCACCGGGGCCGCCCCGGCCACCGGCCCCGAACTCGCCGCGCGCATGCGCGCGGTGACCTGCCCGGTCGAACTCGCCTGCGGCGACCACGACCCCGGCATCGACCCGGCGGACATGGCCGAGGTGCTCGGCCATCAGGTCACCGTGCTGCCCGGCGCGGGGCACAACGTCCACATCGAGCGCCCCGACCTCATCGCCGACCTGGTCGAGCGGGCACTCGGCCGCTGACGAACGGACACCCATGCGAATCGAGAACCTCCTGCGGCAGAACGCGGTACGACGCGGCCCGCTGCCCGCAGTCATCTGTGACCAGGCCCAGCTGTCCTGGGCCGAGCTGGACATCGAGACCAACCGGCTGGCCAACGCGCTGATCGGGCTCGGATACCGCGCGCAGGAGAGGGTCGCGCTGGTGATGTCCAACTGCCACCACATCGTGACGGCCTTCCACGGCTCGTGGAAGGCGAACCTGATCACCGTGGGGATCAACACCCGGTTCACCGCGCCCGAGATCGCCAGGATCCTCACCCACTCGGGCGCGTCCCTCGTCATCTGCGACACCCCCGCCGCGGTCGAGGCCGCGAGAGGGGTGCCGGGCATCCGCGGCGTCTACACCATCGGCCTGGGCGACGACGACCAGGGGTCGTTCGTGAGCCTCGTCGCCTCCGGTGACCCGGGCGACGTGCCCGAGACCGGCACCGGCGGCGACCTGCGCTCGCTGCGCTACACCAGCGGCACCACCGGCGCGTCCAAGGGCTGCATGGCCACGCACGACCAGCAGCTCGCCAGCACGGCCAACTACCTGTGCGAGGTCAACGTGCCGCGCGGCGGCCCGACCTGGATCTCGGTGCCGCTGACGTTGGGGGTCGGCGCGTCCTTCGTGACGACCACCGCCTACCTCGGCGTCCCGCTGCTGCTGCGCCGGCGCTTCGACCCGGCCGCGTTCGTCGACGACGTCGACAGGTTCGGGGTCGAGCACGCCTTCCTGGTACCGACCATGCTGGTCGACCTGGTCCGGGCGCTGCCCGACCTCGACCTGCACCGCGCGAGCGCGCTCAAGCTGGTGGGGTACGGCGGCGCGTCGGTGTCCTGGAGCCTGATCCGATCCCTGGCGCAGGCGCTGGACCTGGAGTTCTACCACGCGTTCGGGGCGACGGAGGCGGGTGGTTTCGTGGCGTTGCTCACCCCGGACGACCACCGCAACTTCCTGCGCACCGAGGCCGCCTCCATCGTCCCGGTGGGCAGACCGGCCGCGTTCGCCGACGTCAGGATCTTCGACGCGGAGGACCGCGAGGTGGCCGTACGGGAGACCGGCGAGATGCGGATCCGCGCGACCAGCGTGTTCTCCGGCTACTGGAGCCAGCCGGAGGTGACCCGCGCGGTACTCAAGGACGGCTGGCTCCGGCTCGGCGACATGGCCTGGCGGGACGAGCGCGGCTACATCTATCTCGCCGACCGGGCGCAGGGCGTGATCCGGTCGGGGGCGCAGAACGTGTACGCCGGCGAGGTCGAGGCGGTGCTGCAGGCCTGCCCCGGCGTCGCCCGCGCCGCGGTGATCGGGGTGCCGCACGAGCGGTTCGGCGAGTCGGTCAAGGCGCTGGTGCAGCGGGCGCCGGGTGAGGAACTGACGGAGCAGCAGGTCCTCGACTACTGCGCGGAACGGCTCGCCGGCTACAAGCGGCCCCGCGAGGTGGAGTTCGTGACCGACCTGCCGGTCGACGAGGGCGGCAAGATCAGGAGAGCCGAGCTGAAGCGCGTCACCGAGGTGCGCCTGCTCGGCGAGGTGACGACCGGCGGCGACGCCGGTCCGGTTAAGGAGTTCAGGCGATGAGCGCGAACAAGGTGACGACCCCCGAGGAGGCGGTCGCCGGCATCCCCGACGGAGCCACGATCGCGCTGGGCGGCGTGCACTCCCACAACAGCCCGATGGCGCTGGTGAACGCGCTGATCCGGCGCGGGGTCAAGGATCTGGAGCTGATCCCGACGCCGAGCGGCGGCCCGCCGGTGGACATGCTGATCGCCGCCGGTTGCGTCCGGCGGCTGCACGTCTCCTACGTGGGGCTGGAGTTCCTCGGCATGGCGCCGAACTACCGCCGCGCCGCGGAGAGCCGGTCGATCGAGATCGTCGAGGCGGACGAGGCCTACATCGTCTACGGGTTCCGGGCCGGGGCCAGCCGGCTGCCGTTCCTGCCGCTGCCCGCGCTCTACGAGGGGACCGACCTGCCCAAGGTCAACAAGGACATCCGGTCCACGACCGACCCGTACACCGGAAAGACGGTGACCACCATCCCCGCCCTGCGCGCCGACTACGGGCTGTTCCACGCGCAGGTCACCGACCGTAAGGGCAACGCGCAGGTCTTCGGCCAGCGGCGGTTCGAGGACGTGATGGCGAAGGCGTGCGACCACGTCGTCATCAGCTCGGACGAGATTCTGGACGAGTACGCCCCGGCCCCGGATCCGCGCCTGGTGTCCATCCCCGGCGCGATCGTCGACAGCGTCGCGCACGCGCCCTACGGCTCGCACCCGCTGTCCTCGCCGGGGCACTACGCCTACGACCGGGAGCAGCTGGTGGAGTACCGGGACCTCGCCGCCCAGGACCGGACCAAGGAGTATCTGGAGAAGTACGTGTTCTCGGTCGACGACCACCAGGAGTATCTGGACAAGCTGGGCGCCCGGCGCCTCCTGGGTCTCCAGCAGACGTTCCGCTGAACCGGGCCCTGGTCCTCACGTTCCGCTGAACGGGAGGACCTTGAGCCTCCGGCAGACGCTCTGCGGAGCCGGACCGCGAGCCTCCGGCAGACGTTCCGCGGGGCGAGCCCCTGGGCCTCCGGCAGACGTTCCGCTGAACCGGGCCCGCCCGCCCGGGGCCTACCAGGAGTAGGCCTCCGGCGCGGGTCCGGGACCGGGGAAGATGGCGTCGAGGCGCTCGAGCGTCTTGTCGTCCAGGGACACCTCGAAGGCGCGGGTGGCGGCGTCGAGCTGGGCGAGGGTACGCGGCCCGATGATCGGCGCGGTCACGCCGGGCCGCCCCAGCAGCCAGGCCATCGCCACGTCGGCGGGGTTCTCGCCGAGTTCGTCGCACAGGTCCTCGAACGCCTGGATGGCGGCGCGGTGCCGGTCCAGCTTGACCAGTCGCTTGCCCCGGTGGGTCGCCACCTTGGCTCCGGGGAGCGGAGTGCCCATCCGGTTCTCCCGCTCCTTGCGCAGGATCCCGCCGAGCAGGCCGGCGTCGAGCGGCGACCACGGCATCATGCCGACGCCGTAGTGCGCGCAGGCGGGCAGGACCTCCAGCTCGGCGGTGCGTTCGAGCAGGTTGTAGATGGTCTGTTCGCTCACCAGACCGGGGCGGCCGCGCCGGGCGGCGGCTTCCTGCCCGGCGGCGAGGTGCCAGCCGGGCTGGTTGGACGACCCCACGTAGACGATCTTGCCCTGGGTTTTGAGCACGTCCATCGCCTCCCAGATCTCGTCCCACGGAGTCGATCGGTCGATGTGGTGCATCTGGTAGATGTCGATGTAGTCGGTGCGCAGCCGCCGGAGCGACGCCTCGCAGGCGCGCCGGATGTGCAGGGCGGACAGGCCGGCGTGGTTCGGCCACTCGGACATCCGGCCGTACAGCTTGGTGCTGAGCACGGTGCGCTCACGGCGGCCCCCGCCGGTGGACAGCCACCGGCCGATGATCTGCTCGGTGAGTCCTTCGCCGAACCGCCAGCCGTACACGTCGGACGTGTCGATCAGGTTGATCCCCAGCTCGTGGGCGTGATCCATGATCTTGGACGCGTCCTCCTCGGTCGTCTGGGTGCCGAAGTTGTCGGTGCCGAGCACCAGCCGGCTGACCGTCAGACCGCTGCGACCGAGGTTGGTGAACTCCACGAGATCTCCTGATTCCATTTATCGGACGACGAGTCCTATATTTGAATTTTGATGGTAGCGTTCGTGAGCAGATGAGGTAAAGAGCACTGGTCCGGCAGGTAGTCACGCTTCTGACCGCACATGCACCTGGGCCACGCCACGGATCCGCCCAAGGAGTCTCCTCGATGAGCACAAACCTGTCCGAGCACCTCGCCGTCGCGGAGTTACCTGCGGCGCACAGCTTCGTCGGGGGCGCTCTGCGCGGTGGCGGCGGGCCGGTCTTCACGACCTGTCATCCGGGCGACGGCTCGCCGATCGCGGAGGTCGAGGCGGCGACGGCCGGCTTCGTCGACGAGGCCGTGGCCGGCGCGGTCGCGGCCCAGCCCGCCTGGGCGCGCACCTCCCCGCACGAACGCGCGCGGATCCTGCGGATGGCCGCCGACCTGATCGAGTCGCGGGCGCCGCGACTCGCCCACCTGGTCGCGCTGGACAACGGCAAGACGCTGGCGGAGGCGCGCGGCGACGTCTTCGTGGCGGCTGCCCACCTGCGCGGTGCGGCGGGCTGGGCGTCCGGCCTCGAAGGCATCACCCTGCCGGCGGACGGATCCACGCTGCGAATGACCTTCCGGGAGCCGGTGGGGGTGGTGGCGGCGATCATCCCCTTCAACACCACCCTCATGTTCGCGGCGCAGAAGGCCGGCCCGGCCCTCGCGGCGGGGAACGCGATCGTGATCAAGGCACCCGAGCTCAGCCCGCTCGCGGCGCCGGTGTTCGCCAGGATCCTCACCGCCGCCGGACTCCCCGACGGTCTCGTCCAGGTGGTCCAGGGCGCGGGAGAGGTGGGCCGCCGGCTGGTCGAGCATCCCGGGGTGAGCATGGTGTCGTTCACCGGCAGCACCTCGGTCGGCCGGCAGGTGATGGCCTCGGCGGCGGACGGGGTGAAACGGGTGCTGCTGGAGCTCGGCGGGAAGTCCGCGAACATCGTCTACGCCGACGCGGACCTGGACGCCGCCCTGCACGCCACGGTCGGCGGCATCTTCCGCAACGCCGGTCAGCGATGTTTCTCCGGCTCCCGGCTCCTGGTCGAGGACCCGGTCGCGGACGCGTTCGTCGAACGGGTCGCCGACGTGGCGCGCTCGATCAGGGTCGGCGACCCGTTCGCGCCGGACACCCAGCTGGGCGCGCTCATCTCGGAGGGGGAGGCGGCGAGGGTCCTCGCGATGATCGACACGGCCGTGGACCAGGGCGCGCGCGTGCTGGCGGGCGGTGGCCGACCGGCCGGCGTCCATCCCGACGGCGCGTTCGTCGCGCCCACCGTGCTGGAGATCCCCTCGGGACTGCCGCGGGTGCCCGACATCGTGTACGACGAGGTCTTCGGACCGGTCCTCACCGTCCAGCGGTTCAGCGGCGCGGAGCAGGCGGTCGCGCTCGCCAACGACTCCCCGTTCGGCCTGGTGGGCGGTTGCTGGACCCGTGACCTGGACCGGGCGCTCACGACCGCCAGAGCCGTGCGGTCGGGCTATTTCTGGATCAACTCCTACGGGGCGCTGGCGCTGGACGCCCCGATCGGCGGCGTCGGCCTGTCAGGCGTCGGCCGAGAACTCGGCCGGGTGGGGCACGAGGCCTACACGGAGCTCAAGACGGTGATCGTGGACACCGCCGCGGCCGACGCGCCCCGCTGGTACTGACCTTCAGCCACCCCGATCCGAGGAGTGATCCATGCCCGCCCACTACCGAGGCGCCGTCGTCCGAGAGGCGCACGGGCCGTTGAACGTCGAGGACATCCCGCTGCGGGACCCGACCGGCGACGAGGTGCTGATCAGGGTGACCGCCTGCGGGCTGTGCCACAGCGACGTGCACTTCATGCACGGCACGTCGGGGACCGACTTCCCCTACCTGGTCGGCCATGAGGTGGCCGGCGTCGTCGAGGCCCTGGGGCCGGACGCGACGGGCGTCGTGGCGGGTGCCAGTGTCGTCGTCGCGCCGATGGTGGCCTGCGGGACCTGCAAGCACTGCCACGCGGGACGGCTCTCGGCGTGCGCGTCGCGGCTGCCCCGCCGGCCGAAGGTCGGCCTCGGTGACGGCGCCGCCGCGACCCCGGTGCTCGGCATCGGCGGCCTGGCCGAACGGGTCGTCGTACCCGCCAGGCAGGCGATCGCGATCGACCCGAGGGTGCCGCCTCGGATAGCCGCGCTGCTCGGCTGTGGCGTGCCCAGCGGCTTCGGCGCGGCGGTCAACACCGCGGAGACCGGGCCGGCCGACGACGTGGTGGTGATCGGATGCGGCGGCGTGGGGATCGCGGCCGTCGCCGGGGCCGCGTACGCGCGGGCGCGGCGGATCATCGCGATCGACACCAATCCCGGCAAACTCGCCGTCGCCGAGCGGTTCGGCGCCACCCACCTGATCGACGCGTCTCGGGAGGAGCCCGGAGAGCGCGTACGCGAACTCACCGACGGCATGGGCGCGGACGTCGTCCTGGACGCGGTGGGCGGACCCGCCACCTTCGCGACGGCGGACGGCCTGCGGGCTCCCGGCTCACGGCTGGTGATCGTCGGCGCCCCGAAGCAGGGGGACCTGGCCGAGGTGCGGCTGAGGCGGCTGTTCCTCACCGGCGGGTCGATCCGGGTCTCGATCTGGGGAGACTGCGTGGCCTCACGGGATCTGCCCCTGCTCGCGGGCCTCTATCTGGACGGCCGGTTGCCGCTGGACGAGTACGTCTCGGGCACGTTCGGCCTCGCCGACGCGCAGGAGGGTTACGACCGGTTGCTGGCCGGAGAGACGCTGCGCGGCGTGGTGATCCCTTCGGACCGCAGTTGACAAGTTGACATGCACGAACAGACAATCAATTCAAATTCCGGACTACTTGTCCGATAATTGACACACTGAGGATCAGATGATGGCGACAGCCGATCTCCGCGCACCCCGCTCGCTCAACCACATCGCCTATCCGACGTGGGACTCCCAGGCGACGCACGACTTCTACACCGAGGTCCTCAAGTGCGAGCTGCTCACCGCGATCCAGCTGAACGAGGTGCCTTCCAGCGGAGCCCGCACCCCCTACCTGCACACCTTCTTCGGACTCGGCGACGGCAGCGCCATCGCCTTCTTCGAGGTCGACGACATGCCCAACCCCGGCCCCGACTCGGTGCCCTCCTGGGTCCGGCACATCGCACTCAACGTCGACTCCATGGAGGAGCTCCACGAGTGGCAGGCGCACTTCGCGGCCAAGGGCGTGGAGACGGTGGGCATCGTCGACCACGACGGGGTCTGGGAGTCCCTCTACCTCTTCGACCCGAACGGGGTCCGGATCGAGCTGACACTGCAGACCCGCCCCCTCGACGACGCCGACGCGCGCGCGGGCGTCGAGACGCTGCGGAAGTGGACCGCGCGCGGATAGCGCACGGCCACCGACCCCACCCCGCCCCATCCGCGCTGATCAGGAGCCGCCTCGTGCTGTCCCGCGAACTACTCCCCATACCGATGACGCCCGGCGGACGCCTGGACATCAACTCCGGTGTCGCCCGGATGAGCGGGAAGATCTGGGCCACCCTCTGGAAAAACGATCTGCGGCCCCCCACGACCGCCGTACTGATCGTGCATCCGGCGTCCAACTTCATCGGTCACTACGCCCTGGAAGAGCTCGCCCACCGCGGGGTGGCCGCGGTCGGGCTCGCCACCCGCTACGTCGGCAACGACTCCGCGCTCATCATGGAGAACTGCCTCCTGGACATCGGCGCGGCGATCCGGCACCTTCGCGAGCTGGGCTACCAGCGGATCGTCCTGGTCGGAAACTCCGGCGGCGGCGGCCTCGCCGCGCTCTACCAGGCGCAGGCGGAGAACCCGACCATCACCCACACCCCGGCCGGTGACCCCGTCGACCTCGCCGGCGCCGGGCTCATCCCGGCCGACAAGGTCGTCATGGCCATGGCGCACCCCGGCCGGGCGGTCGTCTACACCGAAGGGCTCGACCCGGCCGTCACCGACGAGCAGCGGCCCTTCGACCGGGACGACTCGCTCGACATGTTCAACCCCGCGAACGGGCCGGCCTACGGCGAGGAGTTCGTCGAGCGCTACCGCCGCGCCCAGATCGACCGCAACCGCCGGATCTCCGGCTGGGTCACCGAACAGCTCGAAGCACTGCGCGGACACATCCGCGAGTCGGCGGACGGGGAGAAGGTCGCGCCCGACGACCTGCCCTTCGTCGTGCACGGCACGGCGGCCGACCCGCGCTTCCTCGACCTCGCCCTCGACCCCTCCGACCGGCGGACCGGCACCCTGTGGGGCAGCCCCTGGGCGGCCAACTTCCAGCCGGCGTCGCTGGGCCACCTCACCAGCCTGCGCTCCTGGCTGAGCCAGTGGAGCTACGACCACAGCCGGGCCAACGCCTACGTCGCCCTTCCCCAGGTGCAGGCGCCCGTCATGGTCGTGTACGGATCGGCCGACTGCGCCGCCTTCCCCAGCCACGCCCGCACCATGTACGAGGCCGTCGCGCACGACAGGCGCGAGCTGGTCGAGATCAAGGAGGCGGACCACTACTTCCAGGGCCGCCCCGACCTGGCCAGGGTCATGTGCGACCACATCGCCGAGTGGAGCAACTGATGGGCACCCTCGACGTGGCCGTGGTCGGCGCCGGCCCGGTCGGGCTCACCGCGGCCCTCGCGCTGGCCAGGCGCGGCGCGTCCGTCACCGTCTTCGAGGAGAGCGACCGGCTCAGCACCGAGTGGCGGGCCTCGACCTTCCACCCGCCGACGATCGAGATCGCCCGCGACCTCGGCGTCGTCACGACGATGCTGGAGGCCGGCATCGTCGCGCGGAAGTACCAGGTGCACGACCGCCGCGACGGGCTGATCGCGGAGTTCGACTTCGGCACACTCGCCGACGAGACCGACTATCCCTTCAGACTGCAGCTCGAACAGTACAAGTACACCCAGATCCTCAAGGACGCGATCAGCGAGTGTCCCGCCCCGGTCGACCTGCGGCTGGCCACGGGCGTGACGGACGTGCGTCAGGGCGAGGACGACGCGCTGCTGACCACCGCCTCCGGGGAGCAGGTCGCGGCCCGCTGGGTGCTCGCCGCCGACGGTGCGCGCAGCACCGTCCGCAAGGCGCTCGGCAGCTCGTTCGAGGGGCTCACCTACGAGCATCGCTATCTCGTGCTGAGCATCGACTATCCGGTGGAGACGCTGCTGCCGGGGATCTGTGACGTCAACTACATCGCCGACCCGGTGGAGCACCTGCTGATCCTCCGGGTGCCGGACGTCTGGCGGCTCGTCGTCTCGGTGCCGCCCCACGTCACCGGCGAGGAGGCCGTCTCCGACCGGTACGTCGCCGACCGGCTGCGCGGCGTCTTCGGCGACCGCCCCGAGCTGCCGCTGCGCGAACGGAAGGTCTACTCCGTGCACCAGCGGGTCGCCGACACCTTCCGCCGGGGCCGGGTGTTGCTGCTCGGCGACGCGGCGCACGTCAACAGCCCCATGGGCGGCATGGGGCTCAACGGCGGCATCCACGACGCGTTCGACCTGTCCGTCCAGCTCAGCGCGGTGCTCCGCGGCGAGGCCGCCCCGGACGTGCTGGACGCCTGGGCGCACCGCAGGCGCAAGGCCGCGGTCGAGGCGGTGCAGGAGATCACCCACCGCACGACCACCGCGATGGCCGAGCAGGACGAGTCCGAGCGGCGCAGGTTCCAGCTCCAGATGTCGGAGATCGTGGCGGATCCGCTGCGGGCCCACACCTGGATGATGGACGCCGCGATGATCTCCAACGTACGCGCCCACGACCTGCCGCCTCGGGCCCGATGACCCGCGTACCGAAGGAGACCCGATGGACTTCGAGCTGAGCGACGAACAGCGGGACATCCGCGACACCGTGCGCGCCTTCGTCGCCAAGGAGCTCCTCCCGCTCGAGGAGGACTTCCTCAGGCTGGTGCGCGAGGGCGGCGCCAGGCTGCCGAGGGACGAGGAGCGCCGGCTGCGGGCCAAGGCGCGCGAGTTCGGCTTCTGGGGGCTCAGCACACCCGAGGAGTACGGCGGGATGGCGCTCCCCGCGGTCACCCAGTCGCTGATCCACATCGAGCTCGCGAAGACCTGCGTGCCCTTCCGCTTCGGCGGGGAGGCCGACAACATCCTGTACGGCGCGGACGCCGCCCAGCAGGAGGAGTACCTGAAGCCGACGATCGAGGGCGAGCGCCTCGGCTGCTTCGCGCTGACCGAGCCGGGCGCGGGATCGGACGCCGGGGCGATCAGCACGTACGCGCGGCGGGACGGCGACGACTGGCTGATCAGCGGCGAGAAGACCTTCATCAGCAACGGCCACGACGCCGACTACGCGATCGTCATCGCGCTCACCGACCGGGACAAGGGCGCCCACCACGGGGCGACCGCGTTCCTCGTCGACCGGGAGGCGGGCTGGACCTCCTCGCCCATCAGCACGATGGGCAGCTGGCACCAGCCCGCCTCGCTCTCCTTCGACGACGTACGGGTGCCGGCCGGCAAGGTCCTCGGCGAGGTCGGCGGCGGCTTCCAGCTCGCCATGCGCTGGGTCGGCAAGGGACGCTACGTGATCTCCGCGCACTGCGTCGGCATCGCCGAGCGCTGCCTGACGATGGCGGTGGACTACGCCGGCCTGCGCGAGACCTTCGGCCGCAAGATCGGCAGGAACCAGGCGATCCAGTGGATGATCGCCGACTCGGAGACCGAGCTCGAAGCGGCCCGATGGCTCGCCCTCCGGGCCGCCTGGGACGTCGACCGGGGGGCCGACGCCAGACACGCGTCGGCGATGGCGAAGCTCTTCTGCACCGCGATGGTCGGCCGCGTCGTGGACCGGGCACTGCAGATCCACGGCGGAATGGGCTACACCAAGGAGCTTCCCCTCGAAGGCTGGTATCGCGCCGTCCGGGCGATGCGCATCTTCGAAGGCACCGACGAGGTGCAGCGGCTCATCATCTCGCGCGATCTGCTACGCGGTCACACCCGAATCGGAGGCCACCTTGCCTGATCCCATCCCCACCTCCTCCCCGGCCGACTCCCTCGCCGACTCGCCCGTCGGCTCCCTCACCGGCTCCTTCACCGAGCGGAAGATGAGCATCGCCACGGCTCTGCGCGCCGCGGCGGAGGCCGCGGGGGATCGGCCCGCGATGATCCAGGGCGACCGGTCGATCGGCTACACCGAGCTGGAGGCCCGCGCCGCCCGCCTGGCCGGGGTGCTGTCGGAACGCGGGGTCGGCGTCGGCTCGACCGTCGCGATCTCCCTGTACAACTCGTTCGCGTACCTGGAGACCATCCTCGCCGCGTTCAAGCTGGGCGCGCAGCCGGTCAACATCAACTACCGCTATCTCGCCCCAGAGCTGCACTACGTGCTCGACTACACCGACGCGGTCGCCTTCGTCTACGACACCGGCCTGGCCGACCAGGTCCGGCGGATGGACGACCTTCCCGGGCTGAACCTGCTCATGGAGGTCGGATCGGACGGCGAGCCGCCCGCACCGGCGCTGTCCTTCGAGTGGGCGGCCGAGCACGGCCCGGTCCACCGGGAGACGGACACCGACTCGCCGCACGGCATCATCCTGCTCACCGGCGGCACGACCGGCCGGCCCAAGGGCGTCGTCTGGGACCGTGACGGGCTGCTGGGCATCATCGCGTCGGTCTTCCGCCAGCACGGTATGGACGCGCCGAAGACACCGGACGACGTGCGGGCGCGGGTGCGCGAGCTGCACGAGAGGTTCACCGCCCCCGTCGTGCTGCCGATGTCGCCGCTCATCCACGGCACCGGCCTGCTGCAGACACTGCGCTCCCTGTACGGCGGCGGCACGATCTGCTTCTGCACCTCCAAATCCCTCGACGCGGACGAGGTGTGGCGGACCGTGCAGCAGAACGCGGTCACCGAGATGGTCATCGTCGGCGACGCGTTCGGCCGCCCGCTGGTGGACTCCCTCGCCGCCGCCCAGAGCGCGGGCACGCCGTACGACATCGGCAGCCTGCGCAAGATGACCAGCTCCGGCGTCGTGTGGAGCGTCGGCGTCAAGCGGGAACTGCTGCGGCACGGCGGCGACCTCACCCTGATCGACAACATCTCGGCCTCGGAGGGCGGCCCCTTCGGGATGGCCCTGGCTCGCTCGGAGGCCGACCTGGTGGACGGGCGGTTCACCCTCGCCCCCGTCGCCCGGGTGCTCGACGAGAACGACGAGGACATCACCCCGGGCACCGGACAGATCGGCATCCTGGCCAGCGCCGGACCCCAGCCGGTCGGGTACCTCAAGGACCCGGACCGGACGGCGCGGGTCTGGCGGGTCATCGACGGCGTCCGCTACTCGGCGCCCGGTGACCTCGCCTCGCTGGACGCCGACGGCAGGCTGATCCTGCTCGGCCGGGGCGACGGCGTGATCAACACCGGGGGAGAGAAGGTCTTCCCCGAGGAGGTCGAAGAGGCGCTGCTCACCCACCCGAAGATCACCGACGCCGTCGTCGTCGGCGTTCCCGACCCCCGCTGGGGCCAGATCGTGACCGCCGTCGTCGCCCCGGCGAGCGCGCTCGGCGACATCGAGGACGAGACACTGAGCAGGCACGTGGCCGAGCGGCTCGCCGGTTACAAGCGCCCGCGCCGGATCGTCAGGGTGGACTCGCTCCCCCGGAGCCCGGCCGGAAAGATCAACCGCGCGTCGGCCCGTGACGTGGCGACCCGCCACCTGCAAGCAGAGGAGACAGCCTCGTGACCGGCATACCGTTCCCGATCGAACAGGGCCATGTGCGGGCCTTCGCCCGCGCCCTGGGCGAGGACGCCGACGTGGTCCCGCCCACCTTCCCGATCGCCTTCGCCCAGTTCGATCCGGACTGGGGGCTGCGGATGCGTCCCGACCGGCCCTGGAACGGCTCCGGGTCCGGGCCCGGCGTGTCGTCCGGCGGAGGAGGCGGCCTGCACGCCGAGCAGGAGTTCGAGTACTTCCGCCCGCTCCGGATCGGCGAGACGCTGACGGCCCGCAAGCGGGAGGGAAAGACCTGGCAGAAGACCGGCGGGAAGGGCGTGCTCAACTTCGCCGAGCGGCACGTCGACTTCTTCGACGCCGAGGAAGAGCTGGTCGCCCGCTCGACCACGGTCTCCGTTACGGTCACCCCCAAGACCGACGACACCCCGGAGGCGGGCCGATGACCGTGACCACCGACCAGGAGGTGCGCCGGGTCGTCGTGACGGACCTCAAGCGGACGCAGATCGTGATGTACGCCGGTGCCGGTGGCGACTTCAACCCGCTGCACACCGACGAGCCGTTCGCCACCCGGATCGCCGGCAACCCGACCGTCATGGCGCACGGGATGCTCACCATGGGCCTGGCCGGCCGCGTGCTGACCGACTGGTTCGGGCACGAGAACATCCGGCGCTACCGGGCCCGGTTCAAGGCGCCCGTCTGGCCCGGCGACACGATCACCGCGACGGCGACCGTGACCTCGGTGGACACCGTTGACGGGCAGCGACGCGCCGAGCTCACCGTCTCGGCGGTGAACGCGGCGGGCGTGGAGGTGCTGTCCGGCACCGCCACCGCGATCGTCACCGACGAGGGCGAGGCGACGTGATGAAGACCACCGCGGTCATCTCCGACGAAGGTGAGGCGACGTGACGGACATGTCAGGCATCTCCACCGCGGTCATCTCCGACGAAGGTGAGGTGAGGTGACGTGATGGACATCGCCGCGCTCGACGCGATCGACGTGCACACCCACGTGCAGCTCTCCGTCCACGAGGCGCCGAAGCCGGGAAACGACAACTTCGCGGCGATGGCCGACTACTTCAAGGCCGGTGCGGTCAAGAGGTTCACCGTCCCCATGATCGCCGAGTACTACCGCGAGCGGAACATGGCGGCGATCGTCTTCGGCGTCGACTCGATGCACGTCAGCGGCCGGGAGCAGACGCCCACCAACGAGGAGATCGCCGAGCAGGCGGCACTGCACGGCGACGTGCTCATCCCGTTCGCGAGCGTCGATCCGCATCGGGGCGCGGCGGGCGTGCGGGCCGCCAGGCGGCTGATCGAGGAGTACGGCGTCCGCGGATTCAAGTTCCATCCGACCACGCAGGGCTTCTTCCCGAACGACCGGATGGCCTACCCGCTCTACGAGGTCATCGCCGAGCACCGGCTCACCGCGCTGTTCCACACCGGCCAGACCGGCGCGGGCGCGGGCACCCCGGGCGGCGGCGGGCTGCGGCTGAAGTACTCCAACCCGATGCACGTCGACGACGTGGCCGCCGACTTCCCCGACCTGCAGATCATCCTCGCGCACCCGTCGTTCCCCTGGCAGGACGAGGCGCTCTCGGTCGCCATGCACAAGCCGAAGGTCTACATCGACCTGTCAGGGTGGTCGCCGAAATACTTCCCGCCCCAGCTGGTGCAGTACGCGAACACGCTGCTCAAGGACAAGGTGCTCTTCGGGTCGGACTTCCCGATGATCACTCCGGAGCGCTGGCTGGCCGACTTCGCCAAGATCGACATCCGGGACGAGATCCGCCCGAAGATCCTCAAGGAGAACGCGGCCAAGCTGTTCGGACTCACCGGACAGTCGTGACGACAGCCCCCGGCCAAGGAGGTCGCGATGCAGCACACCGGTCCCTTTGATCGAACCGTCGACGTCGTCGTACTCGGTCTGGGCGACGCCGGCGCGGTCGCCGCGGTGACCGCCCACGACGAGGGCGCGGAAGTGCTCGTCATCGAGAAGCAACCGGCCGACGACCACCGGCCCAACAGCCGCTACGCCGCCGGCTTCTTCCTCGTGCCCGAGGACGTCGACGGCGCGGTCGAATATCTGTCCGCGCTGTACGCGGTCAACGGCGAGCTGGCCACGATCGACCCCGACCTGATCCGCACCTGGGCGGAGGAGACGGCGGCCACCCCGGCCTGGCTCGACCGGCACGGCGGCAAGTACCTCAAACTGGACATCCGCGGCGAGCACCCCACCCTGCCCGGCCACGAGTCGATCCGCGTCTACAAGGCGCAGCCCACGAGCGGGCCCGACGGCTACACCGGCTGCCCGATGCACGGCTTCCTGCGGAGCCTGGTCACCGAGCGCGGGATCGAGGTCCGGTACGCGACGGCGGCCAGGTGGCTGCTCACCGACGCGCGAGGCGCGGTCGTCGGGGTGGAGACCGACGGCGCCGACGGGGTCCGACGGATCGGCGTACGCCGCGGCGTCGTGCTCGCGGTCGGCGGCTACGAGGCCGATGAACGGCTCAAAACGCACTACCTTCCGGTCACTCCGGTGCATTTCTACGGCACCGAGCACAACACCGGGGACGGCATCGTCATGGCGACGGAAATCGGCGCCGAACTGTGGCACATGAATGTTTGGCCAGGGCATTTCGTAGCGAGATTCCCCGGCGACGGATACACCGGGGGAACGGCCGTCGATCTGTGGGGATCAGGCCGGTTCGGACCGGCCGAGGGCGAGCCCGCACCGGGTTCGATCTTCGTCGACGGGTCGGGCCGGCGATTCATCCGCGAACCGGGAAAGCAGCACGCCGCCCATCTGGCGCTTTTGGCGATGGACGCCGATCAGCTCACTTACCCGAGGATTCCGACGTGGTGGATATTCGATCAAGCCCGTTTCGAGCGGGCGACGCTGGTCCCGACCTACTCGGGCCCCGCCGGACCGGTGCGAGACTACGCCTGGAGTGCGGACAACGAGGCGGAACTGCGGCGTGGCTGGATCCATTCGGCCAGGTCAATCCCTGATCTGGCCCGATCCTGCGGGCTTGATCCGGTCGTGCTCGAACAGACGGTCTCCCGCTACAACCAGCACTGCGCGGCGGGCGTCGACGCCGACTTCGGCCGCGACCCCGTCACGCTGACCCCGCTCGGCGGCGACCGCTATTTCGCGGTTCCGCTATGGCCGGGCGGCTCGCATACGGTCGGCGGTCCGCGCCGCGACGCGAAAGCACGCGTGGCCGCGATTCGCGGAGGTTCGATAGACAATCTCTACTCCGCCGGTGAGCTAGGATCAATACACGGACTGCTTTATCCGACAGGTGGCGGCAGTATCGCCGAATGTCTCGCGTTCGGCCGGATAGCCGGACGTAATGCCGCAGCCGATCGGACCGTCATAAGTTGACTCTCATGCGACAAGTGACATCGGCTTTGTTCAATATAGATACAGTGCGCATTAGGAAAACCGACAGCGGTGGAGGTGGCTCGGCGTGAGCGCTGGAGATCGCGCCGGAGACGGCGCCGGTCAGGGCAACGGATCCCAGACCTTGGATCGCGGCCTGAGGCTATTGGAGTTGCTCGCCGCGGAAGATCGCGACATGACCGTCGCGGAGCTGGCCACGGCGCTGGGCATGCACCGGCAGGCCGTCTATCGGCTGCTCACCACGCTCCGCAGTCACCGCCTCGCCGCCGAGGGCAGTTCGGGGCGCTACCGGCTCGGGCTGGGCGTGATCCAGCTCGCCCGGCAGGCCAACCCGCAGCTCCAGCGCGCGGTCATCCCCTACCTGCGCACGCTGGCCGAAGAGCTCGGCGTCACCACGCAGTGCGTCATGTCGGAGGGGGCCGACGCCGTGGTGCTGGCGGTCGTCGAGCCGTCCGACGCGATCTTCCATCTGTCCCAGCGCAGCGGTGCCCGGCACCCGCTCGACCAGGGGGCGAGCGGCCTCGCCATCATGCTCGCCCGGCCGCCCAGGGCCGACGACCCGGCCGCGGTCGTCGAGGCGCGGAAGTGCGGATACGCGATCTCACGCGGAAACCTGACACCGGGCGCGGTCGGCATCGCCGTGCCGCTCTACGACGGCGAGGGACGCTCACTCGAGGCGAGCCTCGGCATCGTGTCGATGGTCGACCTGGACGTCGAGCACACCGCCAAACGCCTCCTCGCCACCGCGAAGGAGATCACCACCCGGGAGTGACGGGCTGTCCCCGAGTCAGGACGCGGTGGCGGCACGCTCGGCGGCGCTGCGCTCGACGCAGAACTCGTTGCCCTCGATGTCGGCGAGGGTGACCCAGCCGGTGCCGTCGGGACGGCGGCGGTCGGCGACCAGGGTGGCACCGAGGGAGAGCAGGCGCTCGACCTCCTCGTCGCGAGTGCGGTCGGTGGGCTGGATGTCGAAGTGGATCCGGTTCTTGACCGTCTTGCCCTCGGGGACGGCGATGAACAGGATCGAGACGCCCTCCGTCTCGACCAGTGCCTCGGGGTCACCGGGGTGGTCGTCTTCGCCGATCTTGGTGTTCAGCACCTCGGCCCAGAAGGTTCCGAGCCGGTAGGTGTCCGCACAGTCGATGCTCACGTGGTGCACAAGAGAAGCCATGGCCGACAGTATGCCCGTCCCACTTCGCCGGCGGACTCCGGTGATCTTGAGGCTGTAACGGCCGCTCGGGCGCCCCGCCGGACTCCGCGATGCGTTCCCAGGCGGTGGTGCCCGAGCTTCGCCGGTCGTGTGGTGGCCGTCCCGACGACGAGGGCCTCCTCGTCGTGAGGGGCCACGGAGATTCCGGCCGCCAGGCACCGAAGAGGGCTGAACAGGCGATATGGCCGCCTCCGGCCCGGAGACCGGCATCGCCACCGCCTCGGAATGTCGACCGTATGGGGACGAATTTCTGATAACGAGATATTGACATCCCACCTTGCGAACCCTGACACTTTGCGGAAATGCAATAGAAACACGAATGCGACCCGATCGTCGGGCCTTCATCGAGGTCCAATCCCCCCACCGCCAAGCCCACAGGGACGAGATGCGCGCAGAGATGTTATCGCTAACAATTCTCCGTGCGTCCGCCGATACGCCCCCTTACCTCTGAGCCCAGCCGTGAGCGCGCAGCTGTGATGTCGCCCCTCTCCGTCTCCTTACTGATTCCCGGGAAGGACACCCGCGGCGTCCCTCCCCCTCCAGTGATTGGACATTCATGGCACTGATCATGGCGTCTGATGGTTACTCGTCAGGATCCTCGCGGCGCATTCGGTCGTTGCGCCGATTACTGATCACCCTCGTGGTGACCGCGCTCACCGCGGCGACCAGCCTCGTCGTCTCCGCACCGTCGGCCAATGCCGCCACCAGCCAGTTCCGAGGCATGAACTGGGCCGTACTGGGTGACAACTTCAGCACCGGCACGCTCGTCGTGCAGGGACTGAGCCAGTCCGACAGCAACGCGACGGTTCGCGCGAAGGCCAACTCGCTCTACGACCACATGGAATACATCATGGGCATCAACACCATCCGGTTGCCCATCAACACTCACACCGTGGCCAACACGACCTGGTGGAACTCCTACCGCGGCGCCATCGACGCCGCCGCCGAACGCGGATTCAAGGTCATCCTCGCCTACTGGGAGGACGGCGCCGCCTCAGGCGGCAGGATCACGAACCTCGCCGCATGGAACACGATGTGGTCCAGCGTGATCAACACGTACGGCTCGAACAGCAACGTCTACTTCGAGCCGATGAACGAGCCGCACGGCTACTCGTCGACGGAGTGGCGCAACGTCGCGGCGAACTGGCTCGGCTATCACACCTCGGCGGTGCCCGGCCGGGTGCTCATCGGCGGCACCGGCTTCAGCCAGGACCTGCGGGACATCTGCAACGACAGCCGCTTCAACTCGACGCTGCTGTCCTTCCACTACTACGCCTTCTTCTACGGCCCGATGACCTACGACGAGTTCCGGAGCCACATCCAGACACGTCTGGGCAACTGCGCCCACCGCGCGGTGGCGACCGAGTTCGGCGCGCCGATGTCCACCGGCCTCAACTACGCCGACCCGACCAGCACCGACAACTTCGTGCGCTACCTCCGCGCCATGGCCCAGGTCATGCGGGACAACCAGATGGGCGGCACCTACTGGCCCGCCCTCGGCGGCAAGCCGGGCACCATCGGCTACGACTGGTACTCGATGTACGTCATGGGCGGCAGCGGCACCAACCTCAGCGTGACCGTCCGCAACGGCCACGGCGCCAACCGGGTCCGGTACGCCTGGGGCGACGCCGTCGGCGACGTCACCCCTCCTCCGACGGTGACCTACAGGATCAACGCGCGCCACAGCGGCAAGGCCATGGACGTCCAAGGAGCGAGCACCAACGACAGTGCGCGCGTCGGCCAGTACACCTACAACGGCAACGCGTGGCAGCAGTGGCAGTTCCAGGACGTCGGCAGCGGCTACTGGCGCATCGTCAGCCGCCACAGCGGAAAGTGTCTTGACGTGGTGGGCGCCTCGACCGCCGACGGCGCCGAGCTCGTCCAGTACACCTGCGGCCTCGGCAACAACCAGCACTTCCAGATGGTCAGCAACGGCACCTACTTCCAGCTCCGGGCACGACACAGCAACAAATGCGTGGACGTGCCCGCCGCATCGACCGCGGACGGCGTGATCCTCAAGCAGTATCCGTGCAACAGCGGCACCAACCAGCAGTGGTCGCGCACGGCCGTCTGACGACGGTCTCGACGTGAAGGTGGCCCCGGCGAACGCCGACCTCAGCAGGTGCGGAGCATGTTGAGCAGGGCCACCTTCTCCTTGCGGGTCACGAAGAGCCGATAGTGGCGCTTCACCGTGATCCACGAGGTCGCGTACTGACACCAGTGGGCGCGACGTTGCGGGCGCCAGCTCTGCGGACCTTTGCCGCCCTTGGCGATGTTGGCGGAGTGGCTGACGGTGAGCAGTTCGGGGCGGACCAGGTCGTTGGCGAACGCGCGCCGCTTGGCCTGACTCCATCGCTTGGCGCCAGAACGCCAGGCGTAGGCGAGCGGCACCAGGTGGTCGACGTCCACGTACTTCTCGCTCTTCAACCACTTGCCGTCGTACGGGCTGTACCAGCGCCCCTTGACCGGGTGGCAGGCCGCGTCGCGGCGCACGTTCCGCCCGTCGCGGGCCAGGACCAGCTCCCGCGTGTTGCACCTGCCCTTGCGGTACGCCGCCGATCGGGAGTGGAACCGCTCGCGGCTGTAGCCCCGGATGGACAGCGGCCTGGCGACCTTGAGCTGAGCCAGCATGCGCCGGGCGAGGGCCGCGGACTCCGCCTGTGATCGTTTACGCGGTTCGGCCGCCGCCTGCGGGGTGGTGAGAACGGCGGTGATCGGAACGAGCACGAAGGTGAGTACGGCGGTGTGCGCTGCACGTCTCAGGTAGATCATGACTTTACCTATACCCGACGACCTCCCCGACCCGGCAATCGGCAGGAACATGTCCGCGTGGGCGAGTGACATGAGGTTGTCGACGCCGACCGTGCCGACCACGCCGCCGTACCTCACCATAGGAGGACACCGGATGACCAGCCACGACTCCCCTGCGGACAGCGAAGTCCGGGATCCCTTCGGCACGTTGCGCCGCGCACTGTGGATCGGCGGTGGCCAATGGGCCGGAAAGTCGACCGTGGCCCGGCTCCTGGCCGTCCGATATCGCATCACCGTCTACCACTACGACCACCAGGACGCCCGCGGTCACAACGATCGCCGGATCGCCCGTCGCGTCGCCCTCGGCGAGCCCACCACCGAGCCCGACCCGGACAAGATGTGGGTCCACACCACCCCGGAGGAGATGGCCGCCATGACCCTGGCCGGTTTCCCCGACCGGTTCGAATGGGCCCTGGACGACCTGCGCGCGCTCGTCTCAGGCCACCCGATCATCGCCGAGGGCTGGGGACTCCGCCCTGAACTCGTCGCCCCCATCATCGACTCACCACGCCGGATGGTCGTCATGGTGCCCACAGCGGAGTTCCGCCGGCACCAGTCCCAGGAACTACCGCGCGCCACCTCGCTCGGGCACCGCGTCAGCGATCCGGCCCGCGCACAGGCCAACCGCCTCACCCGGGACCGCCTCGTCGCGGAGGACGCCGTCCGCACCGCCCACCGGCTCGGCATCCGCGTCATCGAAGTCGACGGTTCCCGCGACGCCGCCACGATCGCGGGGATCGTCGCCGACCATTTCAGCCCCTACCTGCCAGAGCAAGATCGCACCCCCTTCAAGCCGGGGTGTTGCGACGATCACTAGAACGGAGGCACGAAAGAGGGCGTTCCGACTTCACGAATTCGTCCGGGCCGACGCACCGAGTGCGAGCAGCAGCAATCCTGCCGAGGCCCATGCGGCCCAGTCTCCCAGGACGGTGTAGAGGGTGGCCGAACCCTCCTGAGGCAGGGTGGCCATGACCGTGGTCATGCCCGTCGTGCCGGTGTGCCGCTCGGCGAGGATCCGGCCGCGGCCGTCGCTGACCGTGAGCCATCCCCCGCGTGCGGCGCGGGCCACCGCCAGGCCGCTCTCCACACCGCGCAGCACCGCCATGCGGCTGTGCAGCCGCGCGTCCTCGCCGAAGTCCCAGGCCGGCGCGAGCAGGGCGGCGACCCCGGCCTTGCTGTACTCCCTGACCAGGCCGGGGAAGTCCAAATCCTTACAGATGATGAGGCCGAGCCGATTGCCGTCGAGGAAGGCCAGGCCGGTGCCGGGCCGGAATTGGCGCTCCACCCCGGGGATCAGGTGGTGCTTGTCGTAGCGCACGCCGGAGGGGTAGCTCACCGCGCTGTTGGTCTCCATGGCGATCCCCGCGACCACCTCCACGCCCGGACGGGCGAACGGCAGGTCGACGGTCTTGAAAACCTTCTCGGGCAGCACCACGATCTCCGCCCCGCGGGCCACCGCGGCGTCCACGGCCTCGCCGTACCGGCGGACGAGCTGCTCGGAGTCGTCCGTCGCGACCAGCGCGACCTTCCGCCCCCCGGTGTCGGCGGGCGTCGCGAGCCGTACGAGACCGTGGCCGAGCGTGAGCGCGACCAGCACACCCGAGACCATCGCCGCGCGTGGCCGCAGGACCGCGACGGAGGCGGGCACGAACAGCAGGAGGAAGGTGATGCCCCAGACCCCGGTGACCGAGGCGGTCTGCAGCACGGGCAGGACGTCGGCCTGCGTGTACGCCAGGCTCCACCAGGCCCCGTGCGGCGCGGCGAGGCTCATGCCGTACTCGGCGGTGACCCAGACGGCCGGTACGGCCGACGCCGCCAGGAGCGGCCTGCCGCGCACGATCAGGGTGCGGAAGAGCAGCACGCCCAAGCCGTAACAGAGCGCGGGGCCGACGATGAAGGCGGCGGCCAGAGCGGGTGGCATTTCAAGGGGTCCGGTGAAGTACGGCCACATCCGCGCCTGGCCGACGAGCCAGACCAGCGTCCCCGCGACGAAAGCCGTACCCCCGCCCGCCCGGCGCGCCAGGAACAGGACAGGGAGCGGCGCGAGCCAGGTGAGCCACCAGACAGGGTGGAGACCGGTGCCGAAGTGCGTCAGAACGGCGGAGGCGAGGGTGAGCAGGATGCGTTCCATGCCGATGATCGTGCTTTCCCCCACCCCGCGGGCGCGTCACTCGCGGGTGTGATCTCCGTTGTCACTCCTGCCGGCGACCACCAGCCCGGACTCGTAGGCGAGCACCACGGCCTGGACCCGGTCCCGCAGGTCCAGCTTGGTGAGCATGCGGCTGACGTGTGTCTTGACCGTGTGCTCGGTGACCACGAGCGCGGCGGCGATCTCCGCGTTCGACAGGCCGTGCGCGACCAGCCTCAGCGTCTCGCGCTCACGTTCGGTCAGCGCGTCCAGCCTGGCCGTCAGCCGGGGGGCGACGCCGTGGGCGGGTCTGCGCACCAGGTCCTCAAGCAGCCTCCTGGTCGCCGCCGGAGCCAGCAGGGCCTCACCCGAGGCGACGGTACGGACGGCGTGGGCCAGCTCGTCGCGCCGGATGTCCTTCAGCAGGAAACCGCTCGCCCCCGCCCGGACCGCGTCGTAGACGTACTCGTCGAGATCGAACATGGTCAACACGAGCACCTTCGCGGCGGTGGTGGCGCAGATCTCCCTGGTCGCCTCGATGCCGTTCCTACCCGGCATGCGCACGTCCATCAGGACCACGTCCGGCCGGAGCCGCCTGGCCGCGGCGATCGCCTCCTCGCCGTCGGCGGCCTCGCCGACCACCTCCATGTCCGGCTGCGCCCCCAGGATCAGCCCGAACGCCGCGCGGAAGAGGTCCTGGTCGTCGGCGATGAGCACCCGCAACATGCGGGCTATTCAAGCGGAAATTCGGCTCTCACCGTGAACCCCCCGTCCCGCCCAGCCTCGGCCCTGAGCGTCCCGCCGCACGCCGCCGCCCGTTCCCGCATCCCGGCCAGCCCGTACCCGCCGCGCTCGCCCGGCCCTCGCCCGTTGTCGGCGATCTCCACCGTCAGGCGCTCCCCCCAGGTCAGAGCGAGGCGTACGGCACTCGTACCGGCGTGCTTGCGCACGTTGGTGAGCGCCTCCTGAACGATCCGGTAGACGGCCGCCTCAACGCTCTCGGCGACCGGGCGCGGGATACCGGCGGTCGTACTCACCACATCGAGACCGCTGCGGTCGAGCAGCGCCGGGAGGTTGGCCAGACGCGGCTGGAACAGCGCCTCGCTCAGACGCTCGTCGTCATGACCACACACCGGCCCGCCATCGTTGGCATGGCCGCACACCGATCCGCCGTCGCCGTCATGGCCGCACACCGGTCCACCGCCTTCGCCAGGGGTCCGCAGCGTGTTGAGCACCCCCCGGAGCTCGGCCAGCGCACCTCTCCCCATGTCGGCGATCGCGTCGAAAACCGCTTCGGCCCTGTCCGGGTCGCCGCGCACCACCACCGGCCCGGCCTCGGCCTGGACCACCATCAGCCCAACGGAGTGGGTGATGATGTCATGCATGTCGCGCGCGATCCGAGTGCGTTCCTCGGCCGCCGCCGCGATGTGCTCCTGCTCCAGCCGCCGCGCCCGCTCGGTCAGCTCGGCGGCTCGCGAACGGCTCGCCCGGACACTGGTGCCCAGCGCGTAGGCGGCCACGAAGGCGGTCCCCACCAGCCGGAAGGTCTCGTCGTTCTCCCCCGGCAGCACCAACGAGGTCCCCACCGTCGCCACGATCGCCGGAATCGCGGCCAGCCTCTTCCACGTGGGACTCAGGTCGGCGATCGTGTAGACGGCCAGCAGCGGCCCGAAGGGCAGCAACGGCTTCTCCCATGTCACCAACACCGACATCGCCGCCCCGACCACCACCGCCACCACCATCGGCGCCCGCCTGCGCCACACCACCGGCACCGACGCCAGCAGCCCCAGCCCGATGATCCACCACGGATCGGGATCGGGCAGAACAAGCGGCATCACCGTGGCCAGGACCACGCTCGCCGCGAGCGCCCCGTCAACCACCCTGTCGGTCCGGCCCGCCGCAAACATCCGCCCATTATCCGGATCCGTCCGCCCGCTGCCCTCACTCTCAAGAGTGATCATTCCCGCCACGCAGCCGGCAGGGTCCTACCCCTTGGTCCGGGCACCTCTCTTGGGAGGGCTACGCGTCAGATACCAATCGGTGCCGCACGAATTCCGGATGGGCATCGCCGACATCGATGCCGTTCTCATCAAGAGCGTTGGCGATGTGGAAACGACCGGCATCGAAGGCGAACTCCACAGCGAGGGTGCCGTCCGCCAGGTCATGACATGATGACGGCCGCCACTCGAGCAGAGCGACTTCGCGCAGTTCCAGGCCGACGAACGGCTCAAGCCGCTCGTCGGCGCTGGACCACACCGGGGTGAGCTCGAACCACTCCCAGCCACTGATGGCGACCGTCGTGTCGATGCTGTTCCAGCCGATCGAGAGCTCATCGAGCTTCGAGTGGCAGATCTCGACCTGGACACCGTCGAAGTCCAGGACGATCGGGCAATCGGCGTACCAGTCCCCGTCCTCGACAAAACGCACGAGCGCGAATCCCGTCAGACGTCGGCCACCAAGTGTGGCCAGACCTGGCCCGTGTCGCTCACGGACGGCTTCGAGTCCGACGAGAAAGGTCGGCTCGAAGCCGGAAATCCCCATCATGTCAGGCAATTGTCCAGGCTCCTTACCGGCCGGTCGATCCGTCGTGACCAATGGTGAACCGACCGACACACCTGGAACTCCAATAGGCTCGTATCATGATCCGCGCTGTGGTCTTCGACGTCGGCGAGTGCCTGTCACCCGTCGACAGTGCTGATCACACCGTGATCATGTAGGCCGCTCATTGACCGTGGCGCAATCCACGTTCGCGCTCGCGCGCTCGCCGTTCTGGTTCTTGAGCACCCATATGCCCTTGTTGTTGAAGCGAATCCATGCCTCGTCATCATTAAGTCCCCGTATCCAGCCGGCGGACACGCCACCGAATATCCGCACGCCCTTGTCCTGTTCCAAGAACTGGATGTATCCCCTGCCCTCGCCTGCTCCGTTGACTTGGCTGGTGGTCACGCTGTTCACGTCGGCTTTGTCAGCGAACACGGTTCCCCAGGTTTGTCCGGCCCCCTTGCGCACGTTCAGCCCGTCCTTGGGGAAGCTGATCCATCCGTCGTCGGCGCTCCGCCCCTGCACCCACTCGGTGTTGATGCCGTTGAGGTCGGCCTTGTCGGCGTGCACAGTCCCCCACGCCCCACTCCCCTGACGGACATCAAGCCCATCCTTGGGAAAAGTAACCTTCCCATCGTCAGCGCTCCGCCCCTGCACCCACTCAGTGTTGATGCCGTTGAGGTCGGCCCTGTCGGCGTGCACAGTCCCCCACGCCCCACTCCCCTGACGGACATCAAGCCCATCCTTGGGAAAAGTAACCTTCCCATCATCGGCGCTCCGCCCCTGCACCCACTCAGTGTTCACGCCGTTGAGATCGGCCCTGTCGGCGTGCACAGTCCCCCACGCCCCACTCCCCTGACGGACATCAAGCCCATCCTTGGGAAAAGTAACCTTCCCATCATCGGCGCTCC